>CANPWY010000059.1 GCA_947585215.1 uncultured Clostridia bacterium
GAAAATCGCTTCGACCCGAACGGACAGCTCACTTGGGCTCAGACAGTCACGTTCGTTGTCCGTACCTACCAGAAGCAGACCGGTGAGCGCGTCTATGACGTGAGTGACCAGACCGGCACGAATTGGTATGACGTCTACGTTGACTATGCAAAGAACCATGGCTTCATATCGTCTGTACCGGCAAACCCGAATGGTTATATCAGCCGCTCGGACGCCGCTGTGCTGTTTGACAAGGCGCTCTTTGACCGCACGACTGTCAACGAGCTTCCGACCGACTACGAGTATTTCTTCGATGTAGCCAAAAACGACCCGGCGCATAGCGCCATATATTCGCTGGCAAGCGCCGGTATCGTCAATGGCAAAGGACAGCAGCAGAAGTTCCTTGGCTGGTTCTGCGGCGACGATACCCTCACACGCGCCGAAGCTGCGACGATAGTGGCGCGTATGGTCAATACCGTAGACCGCGTCCAGATAGATGTCTGGGACCTCGTTGTGTACGGACTTGACAAGAGCCACCCCAATTACGATGCTATTATGGCTTGCATCAGGGGCGAACTGATAAACACGGGTAATGCCTACCATGAGATGCCCAACGGAATGAACGTCCCGGAACTGTTCGATAGTATAAACAAGGTTTTTTACATTGCTATCGACCCGGATGCCGATATGTTGTATTACGACGCAATGACGGCTATTCATCGCACGACTCTTGGCTATCATCCCACATACCGGTATTTCGGCAGCCTTTATGAATATGATGAAGGCCGGATGGATTATACTATTACATACCCGGATGGGCATACTGAGGAAATGAAAAGGACTCCCGCTCCTATGAGCGCATACTCGATTGCTCAGAAACTTTTTGAACAGGCGCAGTACTGCAGCCAGCCTACAAACAGCAAAATCGGACTGCCTAAAATCCTCGACAACGGGCAAGTTACTGTTGCGTTGGAATATATGGCAACAAAACTCGGCATAACAAAAGACGATATAGCTGAGGGTCATGCGCAGATAACCGATTATAACCTTGATATTTACTCGTATCAATATGCCCTTGAAGCTCGCACCAATCCTTATTTTGAGCATGGGTCAAGTGAGTTTGGGCATAGCGCGACAGAGGGCTATGCGACGTTTGGAGAGTTCTGCCATCTTCTCTATGACCTCGGTTGGACCACCTTCCATACGCTTCCCGGCTCCAAAGTAGATGCTAATGGCAATTATTATCACTTCACTCACGGGTCCGGCATTTTCGGAGATGGTTACGCCGTAATTATACGCGACGCTAACGGCAATCCTGCCCCCGAGATTTTTGACTGGGCAGCATATGGAAATGGATGTTGGACAGATTTTTACACCACTGGACTTGTTCCCTCTACTTTTAGCGGTACAATTTTGACTCACGACCCGGTTTAGCGAACAAATAATACAAGAGGCGGACTCATAAGAGTCCGCCTCTCATTTATTGTTAAATTTTATGTATCACTCAAACTTTGCAGGTATATTACTATGAATGTTCCAAGTTAGACCGACAAACGCAGGTATCATTATCCCCATGGTTGTCATCGTGCCAGATGATATTTTATTCGCCACACGACACGCCCTCGATTTCGAGGGCGTCTTTTTTTCGATTTTTGTGGCAAAGCGACGGAAACGGTAGTATAATAGAGGCTGAACCCACGGCAAAGCATTTTAGAGCGAGGTTGTGAGAACATGGCCGAAAAAACCCAAAAAGAAGCGCCCGCCGCGGAGCGGCCTGCCGGCTGCTTTGTCAACCGCGAGCTTTCGTGGCTGCAATTCAACGAGAGAGTGCTGGAGGAGGCGCGGGACAAGCGCAACCCGCTCTGCGAGCGCCTGAATTTCATATCCATCTTCCAGAGCAATTTGGACGAGTTCTACATGGTGCGCGTCGGCACTCTTGTGGACACGCTCAAGGACGGCGTCACCGACGACAAGATGGGGCTCACGAGCGCGGAACAGCTCTCGGCGGTGCTCGCCCGCACCGGCGAGCTGCTTTCCATGCGCGACGAGGTGTATAAGGAGCTCATGCGCGAGCTTGCGCATGAGGGCGTCGAGCTCGTGCGGTTCGGGAGCCTGCAGGACAAGACGCAGTCCTACCTCGAAAAATACTTTACAAGCGAAGTCCTGCCGCTCCTTTCGCCGCAGATAGTCGGACGGAAACAGCCGTTTCCGTTCCTGCGGCACAAGGCGATATACGCCGTCGCGATGCTCCGCACCAAGAGCGGCGGGGGCGACCGCCTGGGGATAGTCCCCTGCGGTGAGGGCGGCCTGCGGCGGCTCGTCCCCGTCCCGGGAGACGGGACGCGGTTCATCCTCATGGAGGACCTCATCCGTCAGTTCCTGCCTAAGATTTTCGAACACTACCGCGTGGAGGGCTCGGCGCTCATTCGCACCGTCCGCAACGCGGACATGGACGTGGAGGACGCCGGCCCCGACATGGAGGGCATGAGCGCCGAGGACTACCGCAACACGATGGAGCGGCTGCTCCGCCGCCGCACGCGCCAAAACCCCGTCCGCATAGACTACCGCGGCAAGCTGGACGACTCGGTGCGGGACGCGCTCTGCGACTACCTCAAAGTCTCGAAGAAGCACTTCTTCTCGAGCTCGATACCGCTCGACCTCTCGTTTGTCGGCATCCTGAGGGACGTCGTGCGCGACAAGACGGAGCTTTTCTACCCCCGCCGCGTGCCGCAGAACTCGGTAAACATCTCCCCCGACCTGCCGGTGATGGAGCAGATACGCCGCCACGACCTCATGCTTTCATACCCCTACGAGAGCGTCCGCCCGTTCCTCGACCTCCTTGCGGAGGCGGGGCGCGACCCGGACGTCGTCTCGATAAAGATGACGCTCTACCGCGTCGCGCACAACAGCAAGATAATCGAGGCTCTTGTCGACGCCGCCGAGAACGGCAAGGAGGTCGTCGTCGTGGTCGAGCTGCGCGCGCGGTTCGACGAGGAGAACAACATCGGCTGGAGCCGCGTGCTCGAGCAGGCGGGCTGCCGCGTGATATACGGCCTCGACCACATCAAGATACACTCGAAGCTGCTCCTGATAACCAGCCGTCACGGCGACGAGATAGAGTACATAAGCCAGATAGGCACCGGCAACTACAATGAGGACACCGTCCGCCTGTACACCGACTTTGCGCTCATGACCGCCTCGAAGGAGATCGGCGCGGACGTCGCGCGGGTGTTCACGAGCCTCGCTCTCGGCGAGGTCGTCGAGGAACCGGGAAGTCTGCTCGTCGCGCCGCTCGGCCTCCGGAACCGAATAATCGAGATGATAGACGCGGAGATCGCCGAAGCCAAGGAGGGACGCCCCGCGTACCTCGGCTTCAAGCTGAACGGCCTCACCGACAAGGGGATAATCGAGAAATTTGTGGAGGCGTCGCAGGCGGGCGTGAAGATAGACCTGCTTATCCGGGGCATCTGCTGCATGGTCGGCGGACTGCCCGGCCTCACCGAGAACATCAACATATACAGCATCGTCGGGCGCTACCTCGAGCACGCGAGAATTTACATCTTCGGCCTCGGCGAGCGGAGGAAGGTCTACATCTCCTCCGCCGACCTGATGACGCGGAACACTCAACACCGCGTCGAGGTCGCGGTGCCGGTTCTGGACGAATACCTCCGCCGCCACCTCGAGCGCGTGTTTGAGACGCAGCTTTCGGACAACGTGAAGCTCCGCCGCCAGGGCGCGGACGGGACATACACCTACGTTCAGAACGGCCGGGAACCGCTCAACTCGCAGGAGCGCTTCATCGAGATGGCCTACTCCGGCGAGTGGAAGATAGCCCGCCCGGACGAAGCCTCGGCGGAGTCCGCGTCGGACGCTCCGGTGTCTCCTGTTCCGACAGCAGAGCCCGCAGAGACGGCACCCGCACCGACCGAGGAACCGACAGAACCGGCACCCGCGCCGGAAGCCGCCGCGCCGACCGAACAGCCCACCGCGCCGGAATCTGCCGCGCCCGAGCAAACCGAACCGACAGCACCCGCGCCGGAAGCTCCGGCGGAACCTACACCCGTGCCGGCAGCGGAACCGGCACCCACACCGGCGGAGGAACCGACACCCGCGCCGACGACAGAGCCCGCAGAGGCGGCAGCAGCACCATCCGAGGAACCGACATCTGTAGCGGAAGCACCCATGCAGTCCGTACCCGTACCGACCGAGACGTCTGAACCGAGGCCGGAAGCATCGTCTGCGTCGGAAGCGCCCGCCGAGCCCCCGACGTCTCCCGCACCGACAGAGCCCGCAGGGACAGCAACTGTCCCGACAGCGGAACCGGAGCCCGCTCCGAAAGCCGCCGTGTCCGCGACGGAGCGCGCCACGTCCGCTTCCGAACCGACCCCGACGCCTGCTCCCACCCCGGATGCGCGGGACGTACACCCTGCCGCGCCCGCGAAGAAGGAGAACGCGCTGAAGCGCTTCTTCTCGCGCTTCACGCTCAGAGGGTAAAACAATCAACCGACACAAAGCAGGGCGTCCCCTCTCGGGGACGCCCTGCTTTGTATCGAAATACTGTGCGGAAATGTGCCTGCGCTATTTGCCGCGGCTGACTAAAACTCGTACCTTGTGCCATGCGACATCAGCACGCCGTCGGTGAGCTCAATCTTGAGTATCACGGTATCGGGGCTTGTAAGATTGCTGTCGCCGTTGTGTATCCATGCAGAGAACACACGCTCCAGCTTTTCTGCGAGCGCGCGGTTTTCTTCGCTCCCGAACGCACCAATGTTCACGCCTCTCCCGTGCGCCGTGAACCAGTCCCCGGCTATCGCGGCGGACGAGCCGCCCGCGAGGTGGCGCATCTTGTTGGAACGGGCATAGGTGACGACGTAGAACGAACCGTCCTCGTAGTACGCATCGACATACCGCACATACGGAACACCTCCCTCGACGGTCGCAAGCGCTATAACGGTATCGCGCCCGAAGCGCTTCGCCATTATCCTCTCGGCTTCCTCACACATCTTTACCATGAGAACATCCTTTCGGCAAATAAATAAGCCTCGCAGAGTTCGCCGCCGCAGGCGGCGAATAGAGTCAAATCATTTTCGGCGGCGGCGTGTACGTCGCCGAAAATTCCTCTCGCGGAGCGTGCGTCGATTTTCCGCCGAAGGCGGAAAACTCGGCGCGTAGCGGAGCGCTTACTGTCGGTAGGGCTTCGCCCTATCCGACAGCTTCACTTGAAATTGCGCCTGCGCAATTTCAAGTGAAAGTCTCGGCGCGAAAGGGTGCGCAGCGCAGCGAGCACATTTCGCGCCCGACGCGCGCCGCGCGTTAATCGTCTCCGAAGCTGATGCCGAGGAGGCGCGCTTCCTCTATGATGTCGCCCGTGGGGTCGACGGTCTTGAGCTTGCCCGCGACTTCCTTGAGCGGGACGGTTATTATCTTGTGGTCGTGGATGGCGACGAGGTTTCCGAAGTTGCCCTTGGATATCTCGAGCGCCGCAGTGGTTCCGAGGCGGCTCGACAGTACGCGGTCATACGCGCACGGAACGCCGCCGCGCTGCATGTGACCCGGAACGGTCACGCGGACCTCCTTGCCGGTGCGCTCGGTTATCCTGGCAGCTATCTCGTAGGAGCCGGAGGGATAGTCCTTCGCTATCTTTGCGAGAGCCTTCTTGCGCTCCTTCTTGTCCATCGCGGCGACCTCCTGCGAGATGGCACCCTCCGCGACGGCGAGAATGGTGAACCCGTGGCCGGAGCGGGAGCGCTCCTCGACCTTCTTTATGACCGAGTCGATGTTGTACGGTATCTCGGGTATCAGGATGATGTCCGCGCCGCCCGCGATGCCGGCGTTCAGCGTCAGCCAGCCCGCCTTGTGGCCCATTATCTCCACGAGGAATATGCGGTTGTGGGAGGACGCCGTGGTGTGGATGCAGTCGATGACGTCGGTCGCGACCGCGATGGCGCTCTGGAAGCCGAAGGTCGTGTCGGTGCCCCAGAGGTCGTTGTCTATCGTCTTCGGCAGGCCTATGACGTTCAGCCCTTCCTCAGAGAGGAGGTTCGCGGTCTTCTGGCTGCCGTTGCCGCCGAGCACGACGAGGCAGTCGAGCCGCAGGCGGCGGTAGGTGTACTTCATCGCCTCGACCTTGTCAAGACCGTTCTCGTCCGGCTCGCGTATCAGCTTGAACGGAGTGCGGCTCGAGCCGAGTATCGTTCCGCCGACGGTGAGCAGACCGGAGAAGTCTATCGGCGTCATCTTCCGGTAGTCCTCGTACATGAGGCCCTTGTATCCGTCTATGAAGCCGAAAATCTCGACCCCGTCCCTGCCGTAAATGCTGTAAAGACCCTTCGCGACACCGCGCATCGTGACGTTCAGCGCCTGGCAGTCGCCGCCGCTCGTAAGTATGCCTATCCTTTTCATATATCCGACTCCTCCTTTTGGCAATATTGCTTGGGTGATGTCATAATTATAGCATACATTTCGGAAAATGCCACTAAAATTTGTGCAAACAAACAAATTTTTTGAGGAACTCAGACGCCCCGCACCGGCTGTGGTACAATGGTGTGGGGAAAGGCGCGCGTCCGCGCGCCAAGTAAGGAGGTACATCTATGGAGATAGAGCGCAAATTCCTTCTGTCTGCCCTGCCGGACCTGCCGCTCGTCACGCATGACGCCGTGACGCAGGCGTACCTCTCGGTCTCGCCGGAGGTGCGCGTGAGGCGCGCGGAGACGCTGGAGGGTCCGGAGAAGGGCCGGGTCTCCTGCAAGCTCACCGTCAAGGGCGAGGGCGACCTCTCCCGCGAGGAGATAGAGACCCCGATAACCGAGGAATTCTACCTCGAGATAGTCCGCTTCATCGGCCGCGAGCCGATACGCAAGGACTACCGCCGCTACATGTATGGCGGCCGCGCGCTGGACTGCTCTGTGGTCGACGCCGGCACGGAGCACGAATTCATGTACGGCGAGGCGGAGTTTGAAAGCGAGGACGAGGCGCGCGCCTTCGTCTGGCCGGGCGAGGGCGCAAGAGACGTCACCTTCGAGCGCGGCTTCAAAATGAAAAACTACTGGATAAAGACGCGGCTCGGGGAGTAAACCCCGAGCCCTCGTTTCGAGTGCGCCGGCGGGACGAAAATGCCGGGAGCCGAAGGTCACGCCCCGGCGCGGCTCCGCAGCTCCGCAAGGAAGCGCTCCGCCGCGCGGCTGAACACGCGGTACTTCTTCCATATCACCGACGCGTGTATATCCGGCTGCTCGGAGAACGGCACGAACCGCAGCGGCCGCGCGCCGGAGACGTCCACGACGCCCTCAAGGCAGACCGCGCAGCCCATACCCTCGTCCACGAGCATCGCGCCGTTGTGGAGGAGGTTGTAGGTGGCGGCGATATTCAGCCGCTCCGCGCCGCAGCGCATTATCCGCCGCAGGTCGTCGGTGCGGAGCATCTGGCGCGAGACTATGAGCGGCAGGTCGTAAAGCTCATCCGGCTCGACCGACGCGCGCGCCGCGAGCGGGTCGTCCTCCCGCACGAGCACACCGAACGCCGGACGGTACGGCGCTGCTATCGACTCGTACTTTGCGGCGTCCGCCTCACCGAGCACAAACCCGAAGTCCACGAGCCCGCGGTCAAGATCCTCGAGCACCGCCGCGCTGTCTCCGCTTATAATGTGGAAGCGGACGAGCGGGTACTCGTCCCGCATCCTCTCGGCGGCGTGCGCGAGGAAGCGCACGCCCTCCGCCTCTGCCGCGCCTATCGTGACGTCACCCGCGAGGTGCTCGTCCGAAAGCGCTATCTCGTCCTCCGCGCGGCGGACGAGCTCCAATATCTCCTCCGCGCGCTTGCGGAGCATCATGCCCTCCTCGGTGAGGGCTATTTTTCTGTTTGAGCGTATGAAGAGCGGCTTGCCGAGCTCCTCCTCGAGCTCGTGGAGCTGGCGTGAGAGCGTCGGCTGCGAAAGATGCAGCGACTTCGCCGCCCCGAGTATCGACTCCTCGCGCGTCACCGCGAGGAAGTACTGCAAAACTCTCAGTTCCATTTTCCATCACCCCGACCGCAGTATAGCAAATATAGCTATGCCTGTCAAGTATAGCTAAATATTTAATATAAGTATTTGCTATATTACGGAAAGCAGGCTATAATAATCCCCGGAACAAGGGGACGCCGCGCGGACGACCGTGCGCGGAAAGGCGCTCCCGCGAGAGGATGAAAAAACTTTATGGACGCACACGCATGGCAAGTCTTTGCCCAATCCTTTGACGACATACTCATTCCCGGCCTGTGCATGACGATACCGCTCACGATAGCGGCGTTCTCACTCTGCATGGTCGTGGCGCTTCTGCTCGCGATGGTGCAGTACGCCAAGGTGCCCGGTCTGCGGCAGTTCGCGCGGTTCTATATATGGATATTCCGCGGCACACCGCTGCTCGTCCAGCTCTTCATAGTCTACTACGGACTGCCGAGGGTCGGCATAGTCATTCACGAGGTTGTCGCGGCGATAGCCGTCATCGGCCTCAACTACGCGGCCTACTGCGCGGAGACTATCCGCGCCGCGCTCGAGTCGGTGCCGGTGGGGCAGGTCGAGGCGGGCTACTGCACCGGTCTCTCCTACATCCAGATAATGCGGCGCATCGTGCTCCCGCAGGCGATGAAGACGGCGTTCCCGCCGCTCTCGAACTCGCTCATCTCGATGCTCAAGGACACGTCGCTTGCGGCAAACATAACCGTCATGGAGATGCTGCAAAAGACGAAGCAGATAGTCGCGCGGACGTACGAGCCGCTCGTACTGTACATAGAGGTCGGGCTGATATACCTCGCGTTCTCGACGATACTCACATGGCTCCAGGGCAGGGGCGAACGCCGGCTCAGCACGCACCGCGTAAAGCGGAGGAGGAACGAAAATGCCGATGCTTGAAGTGAAGGGAATAACCAAGGGCTTCGGGACGCTCGACGTCCTGCGCGGGGTCGACCTCACGGTCGAGCGCGGCGACGTCGTTGCGATACTCGGACCCTCCGGCTCGGGCAAGACGACACTGCTCCGCTGTATAAACTTTCTCGAGACCGCCGACTCGGGCACTCTCATCTTTGACGGAGAGAGCTTCGAGCTCGGCCATGTCTCCAAGCGGGACATAGCGCGGCTCCGGAAAAAGACCGCGTTCGTGTTCCAGAACTACAATCTCTTTTCAAACAAGACCGCCCTTGAGAACGTCACCGAAGGGCTGATACTGGGCCACAAAATGCCGAAGGCGCAGGCGCGGGACGTCGGCCGCCGCGCGCTTGACAGGGTAGGGCTGTCGGACAGGTACGACTACTATCCCGACCAGCTTTCCGGCGGACAGCAGCAGCGCGTCGCGATAGCGCGCGCCATAGCGCCCGAGCCGGAGATAATCTACTTTGACGAGCCCACGTCCGCTCTCGACCCGGAGCTCACGGTCGAGGTGCTCGCCGTCATGCGCCGGCTCGCGGAGGACGGGATGACGATGCTCGTCGTCACCCATGAGATGGGATTTGCGCGCACGGTGTCAAACAGGGTGATATTCATGGAGGACGGTGTTGTAGCCGAGTCCGGACCTTCGAAGGAGTTCTTCGAGAACCCGAAGGAGGAGCGGACGAAGGCGTTCCTCAGGAGCATCGGCACAACGATGGCCGGTGAGTCGGGGAAAAAAGAAAATCAGGCAAAGGAGTAATCAGTTATGAAGAAAAGTCGTATTTTTGCGCTCGTTCTGGCGCTTGTCATGATGCTCTCGCTGTTTGCGGGATGCGGCGGCGGCACCGAGCCCTCCGCCGAGGCCTCGGGAGAGACCGGCGACCTGCTTGCGCAGATACAGGAGCGCGGCACCATCATCATCGCCATGGAAGGCACGTGGAGCCCGTGGACCTACCACGACGAGGAGGACAACCTTGTCGGCTTTGACGTCGAGGTCGGCGCGGCGATAGCCGAGAAGCTCGGCGTCGAGCCGGTCTACGAGGAGGGCATCTGGGACGGACTGCTCGAGGGCATCGAAGGCGGCCGCTATGACATCATGGTAAACGGCGTCGGTGTCACCGACGAGCGCAAGGAGTCCTACAGCTTCTCCGACCCGTACTGCTACGACCGCACCGCCGTCATAGTCCGCGA
>CANPWY010000060.1 GCA_947585215.1 uncultured Clostridia bacterium
AGCACCGTCGCGCTCGTCGCGGTCGCGGTATTCAACCACTACAACCTCTTCAGCCTGCTGTTCAAGTAAGCCGAAGACATAAGAGCACCATCGGAGCGGGGCGATTTTCGCCCCGCTCTCTTTTTGCAAAAAATCGGACGGACTTCTTTCCCGCACTATTGCAAAACGCGCCGGGACAAAGTATAATCTGGGTAGAAAACTGTATCGCGGCGCGCGGACGCCGTCCGGCCGCCGCCCCACGAACGGAGGGAAACATATGAAGCTCGGAATAATCACACCGCCGGAGGTAAAGAGCCTCGACTACGCCAAGAGTCTCGGCCTCGAATTCATCGAGATGGACTGCAACTGCCCATGGATGGGCGGCCCGAACGACTCGCCCTATTCCAATGCGGGGATGCTCCTCTCGATGGCGGACGCGTTCAACGAGGGTACGGAGCGCACCGGCGTCGCCGTCGGCGCGGCGGGACGCTGGGCAAGCCATGTCATCGACTCGGAGGGAAAGATAATCGAGAGCGAGTTTGACGAGGTGAAGCGCCTCATAGAGTTCTGCCACAAGACGCACGCGGGCGTATACTGCGTGAGCGTCAACTACGTGAAGGAGCTCAGCTACTACAAGAACATCACCGCCGCGATAAACTACCTCAACAAGGTCGTCGCGGAGGCGGGAAAGGATCTCGACGTCGCGATAGTCAACTGCTGTATGGGCGACCACTACATCCGCACGCCGGAGCAGTGGAAGCTTGTGCTCGACGAGGTGCCGGGGCTCGGGATAAAGTATGACCCGTCCCACAGCTTCGTACACGGCGGCGTGAACGGCGCGTACATCGAGGAGGGTCTCGGCTGGGGTGACCGCTTCAAGTACGTCCACGTCAAAGGCGTCGTTCAGGGCTCGAAGCAGGACGAGCCCAAGATGTGGAAGTACCTCGACTGGGCGCACGACTTCCCGGGTCTCATGGACAGGATGCGTCCCGAGATAGAGGAGGACGGGAAGTACTACGACAACCCGCCCGCCGGTCTCGACGTCATAAACTGGCGCGCCTTCATGGCGATACTCTACAAGCACCACTACGACGGGATGCTCTCGATAGAGCCGCACTCCTCGACGTGGCGCGGTGAGCTCGGCGAAAAGGGCGTGAAGTTCACCATAGACTACATAAGGAGCCTAATGATTTAGTTTCGCTGACGCGTCGGCGCGAAATGTGCTCGGGCGATAAATCGCCCTGCGCACCCTTTCGCGCCGAGACTTTCACTTGAAATTGCGCAGGCGCAATTCCAAGTGAAGCTGTCGGATAGGGCGAAGCCCTACCGACAGCAAGCGCTCCGCTACGCAATTCCCACGCGGCCGGCGGCCGCGTGGGAGCCCTTTAGATTGAAGTGCTCGCCCCGAGTGAATCGGGGCTCCGCAAAGTTGCTTGCCTGCGGCAAGCAACTTTCGCCGCTGCGAACCGCGAGGGCGCGAACCAATTCCTCATCCGACATTTTACAGCCCTCGCTAACAATATTTGCTTCGCAAATATTGCCCGACATTGAGCTAATCAGAATGCGGAGCCGCCTTCGGCGGAAAATCGACGCACGCTCCGCGAGAGGTGTAAATTTCGCCGTACACGCCGCCGAAATTTACGGATTTGAATTTATTTCGCCGCCTTCGGCGGCGAAACTCTGCGAGGCATTGATGCTGTCGCAAAAAATCGCAGGAGCGGGCTGAAAAGCCCGCTCCTTTACCAATTTCCCGTGAGGATGCTTACGGGAAATTGTGCAAGCTTGCGTACCCAAACGGCGCCGAGCGCCGTTTGGGATTTTTTACGCCGAGCGTGTTATCGAATTGTAATGCATTGTAACCCATTTGAGATGACTTTACCCGGGCTTTGTGCTACAATTAGCTTGCCTGCGGGAGCGGCGTCCGCGCGCGCCCTGGGCGGACGCGGCGCAGGCGGCCGGGTGGAGGAACTTTCCCGGTATCAAAAGCGTCTAAATGTCAGAAACTGCGGACAATGGGGGTAGTACGATGAAAAAGTTTGTCGCTTTTCTTTTGACACTTTCACTTTGCCTTGCGGCGTCCTGCTCCGGCGGGACAAGCGACCCGTCCGAGTCGCCCTCGGCGGAGCCTTCGCCTATTGAGTCCGCCGCGCCGAGCGAAGAAGTCTCTGCGGCGCCGAGTGCAGAACCGTCCGAGGGACCGAGTGCGGAGCCCTCGACGGAGCCGGAGGAGCTGTTCCGCTTCACCCGCGAGAACTTCCCGAGGATGAACGGCTCGACCTCGACCGTACCGCTCGCGGAGGCGATAGCGAGCGTCCTGCTCGGCGAGAGCCGCGAGGACGTCGCGGACTTGGTGAACTTCTCGCGCACCACAATGTCCTATAGGACTCTGATGTACGGCGAGTCGGACATCCTCATTGCCGCCGAGCCTGCCGACACGATATGGGACGAGAAGGAGGAGCAGGACTTCGAGTGGGAGATGGAGCCGTTCGCGGTGGACGGCCTCGTATTTATAACGAACGCAAACAACCCGGTCGACAGCCTAACCACCGAGCAGATACAGAAGATATACACCGGCGAGATAACGAACTGGAAGGAGGTCGGGGGAAACGACCTCGAAATAGTTCCCTTCCAGCGCAACGAGGAGGCGGGCAGTCAAACCGCCATGAAGAACCTCGTCAT
The DNA here is from genome assembly GCA_947585215.1 of uncultured Clostridia bacterium. Taxonomy (GTDB): domain Bacteria; phylum Bacillota; class Clostridia; order Oscillospirales; family JAAYOS01; genus CANRIN01. Next base: position 2,659 of record CANPWY010000060.1, read on the forward strand.
GAAGGATCTCGAGATGATGGACCCGCCGACCGACTACGTCGCGGGTTCGATGGGCGGACTTATCGAGGGCGTCGCCGCCTACGACGGCTCTGCCGCCGCGATAGGCTACACCGTCTACTACTACGCAAACGACATGAAGATGGCGGACGGCCTCAAGATACTCAAGGTGGACGGCGTCGAGCCGAACGCCGAAACGATACGCAGCGGGGAGTATCCGTTCCTCAACAACTACTATGTCGTCATACCGGCGGCGCTTGCCGAGGACCATCCCGCGAGAATAATGTACAACTGGATACTCGGCAGCTCGGGACAGCTCCTCGTCGAGTTCGAGGGTTACGTCTCGGTGACGGACGTGGAAAGCGACGCGCGATGAAGCACCGTCCGACTGCACTCCTGCTCGCGGCGGCGCTCGTCTTCGCGCTCCTCGCGGGATGCGCGCCGTCGGAGCCTGCGGCGAGCGCTCCGGCGTCGCCGGAGACGTCAGCGAGCTCCGCACCCTCGACGGAGCCGAGCAGAGAGCCGTCCGACATCCCGAGCGCGGAGCCGTCCGGCCCACCGGTCTACACCGACTGGTCGCAGCTAGAGACGTCTGAGCCGCCCGAGCCTATATGGCACTACGCCGAGAACTACTGCGGCGAGAAGCTCGCGGCGGGGGAGAGCTGCGGCGTCCTGCTCCCGTATGTCGGCGGGACGGTCACTGTGGACGACGAGGAGGCACTGCTGTACGGCCTCGCGGACAGGAGCGGCGGGATAGTCACCGATGCGACCTATGCCGACGCTCAGGTCTGGGACGCCTTCCTCATGCTTTTTGACGACGAGAGCATCCGCACCCTCGCCGCGCTCGACGGCAGCTGGGTGATGAGCGGCGTCGACCTCGTCCGCATCCTCGACGGATATGCCATCCTTTGGAACAACGAGAAGGGACTGAGCTTCGTCCGCCCGGACGGTACGGTCGCGGCGGAAATATCGCGCCGCGCCATCGGCGAGTTCTTCGGCGACGAGAACATGGTTCAGCTCTACGTCTACGACACGATGAACTTCGAGTGCGTGTACGACGAAGTCGCCGCCTTCTCCTACGAGTCGGACGACGACGCGCGGATACTTGAGGGCTTCATCTACCTTTCCACGGGTGAGATAAGCGACGCGCCGCCGGAGGGGTACCCGAAGAGCCCGGTGTATATGTATAACGACGCGCCCGAGACCTTCCCTGGCTACGTCGGCGCGGCATACGCCTTCCGCGACCCCGCGACGAGAACCCTCTATTACACCGCCTACACCGAGGACGACGGCATGGACATCCTCGACGAGGACGGGAACGTCCTCTGGAGGTGCGGAAATGCGTCGCCGTTGCTGCCGCCGGTGCTAGACGGGACGGTCGCCTTCGCCGGAGGGATGTGGTTCTCACGTTGCGACCTCGCGACGGGGGAGTGCATATTCCGCTTCGCCATACGTTCAAACACCGATTAAGACCGCAAAGCACGGGGGCTTCCGTGCCCGGAGGAAAATATGATGAAGACGAAATTCACCGCCATACTTCTCGCGCTCGTGCTCCTCGCGGGATGTGCGCCGACGGAGCCTGTGGCGAGCGCACCGGCGTCGCCGGAGCTGTCCGCGCCCGCAAGTTCCGCGCCCTCGACCGAGCCTAGCGCCGCACCGTCCGGCGAACCGAGCGCGGAGCCGTCCGGGACGCCCACGCCGTCCGCCGAACCCGCACCGTCCGGCCCGCCGGTCTACACCGACTGGTCAAAGCTTGACCCGCCGGATTACCCGGAGGACATGTACACATATTCGCCGCACTACTCCGGCGAGAAGCTCACGCCGCAGGACGATTACGGTATGCTCCTTCCGTACATCGGCGCTCTTGTAGACCTTGATGACTGGGAGCCCGAAACCGCCTACTACTACGGCGTGATGGACAGAAGCGGCCGCGTCGTGACCGACCCGGCATACGACAACGTGTCGCTGTACGGCGGATACCTCGTACTCACCAAGCTGACAGCCGCCCCGGACGACTACACAAGCCTGCACTATGTCACCATTGCCGCGCAGGACGGACGCTGGGTGCGGGAGATGGGGCTTCAGCAGAGCGTCACCTATGCCATAGACGACAGCGGCTTCGTCGCCTGCGTCGGCCTCGACGGAGAGATAAGCTTTGTAAACTCGGACGGCGAGATCACCTGCCTTGTCACGAAGGAGGTCTACGCGCCGCTTGTCGGCACGGACAGCTTCGGTTTCGACTTTTTCACCATGTCGGGCGACTGCAATGTCTTCCTCAGCCTCGAGGTGTACGAGGGTCTGGGCTACCTGAGAGTGATGGAGTTTACGGAGGACGCGAGGGAGCCGTTCTATATCTACCTCGACCCCGTGACCGGCGCGGCGTCGCTTGCGCCGCCGGAGGGTCACGCCGCCGAGCCGGTCTACGTCTCCCACGAGCCCGTGGATGAAAACGGAGATCCCATCGTCCCGGACGTGCCCGGCATGATGAGCGTCTGGGCGACATACGACGACGCGACGGGCGAGCTCTACTACGAGGGTTACGCCGGGGACGGCGTCACCTACTCCATCTTCGACCGGGACGGGAACCCTGTCTGGGAAGACTACGAGATGGCGGAGAGCGTCTATCCGCTGATAGTCGGCGGGACGATGGCATTCCTCGAGCAGAGCTCGGGCGTTATCTGCTTTGCGCGCTACGACATTGTGACGCACGAGTGCATCTTCCGCTGTGTCCTGCGCTCGGACAGCGACTGAACACGCAAAAGCACACATATTATTTGGAGGCGAATACCATGAAGCTGAAAATCACTGCCGTCATTCTCGCGCTCGCGCTCCTCGCGGGATGCACACCTTCGGAGCCTGCGGTGAGCGCCCCGGCGTCCCCGGAGACGTCCGCGCTGGAAAGCACGGTGCCGTCCGTAGAGCCGAGCGCCGTGCCGTCCGACGAACCAAGCACAGAGCCGTCGGGGACGCCATCTGCCGAGCCGTCGCCGTCCGAACCTCCGGTATACACCGACTGGTCACAGCTCGACCCGGCGGAGTACCCCGACAGGGTCGGGCACTACTCCGACCTCTACTGCGGCTCTGAGCTTGCGGCAGGGAAGAACTACGGCACGCTGCTCCCGTATGTCGGGACGATAAACGAGGACTACTACCCGGACATGCTCTACACATACGGCCTCACCGACAGAGAAGGCGGGATAGTCACCGACCCGGTCTACTCCGACGTGGCGTTCGTGGGGGACTTCATGCTTCTCACCGACAGCTCGGACTACGACCCCGGCCTCGGCCATTACGAACAGCCGCCGCGCATCCTTGCGGCAAAGGACGGAAGCTGGATACTCGGCGAAAAGCTCTACTTTAGCCGTGAGATAGGCGGCTATGCCGTCATGTACGATGACAACGGAGAGCTTATGCTGATAGATCCGGACGGAAAGCGCGCCGTTGAGATCTCGGCGGAGGCGGCGTCCGGGTTCTTCGGCGTCACCGAAAACCTGAAGGACGTGTGGAGCGCCGTGTACTTCGTGTGCGTGTACGAGGGCGTCGTCTACGGCAAGACCAGCGTGCCCGACCCGAACGACGCTACAATGTGGACGGAGGACCCGGTCTACATCGACATAGCGAGCGGGACTCTGCTCGCGTTCCCGCCGGAGGGGTACCCGAGCGAGGCGGAAGAGCCCTACGAGGAATATCCGTCCAAGACCTTCCCCGGCTATGAGGACGTGAACGGAGGCGCGACCGACGCCGTCACGGGCGAGATATACTACACGGCGACCCGCTCGGACGGCGGTGTTGACCTGCTCGACGAGGACGGAAAGGTCATGTGGAAGGACTTCGACTGGGCAGACGTCGTGTATCCGCTGATAGCGGACGGCACTATAGGACTCATCCCCGACCAGTACTCGGGAAGCGAACCGCTGTGGTTCTGCCGCTACGACCTCAGGACGGGAGAGTGCATCTTCCGCTGCCCGATAATCAGCAACACAGACTGAAAGAATTTTGCGGAGGATCACAGCCGCATAGTAAAGGACAGGCACGAAAGTGCCTGTCCTTTTTTAGCCTCGCAGAGTTTCGCGCCGAAGTTCAGAGCGCCTTCACGATCTCTTCCGTGTCGGAAGCGATGACGAACTCCTCGTCGGTCGGGATGACGAGTACCTTGACGCGCGAACCCTCGCCGGTGACGTCCACCGTGCCGCGGGTGTTGTTCTTCGCGTCGTCTATCTTCACGCCCATGAACTCGAGACCCTTCACCGAGTCGGCGCGGATACCGGCGTTGTTTTCGCCGACGCCCGCCGTGAACACCACGACGTCCAGCCCGCCCATCGCGGCGGCGTAGGAGCCGATGAACTTGCGTATGGAGTAGGTGAAGCAGCTGAGAGCGAGCTTTGCGCGCTCGTTGCCGGCGTCCCGCGCGGCGAAGAGGTCGCGGAAGTCGCTCGAGACGCCGCTGATGCCGAGCATGCCGCTCTTCTTGTTGAGGATGTTCAGCATCTCGCTTATGTCCGAAATGCCCTCGTTCTTCATGACAAACTCGAGTATCGCGGGGTCGAGATTGCCGGAGCGGGTGCCCATCGGCAGACCCTCGAGCGGGGTGAGACCCATCGAGGTGTCGACGCACTTGCCGCCGTCCACTGCGGCTATCGACGAGCCGTTGCCGAGGTGACAGGTGACTATCTTGAGATCCTTGATATCCTTTCCGAGGAACTCCGCCGCCTTCGCGGAGACGTAGCGGTGGGAGGTGCCGTGGAAGCCGTAGCGGCGGATCTGATACTTCTCGTAGTACTCATAGGGGATGGCGTACATATACGCGTAGTCCGGCATGGTCTGATGGAACGCGGTGTCGAAGACGGCGACCTGCGGAATATCGCCCATAGCCTCCTCGCAGGCTAGGATACCGGTGAGGTTTGCGGGGTTGTGGAGCGGGCCGAGCGGGATGCAGCGCTTTATCGCTTCCTTCACCTCGGGGGTGACGAGCACCGAGCCGCTGAACTCCGCGCCGCCGTGCAGGACGCGGTGGCCGACGGCGTCTATCTCACTCATCGAGCCGATGACGGCGGTGTCGCCGGTCGTCATGAGCTCTATGACGCGGCGGATACCGTCCGCATGAGAATCCATCTTGTAGTCCTCTTCAAAGGTGTCGCGGCCGGCGGGGGTGTGCTTGACGTGACCGCCGGGTATGCCGATGCGTTCGCAGAGACCCTTCGCGAGGACGCTTCCGTCCGCCGTGTCGAAGAGCTGATACTTGAGCGAGGAACTGCCGGCGTTTATGACAAGTATTTTCAAGTTAGAGACTCCCTTTCCCCGGAGCTTGCGCTCCGCAATATAATGTGATAAGATAATTCCAAACCGTGCGGTTCATAACAGTTATTTTACTACAAACCGTGCGGCTTTGCAACTCCAAATTGCCGGTTTATTCCCGATAAGGGGGGTTTTATATGAGAGCGGCGGGCATAGTTTCGGAGTACAACCCGTTCCACACGGGCCATCTTTTCCATATAGAGAGCACGCGGCGCGCGCTCGGCGGTGACGCGGCGATAGTCGCGGTGATGAGCGGCAGCTTCGTACAGCGGGGCGAGTTTGCGGTCTTTGACAAGTTCAGCCGCGCGGAGGCGGCGGTATCCGCGCCCGGCGGAGCCGACCTCGTTATAGAGCTTCCCGCGGCGTACGCGATAAGCTCGGCGGAGCGGTTCGCGACGGCGGGCGTGGAGCTCATTGACGCCACCGGCGTCTGCGATACCGTGAGCTTCGGCAGTGAGTGCGGGGACGTTGCGGCGCTCCGCCGGGCGGCGCACGCGATGAACACCGAGGCGTTCAGCCGCCGCGTCGGCGAGCTGATGGACTCGGGAGAGAGCTACGCGGCGGTGCGTCAGCGCGCGGCGGACGAACTGCTCGGCGCGGACGCCGCGCTTCTGCGAGGGCCGAACAACAATCTTGCTATCGAGTACTTGCGCGCTGTGGAGCGAGGCGGGTACAAGCTTGACGCCTGCACCGTCCGCCGCGAGGGCGCGGAGCACGACAGCTCCTACGCTGAAGGGAGCAACGCCTCCGCCGCGTGCATCCGCGAGCTGATGCGCTCCGGCGCGGCGTACTCCGCCATGAAGTACATCCCGGACGGTGCGGCGGAGGTGTTCATCCGCGAGATGGCGCGCGGCTCCGGCCCGGTCGTTGCGTCCATGGCGGACGCGATAATGATGAGCGCGCTCCGCCGCCTCACCGCCGCCGACTACGCGAAAATAAGCGACGTGAGCGAGGGACTTGAAAACCGCCTCGAGCGCGCCGTCGCGTCCGCACGGACGGTGGCGGAGGCGGCGATGAACGCCAAGACCAAGCGCTACGCCCTCGCGCGGATACGCCGGATTCTCCTCGCGGCGTTCCTCGGTATAGACGCGGAGCTGACCTCGCTCAGGCCGCAGTACCTCCGCGTCCTCGCCGCAAATGCGCGCGGGCGCGAGCTTCTGCGCGAGATGAAGACGAAGGCGCGTCTGCCGGTCATAACAAAGAGCGCGGAGATAAGCTCGCTCGGAGAGGATGCGCGGCGGCTCTTCCGCGCGGAGGTGCTTGCGGGCGACCTGTACGCGCTCGCGCGCCCGTCCGCCGAGCTGCACACGGCGCGGGAGGATCTCACCCGCTCGCCGGTAATGACTAAGTAGTCCCCGCATATAATAGGCGGGGAGGCGATGGCATGAACTGCAAGGTGGCTGACCTGCGCTGTAAGGAAGTAATAAACGTGCGCGACGGCGCGCGGCTCGGATATATCATGGACGTGCTCGTGGATACCGAGTGCGGCCGCGTCGTGGCGGTGACGGTGCCGGGCGGCGGGTTCTCGCTCTTCGGCGGGGACGAGTACGTCATCCCGTGGGAGTCCATCTGCCGGATAGGGGACGACATCGTCCTAGTCGACTTCGACTTCAAGCCCAAGCCGCCGAAGGAGAAAAAGCGGCTGTTTTGACAGCCTTTCGCGGCAAATCTCAGTCGGGACGAAAGCGCGAAGCGCCGACGTTCCCGGCCAAAGCCTCGCAGAGTTTCGCCGCTTCAGCGGCGAAATAGAGTAAAATTTATTTTCGGCGGCGGCGTGTACGTCGGAAAAAACACCTCTCGCGGAGCGTGCGCCTAGTTTTCCGCCGAAGGCGGAAAACTAGGCACGTAGCGGAGCGCATGCCGGCGGCAAGGCTTTGCCTTGTCCGTCGGCTTCGTAATAAATAGTTCGAGGGCAAAGCTCTCGAACTATTTATTACGAAAGTTTTTAAATTCCTCTTGCAATTCCCGCAAAAATGTGTTATCCTACATAAGCGCGACAAAGTCGCGTGAATCCGCACGCGTCCGTGGGCGAAAGGTCCGCAGGAA
>CANPWY010000061.1 GCA_947585215.1 uncultured Clostridia bacterium
ATGGAAACGCAGGTATAGCAAATGCCCTTTTTGAAATTCAGGTACCAACCGAAAAACGAGCTTGAGGAGGGCGGACGTTCCGCCGAGCCCGTCCCGCAGGAGGAGAGCGAGCCGGAGCAGACCTGCCCCAACTGCCACAAGTCGATACCGATAAGCGCCCTCCGCGCTAACATGAACGTCTGCTCCTGCGGGCACCACTTCCGCGTGTCCGCGCGGCAGAGGATATCCATGACGGCGGACGAGGGCTCGTTTTGCGAGCTTGACGGCTCGCTCCGTTCAAGCGACCCGCTTATGTTCTCGGGCTACCAGGAGAAGCTGAGGGCCTCCGAGCAGTCCACGGGCGAGAACGAGGGCGTCGTCTGCGGGGAATGCCGCATAGACGGGAACCCGTGCTGCATTTTTGTCATGGAGCCGGGCTTCATGATGGGTAGCATGGGAAGCGTCGTCGGTGAGAAGATAACGCGGCTCTTTGAGCACGCCTTGGAGCGCCGCCTTCCGGTGATAGGATGCACCGTCTCCGGCGGAGCGCGGATGCAGGAGGGACTGCTTTCGCTCATGCAGATGGCAAAGACCAGCGCCGCCGTGAAGCGTCACAGCGACGCGGGACTTCTCTATATAGTCCTGCTCACCGACCCGACGACCGGCGGCGTCACCGCAAGCTTCGCGATGGAGGGCGACATTATACTCGCCGAGCCGAACGCGATGGTGGGCTTTGCCGGCGCGCGCGTCATAGAACAGACGACGCGGAAGCACCTCCCCAAGGGCTTCCAGCGGGCGGAATTCCTGCTCGAGCACGGCTTTGTGGACGCCATCGTGCCGAGGAGCGAACAGCGCGCGGCGCTGTCGCTCCTGCTTTCGATACACTAGGAAGGAGGCGCAATATGAGCGTTACCGCATACGAGAGAGTGAAGTCCGCGCGCGGGAGCAAACGCCCCACCGGTTTGAGCTATATCCGCGGGATATTTACCGACTTCTTTGAACTGCACGGCGACCGCGCGTTTGCGGACGACGGCGCGATAGTCGGCGGCGTCGCGCGCCTCGAGGGAAGGCCGGTCACGGTCATAGCCATAGAGAAGGGGCGCGGCACGAAGGACAGGATGCGCCGCAACTTCGGCGCGCCCAATCCGGAGGGCTACCGCAAGGCGCTCCGCCTGATGAAGCAGGCGGAGAAGTTCCGCCGCCCGGTCGTGTGCTTTATTGACACCTCCGGCGCGTACTGCGGCATCGGCGCGGAGGAGCGCGGACAGGGCGCCGCCATAGCCGAAAACCTCATGCAGATGTCCGCGATGAACACGCCGATAATCTCCGTCCTCGTGGGCGAGGGCGGGAGCGGCGGCGCGCTGGCGCTCGCCGTCGCAGACCGCGTCTGGATGCTCGAGAACGCCGTCTACTCGGTCATAAGCCCGGAGGGATGCGCGAGCATACTCTGGAAGGACTCGACGAAGGCGGAGGAGGCGGCGGAAAACCTCAAGCTCACCGCGTCCGACGCGCTCGCGCTCGGCGTGATAGAGCGGATGATACCCGAGGACGACATCGGCGAGCCGCAGTTCTACGAGCGTCTGCGCGCGCTCCTTTCGTCCGAGTTGGACGCGCTCTCGGATGAGAGCGACCTCGTCCTGAAGCGATACGAGCGTTTCCGCCGGATAGGCGTACCAAATCAGAATAAGGAAGCAGAATAGCGTAATGAGTGTATACAAGAGATATTGCATAGAGAGGTTTGACGAGAGCGGAAAACTTCTCTCGATGGATTTTGACTACCCTGAGAACTTCAACTTCGGCTACGACGTGGTGGACGCCACGGCGGCGGAGGAGCCGAATAAGCGCGCGCTCGTCTGGTGCAACGCCACGGGCGAGGAGCGCACCTTCTCCTTCGGGGAGATAAGCCGCCTCAGCAACCGCGCGGCAAACGTCCTGCGCGAGGCTGGGATAGGACGGGGCGACTACGTGATGGTCGCGCTCAAGCGCCACTACGAATACTGGATAGTCTCGGTCGCCCTGCACAAGCTCGGCGCGGTGATGATACCGATGACCCACATGCTCACCGCGCACGACATCGAGTACCGCATGAGCTGCCGCAGTATAAGCGGCATAATCTGCACGCCGGACGACGACCTGCACGACCGCATGCTCGAAGCGGCGGCAAACAAGGCTCCGAACTGCCGGTTCTGGACGGTGCAGAGAAGCGTTCCCGGCTTCCGCAATCTAACGGAGGAGATGGAGAGCGCGTCCGAGACGCTTGAGCGCGTCGAGACGCGCGCGTCCGACCCGATGCTCCTCTACTTCACCTCCGGCACTACCGGCTACCCGAAGGGCGTCATACACGACTTCACATATCCGCTCGCGCACGTCGTCACGGCGAAGTACTGGCAGCAGGCGGAGGAGAACGGCCTGCACTTCACCGTCGCCGAGACCGGCTGGGCGAAGGCGTCCTGGGGAAAAATCTACGGTCAGTGGCTCATCGGCAGTGCGGTCATGGTCTATGACTTTGACAACTTCGAGCCGAAACAGCTCGTGAGCGTCATAAACAAGTACGGCGTCACGTCCTTCTGTGCCCCCGCGACGGTGTACCGCTACCTCGCGCGGAAGGGAATCCCCGCCATGCCGAACCTGAAGCACGCGGCGACGGCGGGCGAACAGCTCAACCCGAGCATATCGAGGACGTTTACCGAGAGCACCGGACTCCCGCTCGCCGAGGGGTACGGTCAGACCGAGACGACGATACTTCTCGGCAACTTCTGCTGGGAGGAGCCGGTCGTCGGCTCGCTCGGCAAGCCCTCGCCGATATACGACATTGAGATGCGCGATGCGGACGGCACCCTCACCCCCGAGGGTGAGGTGGGCGAGATAGTCATTCTCCCGAAAAACGGAAAGCGTCCCACCGGCCTCTGCTGCGGCTACCTCGATGAGGAGACCTATGCCGCCGCGTGGGACGGCGGCGTCTACCACACCGGCGACTCCGCGCTGAAGGACAAGGACGGCAGATTCTACTTCTACGGCCGGATAGACGACATAATCAAGAGCGGCGGCTTCCGCATCGGCCCGAACGAGGTCGAAAACGTCCTCATGGCGCACCCGGGCGTGATGGAGTGCGCTGTGGTAGGAGTGCCCGACCCGCTCCGCGGACAGGCGATAAAGGCGTTCGTCGTGCCGTCGCCGGGCTACACCGCTTCCACCGTGTTTGCGCGCGAGCTCCGCGAGTACGCGAACAGCCGCATGGCCGAGTACAAGTGGATACGCTTTATCGAGTTCATGGACGAGATACCGAAGACGATAAGCGGCAAGATGCGCAAGACCGAGCTGCGTAAGTGACTCCGCGTCCGCAAAGCGGCCGCCACACCGCCGATACGGTGTTGCGACGCCGGGACAGCACGGCGGCGCCGCTGCGCTTTGGCGCGTATCCTGCTCGGAAAACGGCACTTTACGTTTTAAGGAGGCCGCTATGCACAGGGACGGGAAGTGGGCAAGGCAGATAACAGAGTGGCAGCACGAGGACGGCAGCTGGGGAGATTTTCATTCTCTCGCCGTCTCGGGCGGTTCCCGAATCACTACCGAGCAGGCGCTTCGCAGACTGGAAATACTCGGCTGCACGATTGAGGACGAGTGCATCCGAAAAGCGGTCAGTTATATGAACGACTGCCTCGTCGGCGAGAAGACTATCCCGGACAGGGAGGAGAAGGTTCACGACTGGAGCGTTTTCACCTCGCTGCTCCTGGCGACGGGCATACGGCGGTTCACAAAGGACAACGCCGCCGCGAACAGGGTTGCGGGGAACTGGGCGGAGATCGTGGCCGCCGCCTTTGAGGGCGGAAGCTGCGACTATGACAGATATGTCGCGGCGTACAAAAGCGTCCTGCGCCCGAACGGCGGGAGAATAATCGGGATCGAAAACTACTACCCGGTGTCCCTGCTGTGCGACTGCCTTGACGAGAAAACAGAGCTTGCCTTCGTGGAGCATATCCTCAATTTTGAGAAGGGCATCTATTACATATACGACCGTCCGGTCTCGGTTCTGCCGCAGGAGTTTCGCAGCAGAAACGCGAGCAATTACTTGGGCGCGGTCGAGCTGCTTATGAGATATAAGCGGGCAAACTATAAACTTGGATTTGTCGCGGACTGGCTTCAAGACAATCGCGGCGAAAACGGCAAGTGGGACATGGGAAAGACCGTAAGCGACAAGCGTTATTTCCCGCTTTCCGACGACTGGCGAAAGGACGCGACCCGCGAGGCAGACTGCACGGAACGAATAGAAAAGATACTGCTTGGAATTTCGGGCGGGTAACGACACATGTCGAAACCTGTATGAATAGGATACTAAGAGGCGAATATGGAAGGATATATACGGAAAGTAAACTATCATGAGACCGACAAGATGGGCATCACTCACCACTCCAACTACGTCAAGTGGATGGAGGAGGCGCGGGTCGACTTCCTTGACAAGGTCGGCTACGGCTACGCGAAGCTCGAGAGCGAGGGCATAGCCTCGCCGGTGCTGTCGGTCGAGGTCGAGTACAAGCGTCCCACGACGTTCGGGGACACCGTCCGCATAGACATGCGCGTCGCGGACTACAACGGCGTCCGCTTCACGATAGGGTACACCGGCACGAACGTCGAGACCGGCGCCGTCGTGTTCACGGCAAAGAGCACCCACTGCTTTGTCGGCGAGAACGGCAGACCGATGATACTGAAACGGCAGTTCCCCGGCTTCGACAGCCTGATGCGGGAGATGCTTGAGCAAGAGTAAAAGCGGCCGCGACCCGGCATCGGGCTCGCGGCAAGTGTATATATCGGGAGGAAGTAATATGGACGGTTCTCTGCGCTTTGATTACCACTTCGAGCCGAAGAAGGGCTGGATGAACGACCCGAACGGCCTCATACGCTATAAGGGTATGTACCACGCGTTCTTCCAGCACAACCCGTACTCGGCGCAGTGGGGGCCAATGCACTGGGGCCATGCCGTGAGCCGCGACCTGCTCCACTGGGAGGAGCTGCCGATAGCGCTTCGCCCGGACATGCCCTATGAAAACTTCGGCGGGTGCTTTTCCGGCTCCGCCGTCGAGAAGGACGGCAGGCTCTACCTCATCTACACCTCCGTCTCAAAGGAGCTTGCGCAGACGCAGTCGGTCGCGTGGAGCGACGACGGGGTGCATTTTACAAAGTACGAGGGGAACCCCGTCATACGCAAAAATCCCTTCGGGACGCCGGACTTCCGCGACCCCAAGGTCACGCTCATCGACGGGAAGTATTACATGGCGGTCGGCACCGGCGACAAGACGGTCGGGAAGGTGCTGCTTTTCACGAGCGACACGCTCCTCGATTGGGAGTACGCCGGCGTGCTGTTCGAGGGTGCGGAGTACGCGAACTGCATCGAGTGCCCGGACTTCTTCAAGCTGGGGGACAGGTACGTCCTGATGTTCTCGAAGATAGGGACGCAGGAGCGCTCGACCCACTTCGTCGTGGGCGACTTCGAGGACGGAAAACTTGTAAACTGTTCGATCAGCCGCCCGGAGTGGGGGCCGGACTTCTACGCGCCGCAGACCTTCGCGGACGGAGAGCGCCGCCTGATGATAGGCTGGATGTACCACTGGGGCAAGCAGGCGCCGAAGGGGTACGAGTTTGCGGGCGCTCTGTCGATACCGCGCGTGCTCACCCTCGACGGCGGGAGGATAAAGAGCTTCCCGGCGGAGGAAGCGCGTCACCTCCTGACAAAGGAGAGCGAGTATGTCGAAGTCTCGGGGAACACTCTCACGCTGAAGACCGCGGACGGCGAAAAGACCGTGCGGGAGCTCGAGAGAATAGACATGCTCGACATCCTCGAGGATACGAAGTCGGTCGAGGTATTCGTAAACGGCGGCGAGGCGGTGTACAGCTTCTGGAAATACTGAGTGTATTCCCTCGGGACAAAAATCTCATAGACAAAAGAGCACCGACGGCTTCAAGCCGTCGGTGCTCTTTTACAGCGACTTTATCATGATGAGACAGGGATTTTCCTCGTCCCACATCTCGTGCAGGGTGAGAAGCGGCTCGAAGCCCATGGCGCGGTAGAAAGCGCGCGTCTCTTCGTAGGGAGAGTAGTCTGCCTCGTCGCTGAGCGTCTTTACGACGACGTACCGGCAGCCGTTCTCGCGGAACCACTCCTCCGATTTGAGCCACAGCGCGCGTCCCACGCCCTTGCCTCGGTATGCGGGACGCACCCCGCAGACGTATATCTCGCCGGTGCGCCCGTAGTGCGTGTCAAGCGAGAAGAAGCCGACGTATTGCCCGTGGCAGACGGCGGCGAGGAACGGCCGCGAGCGCACGCCCTCGGCGTATTCGGCGACGCCCTCCGGACTTCCGAACCAGTCGCCGAGCTCCGCGAGGACGTCCCGCAGGACGCGGCTCTTCTCGTCCGCGTCGGTTATCCAGATTGTTTCCATGGTGACCTCCTTGTGTGCGATATTTCAAAAACTTCCGATTTTCTTTTGCGTTCCCGGAGCGTTTAAAGCACAACCGGCGCGCTGAATATCAAACGGTATGTTTGACAATTTCCTCATTAGCATTATGACCGGCGGGAATTTGTCAATTTCCCTTATCTATAAGTTTTTTCCATTGGATATATTCCGGCGTTTCATCCCATTCCAAAGCCCTGTCAATATAAAACTCCGCTAACTCGAAAGATGCAGGGGGCGTTGATGCTGTGAAAAGATAATAAGCCGTTAAAAATGCACAGCGGGCGGCAGCTTTCAAACTATTCTCTCGCTGAAGTCTGTGTAACGACGCCTCTAATACAAAGAACAGGTTAAGTCGATTCACCGCAGTTTCATTCGCGTAAAAGGAATTTAAGTCATCGAGCGTTAGTTCAAAGATAACTTTTTCATCAAAATACGGATGTCCGAAATCTATGCTGATCTTCATACTGATCTTTCTCCAAGAAACCGAATCGTCGAATGTTCAAACATTCCTTATTAAGCATAAGAAACAAGCATCATACCAAATCAAATCTTGCCGGGAATGCAAAGCCGAATCGGTATTTCAAAAAAAGGAAAGGCGGCGCGCTTTACCGAATCTGCGGCGTCAAAGCCGCCTGTCCGCGCGCCGCGAAAGAAACGCCGCGGCTCACTCTATCCCAAAGAACCGCTTTCCGTTCTCGAAGGTCTGTCGCGCGAAGACTTCCTCGTCGACGCAGCGTTCCTCCGCGAGACGGCGGCAGATGTGGTGAAGGTACAGCGAGCTGTTGCGCCGTCCGCGCACCGGCTCGGGGGACATGTACGGCGAGTCGGTCTCTATCATTATGCGGTCGTCCGGGACGGCGACGACCGCCTCGCGGAGCTTGTGCGCGTTTTTGAAGGTCGCGGAGCCGGTGAAGCTGACATACCACCCGCGCCGGACGAGCTCGCGCGCGTACTCCGCGCTCCCCGAGAAGCAGTGGAACACGCCCTTCACGTCGGGGAATTCGTCGACTATCTCAAGCGAGTCGCCGTGCGCCTCGCGGTCGTGGACTATCACCGGCAGGCCGAGCTCGCGCGCGAGCGCCATCTGGCGGCGGAAGAACGCCTTCTGCTCCTCCCTGTTCTCCTTGTCCCAGTAGTAGTCGAGGCCGATCTCGCCTATCGCGACGACCTTCTTCTCGCTCCGCGCGAGGCGCGCTATCTCCTCGAAAGCGGCGTCGTCGGTCTCTTTGATGTCGGAAGGATGCACCCCCACCGCCGCGTAGAAGTGCGGATAGGTCTGCGCGAACCCGACCGCCGCGCGGGAGCTTTCAAGGTTACAGCCGGGGTTCACTACGAGGCCGACGCCCTCGTAGGGGAGCGAGCGAATGAGCGCGTCGCGGTCGGAGTCGAAGCGCGCGTCGTCATAGTGCGCGTGAGTGTCGAATAAAGTCATATCTGCCTCCTGTAAAAAACAGGGGCGGCGGAATGGCCGCCGCCCCTGCAATTGTTCAACAGTACAAAGATTTATCTCAGTGTATCCGCTGGCCCGCCGGGACGTCGTCCGGCAGGAATATCACCGACGCGCCGCCCTCCGGCGTGTCCGCCGCGAGGAGCATGCCGTTCGACTCGACGCCGCGCAGCTTCGCGGGCTTGAGGTTCGCGACGACGACTATCGTCTTGCCGATGAGATCCTCCGGGCTGTACCACGCGCGGATGCCGCTCACTATCTGCCGCTTTTCGTAGCCGAGGTCGACCTGTATGCGGAGCAGCTTGTTCGACTTCGGGACAGGCTCGCACTCGTATATCTTCGCCGCGCGAAGCTCGACCGACATGAAGTCGTCTATCGTTATCTGCGGCAGATGCTCCGGCTCGGACTGTTCCGGTGCGGGCTCGGGCTTCTTCTCGGGCTTCGGAGCCTCCTTCGCGGACGCGGCGGCCTTGGCCTGCTCCGCCTCGAGTATCGCGTCGAGCGAAGCAAGCTCCTTCTCCACGTCGATGCGCGGGAAGAGCGGCGCGCCGGAGGTCGTCTTCCAGAAGCCTTCGGTCTCGAGGTCGAAGGAGACGGCGTCCCACACGCGTCCGCCCACCGGCACGCCGAGACGCTCGAATATCGCCTCCGCGGTGTCCGGCATGACCGGGCTCACGAGTATCGCCGCGACGCGTATCGCCTCGCAGAGATTCTTGAGTACGGAGAGCAGGCGCGGACGCTTCGCCTCGCCCTTTGCGAGCACCCACGGGCTGTTCTCGTCGATATACTTGTTGGCACGGCTTATGAGACGCCACACCTCCGAGAGGGCGTTCGAGAACTGGAACGCGTCCATCTGGCGCTCATAGTTTGCCGTGACCTCCGCCGCGAGCGCTTTCAGCTCGCCGTCCGCCTCGGTGAGCTCGCCGCCCTGCGCGAGGTCGCCCGAGAAGTAGCGGTCGCTCATCGCGGTGGTGCGGCTGACGAGATTGCCGAGGTCGTTTGCGAGGTCAGTGTTTATCGTCTGGATAAGCAGCTCGTTTGTGAAGTTGCCGTCCGAGCCGAACGGGAAGGTGCGGAGCAGGAAGAAGCGGAGCGAGTCGACGCCGAACTTCTCCGCGAGGATGTACGGGTCGACGACGTTGCCGCGAGACTTGCTCATCTTCTCGCCGTTGAAGTTGAGCCACCCGTGGCCGTAGACCTTCTTCGGCAGCGGCGCGCCCATGCTCATCAGGAACGCCGGCCAGTATATCGAGTGGAAGCGGACTATCTCCTTGCCCACGATGTGGACGTCCGCCGGCCAGAACTTCTCCATATCGTTGTATTTGTCGTTCATATAGCCGAGGGCGGTGGTGTAGTTAAAGAGCGCGTCGAGCCAGACGTAGACGACGTGGCCGGGGTCGAAGTCGACCGGCACGCCCCACTTGAAGCTCGTGCGGCTGACGCAGAGGTCCTGGAGGCCGCCCTCGCAGTCGATGAAGTTGTTTATCATCTCGTTGACGCGGATGCGCGGCTCGAGAAAGTCGGTGTTGAGGAGCAGCTCGCGCACCCTGTCGGCATACTTGGAGGCGCGGAAGAAGTACGCCTCCTCCTCGGCGTCTATGACCTCGCGGCCGCAGTCGGGGCACTTGCCGTCGACAAGCTGGCTCTCGGTCCAGAAAGACTCGCAGGGCACGCAGTACTTGCCGGTGTACTTTCCCTTGTAGATGTCGCCCTTGTCGTACATCTCCTTGAATATCTTCTGTATCGCGGCGACGTGGTAGTCGTCGGTCGTGCGGATGAAGCGGTCGTAGGAGATGTTCATCAGCTTCCAGAGATCCTTGACGCCGCGCGGACCCTCAACAATCCTGTCGACGAACTCCTTCGGCGTGACGCCCGCCGCCTTCGCGTTGTTCTCTATCTTCTGACCGTGCTCGTCGGT
>CANPWY010000062.1 GCA_947585215.1 uncultured Clostridia bacterium
AGCGGTTCGATGTATATGTGGTCGGCTATCGCCGAATCGGTCATTATCGTCGCGGGGTTCGAGTTGACGAGGACGACCTCGAGCCCATCCTCCTTGAGGGCGCGGCACGCCTGCGTGCCGGCGTAGTCAAACTCCGCCGCCTGTCCTATGACGATAGGGCCGGAGCCGATGACCATGACCTTGCGTATTCCTTCCTTGAGCGGCATCAGTCTGCCTCCTTCATCATCTCGATAAACCTGTCGAACGCCTCGAGGCAGTCCTGCGGGCCGCCGTGCGCCTCGGGGTGGTACTGCATGGAGAACGCGTTCGAGCCTGCGTAGTCCACACCCTCGCAGGTGCCGTCGTTTACGTTGACGTAGCGCACGACGGCGCCCGCGCCCTTCAGACTGTCGATGTCCACGGCGTAGCTGTGGTTCTGGCTCGTGATGTAGACACGGCCGGTGACGACGTCCTTAACGGGCTGGTTAGCGCCGCGGTGGCCGAACTTCAGCTTGACCGTCCTTCCGCCCGCCGCGAGCGCCATCATCTGGTGGCCGAGGCATATCCCGAACATCGGAACTCTGCCGAAGAGCCTGCGTATCTCGGCGATACAGGCGGTGTTGTCCTGCGGGTCGCCGGGGCCATTGGAGAGCATCACGCCGTCCGGGAAGGACGCAAGTATCGTCTCCGCCTTAGTGTCCTGCGGATAGACCGTCACGCGGCAGCCGCGCTTCACGAGCGTGTCGGAAATGCTCTTCTTTGCGCCGTAGTCTATGAGCGCGACATTGCAGACCGGCTTTCCCTCCGGCTCGAGGACTTCCACCTCGGTGCAGCTGGTGTTCTTCACCGCGTCGGTGATACGGTAGTCCGCAAGCGACGGGTCGGGCGCGGGAGGCTCGTCCGAAATGACTATCCGCCCGTTCATCGTGCCTGCCTCGCGCAGGAGCTTTGTCAGCGCGCGGGTGTCTATGCCGCAGAGGCCGGGAATGTCGTTCGCTTTCAAAAAAGCGTCAAGAACACCTTCGCACCTGAAGTTGGAAGGCTCTTGACACCACTCTCTCACAATATGCGCTTTCATGTGGATCTTTTCGCTCTCAAAGTCGGACGGGATAACTCCGTAATTTCCGATGAGCGGGAAGGTCTGTACGAGCATCTGCCCGTAGTAGCTGGGGTCTGTCAGGCTCTCGAGATATCCGGTCATCGACGTGGAAAAGACCACCTCTCCCGTGACCTCGTGCTCGGCGCCGAACAGCTTCCCCTCGAACACCCTGCCGTTCTCGAGCAGCAGATACGCCTTTCTCATCACTTCACCTACACTTTCCTCTAACGTCTGTGCCTCTTGTTTTTCCAAGTGTATATTGTAGCAGAGACCCGCGGGGGCTGTCAACCGATTTTCGGATTTTGAGACCGATTTTCGCGATTCCTCGCAAAGAGATAAAATATATGCGGTTTACAGGTCATTTTTTGGGCGCTTTCAACGATTGACAACGGCGGCTGTACAAGCGTATACTTTTAATTGAGTTTGGTGCCGCAGGCACGGGCGGAGGAGTGCTCCGCCGGCGGCGCAGCTCGTCAAAACAGGTATCAAGGGGGCCGGTATATTCTACCCGGCGTCCGTTTTTTATAATGTTTTGCGGAGGTATGGATTATGGCCGGAATACCGGAACTTTTCGGGAGCATGGTCTTTGACGAGCGCACGATGCACGAGCGTCTTCCCAAGGACGTCTACCGTGCCGTCATGCGGACGATGGAGACCGGCGAGAGTCTAGACAGCTCGGTAGCAAACGTCGTCGCGAACGCCATGAAGGACTGGGCGGTCGAGAAGGGCGCGACGCACTTCACACACTGGTTCCAGCCGATGACCGGCATCACCGCCGAGAAGCATGACAGCTTCGTGAGCCCGGCGGGGCAGGGCAGAGCCATAATGGAGTTCTCGGGCAAGGAGCTGATAAAGGGCGAGCCGGACGCGTCGAGCTTCCCCTCCGGCGGGCTCCGCGCGACCTTCGAGGCGCGCGGCTACACCGGCTGGGACCCGACCTCCTGCGCATTCATCAAGGAGAATACGCTCTGCATACCCACCGCGTTCTACGCCTACTCCGGCGAGGCGCTCGACAAGAAGACCCCGCTCCTCCGCTCGATGGAGGCAATAAACGCTCAGGCTCTCCGCGTGCTGAAGTGCCTCGGCGTAGAGGCGCGGCACGTCACCCCGACGGTCGGGCCGGAGCAGGAGTACTTCCTTATCCCCAAGGAGCTGTACGACCGCCGCCGCGACCTCATATATACCGGGCGTACGCTCTTCGGCGCGCGCCCGCCCAAGGGTCAGGAGCTCGACGACCACTTTTTCGGAAGCATCAAGCCGAGGGTCCTCAAGTACATGAAGGAGCTTGACGAGGAGCTGTGGAAGCTCGGCGTCTACGCCAAGACCGAGCACAACGAGGTTGCGCCCGCACAGCACGAGCTTGCGCCGGTGTTCGAGAAGGTCAACGCCGCCTGCGACCATAACCAGCTCGTCATGGAGATGATGCAGAAGGTCGCGCCGCGCCACGGGCTTGTCTGCCTGCTGCACGAGAAGCCGTTTGCCGGCGTCAACGGCTCGGGCAAGCACAACAACTGGTCGATAGCCACCGACTCGGGCATGAACCTCCTTGACCCGGGCGACAATCCTGCTGAAAACGACGTCTTTCTCGTCTTCCTTGCCGCCGTTATTAAGGCTGTAGACGAGCATCAGGACCTCATAAGGATAAGCGCCTCCGGCGCGGGCAACGATCACCGCCTCGGCGGCAACGAGGCGCCGCCCGCGATAGTGTCGATGTTCGTCGGCACCGAGATAGAGGCCGTCCTTGAGGCGATAGCGCAGGGCAAGGACTACGTCGCGGACAGCGTCGGCGTGCTCGACACGTCGGTTGAGGCACTGCCGAACATCTACCGCGACACCACCGACCGCAACCGCACCTCGCCCTTCGCGTTCACCGGCAACAAGTTCGAGTTCCGCATGGTCGGCGCGCCGAACTCGATTTCCGACTCGAACATAGTCCTCAACACCATCACTGCAGACGCGCTCGCGTACATAGCCGACCGCCTCGAGCGCGGCGAGTGTGTCACCGAAGTTGTGCGCGGCATACTTCACGACAACGGAAGGATAATCTTCAACGGCGACAACTACGCCGCCGAGTGGGTGGCGGAGGCCGCGAAGCGCGGCCTTGTGAACTTCCGCTCCTCGGCGGAGGCTCTGCCGCACTTCTCCGACGAGAAGAACATCGACCTCTTTGAGCGCCACCACGTCTTCAGCCGTGCGGAGATAGTGAGCCGCACCGAGATAATGCTCGAGAACTACTGCAAGGTCGTCTCGATAGAGGCACAGACGATGATAGAGATGACGAACCGCGAGATACTTCCCGCCGCGCTCGCCTACATGAAGGACCTCAGCGAGACGGCGCTTGCAAAGCAGCGCCTCTCCGCCGCCGCGAGCCTCGAGTTCGAGACGCGCCTCGTCACAAAGCTGAGCGCCCTCTGCGACAGCATCTGCGACAGGACCGACCGCCTCTCGACCTCGCTCCGCGAGGTCAAGAACCACGCGGAGGAGGCGTCCCGCGCGAAGTACTGCCGCGACACCGTCTTCGACGCGATGGAGAGCCTCCGCGCGGACGTGGACGAGCTCGAGACGCTCGTGGGAGAGAAGTACTGGCCGATGCCCACCTATGGAGACCTCCTCTTCGGAGTCTGAGAACAAACATGCAAAAAACGCGCGGGGCGTCTGCCCCGCGCGTTTTTGCATACGCCTCACAGAAACAGTTCGATGTCGTCGAATACAGTAGGAAAGTTGGATAGGCTCCCCCAGAAACTCACCCGGTTGGATGATAAATTTGTTTGATACGGAGTGTCGTCACACCATGGCAGTAATGGTGTTGTGTCTGTATTGGGAGAGGGATTGTTAAGGGAGAGGGCAAAGCCCTCTCCCTTAAACGCGCTTTTTGGATACTTTTTGCGCGAGCAAAAAGTATCGCAGGGGTGCGGGGCGGCACAGCCCCGCCGGGGGTGCGGGGGCAGCGCCCCCGTAAGGTGCCGGTGAGGCTCTGCCTCACTCAGGGACGCGGGGCTCGCCCCGCGGATGCCCGCGGGGCTTCCCCGCTAGAGGGGTGCGGGGCAGCACAGCCCCGCTGGGGGGTGCGGGGGCAGCGCCCCCGCAAGGTGCCGGTGAGGCCCTGCCTCACTCAGGGACGCGGGGGTTACCCCGCGGATGCCCGCGGGGCTTCCCCGCTATACGGGTGCGGGGAAGCGCCCCGCAAGACCCGCAGCTTCGCTGCGATTTGCCGCGCAAACTGTTGTATGTTACCCTGTTCTTGACGACACTATTTTGTCACATTTCATCGTTGAAAAGCGGCAGGCTTCGCGATATAATACAAAGCGTATGCTAATGAGAGGGAGTATAGCACTTGACACACGAAAATCTTCGGAATGTTGCGATAATCGCGCACGTCGACCACGGCAAGACGACGCTCGTTGACGCGATGCTGCGTCAGGGCGGAGTGTACCGCGAGAATCAGGCGGTCGTCGAGCGCGTCATGGACTCGAACGACCTCGAGCGCGAGCGCGGCATTACGATACTTGCAAAGAACACCGCCGTCCACTACGGCGGCGTGAAAATAAACATTGTCGACACGCCAGGCCATGCCGACTTCGGCGGCGAGGTCGAGCGCGTGCTGAAGATGGTCAACGGCGTCCTCGTGCTCGTCGACGCGGCGGAGGGTCCGATGCCGCAGACGCGGTTCGTCCTGAGCCGCGCGCTCGAGCTCGGACTGCCGCTCATCATCGTCATAAACAAGATAGACCGCCCGGACGCGCGGCTTGACGAGGTCGCAAGCGAGGTCCTCGAGCTCCTTATCGACCTCAACGCCGACGAGAGCTATCTTGACAGCCCGGTCATCTACTGCGCCGCCCGCACCGGTCAGGCGAGCCTCGCCGCCCACGTCACCGAGAAGGACGACCTCACGCCGCTCTTCCGCGCCATACTCGAGCACATACCTGCACCGGAGGGCGACCCCTCCGAGCCGCTCCAGATGCTCGTGAGCGCCATAGACTACAACGACTACGTCGGGCGCATCGGCATCGGCCGCGTCGAGCGCGGAGTCCTGAAGGCCGGCGCGGACATCCTCGTCTGCAGTCACACCGACGCGGAGCGCAGCATAAAGGCGAAGACCGTGAGCCTCTACGAGTTCGACGGGCTGAAGCGCATCCCTGTAGAGTCGGCCGAGGCGGGCGACATCGTCGCGTTCAGCGGCGTGGCGGACATCACGATAGGGGACACCGTCTGCGACCCCGCCGCGCCGGAGGCGCTGCCCTTCGTCAAGATAAGCGAGCCGACGGTCGAGATGACCTTCTCTGTGAACGACAGTCCGTTTGCCGGGCGTGAGGGCAAGTACGTCACGAGCCGCAATCTCCGCGACCGCCTCGAGCGAGAGCTGATGAAGGACGTCTCGCTCCGCGTGAGCGAGATGGGAACCGACGCCTTCAACGTCGCGGGGCGCGGCGAGATGCACCTTTCTATACTGATAGAGAACATGCGCCGCGAGGGCTACGAGTTCCAGGTCTCCACGCCCCGCGTGCTCTACCGCGAGATCGAGGGTAAGGTGTACGAGCCGATAGAAGAGCTCGTCGCGGACGTGCCGGAGGAGTCGGTCGGAGCGGTCATGGAGAAGATAGGCTCCCGCAAGGGCGAGCTCCAGAAGATGGTGCCGTCAGGCAGCCGTATGCGCCTCGAATTCCTTGTGCCGTCCCGCGGACTCTTCGGCTACAGGAACGAATTCCTGACCGACACGAAGGGCGAGGGCATACTCACGACGGTTTTCCACGACTACGAGCCGTATCGCGGCGACATAGCGCGCCGCGCGAGCGGGTCGCTCGTCGCGTATGAGACGGGCGAGGCCGTCACCTACGGTCTCTATCAGGCGCAGGAGCGCGGACAGCTCTTCATTGGCGCGGGCACGCCGGTGTACGGCGGGATGGTCGTCGGCGTCAGCCCGAAGGCGGGAGACATCACCGTCAACGTCTGCAAGCGCAAGCAGCTCACCAATACCCGCGCCGCCGGTTCGGACGACGCTCTGCGGCTCACGACGCCGAGGATAATGAGCCTCGAACAGGCGATAGAGTTCCTTGCGGACGACGAGCTGCTCGAGGTCACGCCGGAGAACTTCAGGATACGCAAGCGCGAGCTCGACCACGCGCAGCGCCTCCGCGCGATACAGCGCGCGAAGAACGCCGAATAATTACACATGCGGCGGCGCGTCTAAATACGCCGCAGGATCGAGGTTCGGAGCATCCGAACCTCGAATGTTTTCGGTCGCGGTTTGCAAAACTATTGTTTGCGGCGCGTTTCGGCAGAATAGCCGATATTACCGAAAATTCAGCCAATTTGTTGCTTTTGGCAAAAAGGCAATGATTTACAAATAATTTTTGTGCGTTTTTCCGAAGCACTTTTGCACATTTAAAAGTTTTTTAACAAATTTTCTCTAACTTTTTTAATATCTTCGATTTACTATATATGACAGCAGGCAGTATAGCGTTTTCATAGTTTCCCTCCTTTTTATTTTTAAACTTTGGCGGCTCTCTGAGCCGCCACCTTTTTTTGTGTGCGTTTGCCGGAGGGCAAAGCGTCATTTTGCGGCGGCACGGATTTTCCGTGCCGCAGATTTTTTTGCTGAGATACCTTGACAGGTGAGGTATATCGTGATAAGATACACTCAACACAGGACGGCGCTTTCCGGAGAGCGCCGCCGAGGAGGCGATCGGGATGTCAATAGCGTCCGACCTGATACGCGGTACGACAGATATGATGATACTCGCGCATCTTCTGGAGGGGGACAGCTACGGCTACGATATCAACAAGAGCATACGCATGAGGACGGGCGACCGCTTCGAGCTGAAGGAGGCGACGCTCTACACGGCGTTCCGGCGACTCGAGCAGCAGGGCTACATCTCATCCTACTGGGGCGACGAGGGGTCCGGCGCGCGGCGGAGGTATTACACCATAACCTCGCCGGGCCGCAAGGCGTACATCGCGAGCGTCCGCGAGTGGGAGAACGCCAAAGCGCTGATAGACAGCATAATCCAGCCGCACTCTAACGACTCGAAGGACGAATAAGCAGACCATCAATATTTCTGGAAAGGAACACAGAGAAATGGAGGACAGAATAAGATCGCTTGTCGCGGAGCTGTTCCGGGACGCGCCGAGAAGCGGTAAGACGCTGGAGCTTCGTGACGAGATGGAGCAGAATCTGCTTGACAGGTACAACGACCTCATTTCGGAGGGCCGTTCCCCGGACGACGCGTTCGAGGAGGTGCGCTCGAGCGTTGGGGACATGGGCGAGCTCTTCGAGGAGATAGAGCGCAGCTCGGTCTACGAGCGGCGCGCTTACGGCACGCCCGAACAGACGCCGGAGAATCCCGCGTCGGAGACGTCCGGACAGGGGAGCGCTCAGCCCGCCGCGCCGGAGGCGTCCGTGCTGGGGAGTGCTCAGCCCGCCGCGCCGGAGGCGTCCGTGCTGGGGAGTGCTCAGCCCGCCGCGTCGGAGACGTCCGAGAGACAGGACGCTCAGTCCACCGCAAAGCCGAACATATCGGAGACATCACAAGTCGCGGTAGAGCCGAACATACCGGAAGCATCACAAAGCCCGGCGCAGACGGACGTCCAAGGGAAAGCGCCAAGCGCCGGGGAAGTGCCGTCCGACGGCGGCTCAGAGCCGCCGCACCACGGAGAGCCGGACGCCGCGCCATACGGCGGCGCGCAGACGTCGTCGGACGCGGGGACATACGGCACGCCAACCACCGCACAGCCGCCGCAATACGGGACGTACGGCGCGCCGACGGCCTCACAGCCGCCGTACTACGGCGCATATGGTACGCCGACAGCCTCTCCGTCGCCGGATGCGCGGTACGGCTCCGGCGCGGCGCGTGAAAGTATGCCGGCAAAGAGACGGCGCAAAATCGCGGGTTCGCTCATAGGGGCGATGTGGTGCCTTATCACGGCGCTCTACTTCATTGTGAGCTTCGCCACCGGCTGGTGGCACCTGACGTGGACAATGTTCCTTTTGGGCGCAGGCCTCAGCTGCGTTATTTCCTATTTTGCGGGAGAGCGCGGAAGCGACGGCAGGAGGCGCGTCGGCGCGCTTAACGGGGCGATGTGGTGCCTCATAACGGCGCTGTATTTCATTATGAGTTTTCAGACCGGGGCGTGGGGCATGACATGGCTCATCTTCCTGGTGGGCGCGTGCCTCAGTTCGATAGTTGGACTTATCGCGAGCAAAGGCGATCCCCGCGCGATGTGGCGCGCGATAAACGGCTCGTTCTGGAGCATTGTGGTACTGCTGTACCTCGCCATCAGCTTCGCCACCGGCTTGTGGCACCTGACGTGGGTGATATTCCTCGTCGCGGCGGCGGTGACAAACGTCATGCACATATTCAGAGGTGAGAAGGAATGAAGGCTCTGAGGTATATTCTGCTTGTGCTGTGCGCCGTGTGTCTTGCGGCGCTGGTGATAATACTTTGCATGGGACTTTCACGGAACGGAGAAAATGAGATGGCATTTTTCAACTTTTTTAAGAGCTCCGGCGGCATGAACTGGAACGGCGACTTTTACGGCGAGACCGCGCCGACGGGCGAGGCGTCGTTTGCCGCGGGCGATGTAAAGAGCATCGAGATAGGCTGGATAGGCGGCAGCCTGACGGTGGAGCGGCACAGCGGCGACACGGTGCGCGTCGTCCAGACCCCGGAGCGCGGCGAGATACCCGAGGACCGCCTCCTCGCGTACCGGCTGGACGCGGGCGTTCTGCACCTCCGCGAGGGCAAGAGCCGCCGCGTGACCTCGCGCACCGACACCGACGTCACGGTATATCTGCCGGAGGGGTTCGAGTTTTCGGGAGATGTGAATATTTCCGGCGTCTCTACCGAGATAGATATTCCCGGGCTCACAGTGTCCGGCAGTGTGCTCATACACACTACGAGCGGGGAAATATCCGCGTCGGACATAAGCGCTGCCTCGGCGGAGCTCGAGAGCACGTCCGGCGGGATCACGGCGGGAAGCCTGAACGTCACGGGAAAGCTGGAGGTCTCGAGCACAAGCGGCGAGATAGAGCTTCGGTACGTCTCGGCGGAGAAGGTCGAGGCCGGCAGTACCTCCGGAGAAATCACGGCGGAGCGCGTGACTGTCTCGGGAAAGCTCGAGCTTTCCACCACCTCCGGCGAGCTGCGCGCCACGGCGTGCGAGGCGCAGGACGCGGACTGCTCGACGGTAAGCGGCGAGCTGACGCTGGATGGGTCGTTCGGGACGGCCGCCGCGTCGACGGCGAGCGGCGAGCTCGACGTCTCGCTCGCGTCTTCGCCGGAGAGCGCAAAGCTCAGCACCATAAGCGGCAAGGTCACACTGTATCTTCCCGCCGTCATATCCGGCTTCTCGGCGGACTGCTCCACGGTGAGCGGCGGCGTGAACTGCGAGTTCCCGACGGTAAAGCAGGGCAAAAGTCTCGTATACGGAGACGGCTCGGCCGCCCTCAACGTCTCGACGGTCAGCGGCGCGATAGACATTGTACGGGGATAAGGGACATCCGGGAACAGTCGGAGCCGGCGAGCTGTCGCAAACGGTAAAGTTTTGGCGAACCCGAAAAAAGTGCTTGACACCGCAGGGGGAGGTGTGTTATTATAATCCTGCGGAGTAGAGCAGCTCGGTAGCTCGTCG
>CANPWY010000063.1 GCA_947585215.1 uncultured Clostridia bacterium
CCGGGGCTCACGATGCCGCTTTCCGAGATAAACGCCATGCGCCGCACGGTGCTCGAAAAGCTCTCCGAAAAGCGGCTCGAGATACCGGCGCGGCGCGTGTTCGAGCAGCCGCGCGTTCCGGTGCGGCGGCGGGAGACGGCGTTCCCCGCCGTCTCTGTGGACGCGCACAGCATACTCCAGGTGAGTGACCGGATGCTCTCGGACCCGCCCGAGTGGATATACATGCCGCTCGAAATGCTCGTCCGCGAGCCGGAGCGCACGAAGGAATTTCTCTCCGCCACGAAGGTCGCGGCGAAGCTCCCGAGGGTGGCGCACCCGAGCGATATGGACGAGATTTCCGATATGCTCGGGCGAGTCTCCGAACTCGGGGTTCAGACGGTGCTCGCGGGAAATATCGGATATATCGACTTTGCACGGAGCCGTGGCTTCGAGGTGCGCGGGGACTACGGACTGAACATAACAAATTCACTCTCGCTCGAGACGCTCGCGGCGCTCGGTCTCTCGTCGGCGACGGTGAGCTTTGAGCTGACTACGGCGCAGATACGCGGACTTTCGAGCCCGCTTCCGCTCGAGATCGCAGCCTACGGACGCCTGCCGCTGATGATAACCGAGCGGCGGCTCGGCGTCAACGGTTCCTCCGCAAAGACGCTCGTGGACAGGACCGGCGCGCGGTTCCCGTTCGAGCGCGTCGAGGGCGGACGAAGCGAGATATTCAACTCGCAGAAGCTGTGGCTTGCGGACAAGCTCGGGGAGCTTGCGCCGCTCGGCCTCGAGACGATACGGCTGATGTTTACCACCGAGAACCCGCGCGAGGCGGAAAACGTGCTCTCGGCGTATCGCGGGAGCGGGACCGCGCCCGCGCAGTTCACTCGCGGACTATATTTCAGGGGAGTGGAGTAAAATGACTTTGAAGCTCCGTTACAAGGTAATACCTACCGAGGGAGGATATACCGCGCCCGCACCGGAGCGCGGCTCGAAGGGCGCGGCGGGGCTCGACCTCCACGCCTCGCTCGACGCGGCGGTGACGCTCCTGCCGGGCGAGAGGGCTCTCGTGCCCTGCGGCCTCGCAGTCGAGATACCGCACGGGTATGTCGGGCTGATATTCGGCAGGAGCGGCCTCGGCATGAAGTACGGGGTGACGCTCGCGAACTCGGTCGGCGTCATAGACGAGGACTACCGCGGCGAGCTGAAGGCCGCGGTCATCAACCACGGCGCGGAGGCGTACACGATAGAGCCGGGAGACAGGATATGCCAGCTCGTGCTCGTCCCTTACTCTGCGGCGGAGCTTACGGAGGTCGAGGCGCTGGAGGATACCGAGCGCGGCGCGGGCGGCTACGGCTCCACCGGGAAGTGAACGAAGACAATTGGAGGACATTGCGGCCTCGCCTGCGAGATCCTCTGTCTTCAAGATAAAAGGCCTGAAATGAGGGTAAAATGGAAAACGAGAGGATAATACTTGCGTCCTCGTCACCGAGGCGGCGCGAGCTGCTCGAGGCGGTGGGATGCGACTTTGAGGTGATGGTTTCCCGTGCGGACGAGACCGTCCCCGAGGGGACGCCACCGGAGGAGGCGGTCGTCCTGCTCGCGCGGCGCAAGTGCGCGGCAGCGGCGGCGCTCGCGCCGGAGCGTGTGGTGCTCGCGGCAGACACGCTCGTCGCGATAGACGGCGTGGCCTTGGGAAAGCCGTCCTCCCCGGAGGATGCCGCCGCGATGCTGCGGCGGCTCAGCGGCAGGGAGCACTCGGTCTATACCGGCGTCGCGGTGCGGCGCGGAGAGCGCGAGACATATTCGCGCGAGGAGACGCGGGTGAGGTTCCGCCGCCTCACAGAGCGCGAGATAGAGCGCTACGTCGCAAGCGGCGAGCCGATGGACAAGGCGGGAGCATACGGAATACAGCTCCGGGGTGCTCTGCTCGTCGAGGGTATATGCGGCGACTACCCGAACGTCGTGGGTCTGCCGCTCGTACTTTCGGCGCGGCTGCTCGCGGAGTTCGGCGTGACATTGTTGTAGAGAGTATGGCAGCGGGGCGCGGCTCCGCCGGATAAATTTCGAAGGGAGGGACGGACGGCGTGAAGCGTTTCCTGCGGAGCAAGACCGTTATCGCGTGCGCGGCGGTGCTTGCGGTGATACTTGTCATGGCAATAATATCGTTTGCGGTGCAGGGCGCGTCGTCGCCCGTGAGCAACTTCTTCGGGATAGTGACGAAGCCCTTCCGCGCGGCCGCAAGCTCGATAAGCGGCGCGATCGGGCGGTTCTATTCGCGTATGTACGAGTATGACGAGCTCGTCGAGGAGAACGAGCGCCTGAAAAAGACGATAGCCGACATGGAGGAGGACATCCGCATCGGCGAACAGCTGATAGCCGAGAACGAGCGGCTGAGGGAGCTTTCAGGGCTCACCGAGTCCCGCCGCGACCTCACGCTCTGCATGGCAAACGTCGTCAGCCGCAGCAGCTCCAACTGGGAGTCGGCGTTCACGATATCGAAGGGGCGCTCCGGCGGCATAGAGAAATTCGACTGCGTGATAAACGAGGAAGGCTTCCTCGTGGGACAGGTGAGCGAGGTGGGCGAGAACTGGGCCGTCGTCTCGACTCTTATCGACACGACGACCGAGCTCGGCGCGGTCATACAGCGCACCGGCGACACCGCCGCGGCGGAGGGCGACTTCGAGCTGATGCGCGAAGGTCTGCTCCGCCTCGCGTACTTCCCCGAGGACGCGGTCCTGCTGAACGGCGACACGGTGCTCACGAGCGGCGTCGGCGGCGTGTATCCCTCCGGCATCGTGATAGGCAAGATAGTGGACGTTTACGCCTCCGAGGGCAACGTCGGAAGCTACGCTTCAGTGGAGCCGTCGGCGGAGCTGGACGACCTCGTGCAGGTGTTCGTCGTCACCGACTTTGATATAAGCGAATGAGAATGGCGGACGCCCGAAGGGCTATAGTGAAGTGGGTGGTATACGTACTGCTCCTGCTTGCCGTGTTCGCCGTGCAGGAGTACCTTTTCCCCGCGCTCCGGATATTCGGCGTCGCTCCGATATTCATGGGAACGCTCGCGGTCTGCGTCGGGATGTGCGAGGGCGCGGCGGCGGGCGCGGTGTTCGGCGCGGTGTGCGGGGCGATGATGTACGCCTCCTCCGGCTCGAGCGAGCTTATAAACATGCTCGTCTACGCCGCGGGCGGCGCGGCGGCGGGAGTGCTGTGCGAGAGCATCCTGTCGCGCGGGCTTCCCGGCGCTCTGCTCCTCTCGCTTGCGGCAAACGCCGCGGCAACAGTCCTATTTTTCATATTCGTGATGTGGATACCGGGCCGCGCCGGCGTCTCCGCGCTCGTAACGGTCGGCGCGGTCGAGGCGGTGTACTCCACGGCGGGAGCGCTCTTCATCTGGCCGGCGGCGCGGGGAATATCGCTTGCCGCGAATCCCGGCGCGGAGGAGTAGCGGCGGTTTTTGCGCCGGCATAAAGCCGGGGCTGTACAATATATTTTCGCGCAGAGCGCGGGCGATTTTCGGCGGCGGACAGTCTGCCGCCGGGTGGGAGGTGTGAGCGTCAGATGGAAGGCAAGAAGCTGTATTTCCGCCTCACGGCGATAGCGGCGCTCACGGCGGCGCTCGCGCTTGTGATGGTCGTGCGGCTGTACGACATGCAGATAGTCCACGGTCTCAGCTACTCGGAGGAGAGCGAGAAGCGGATAACCCGTACGGTCGAGGTAAAGGCCTCGCGCGGCGAACTGGTCGACCGCTACGGTCGGAAGCTCGTCACGAACCGCATAGCCTACAACGTCGGCTTTGACATGACGCTCCTGCCGGACGGGCGCGAGAACGAGATAATCGCCCGCCTGCTCGAGACGGCGGACGAATTTTCCGTGAGCCACGATACCTTCTTCCCTCTCGAGCGCACGTCCGCCGGAGGCTGGCGCTATACGTCGAGCACCACCGGCCAAAATCGCATGGCGCGGTTCCTCGCGGCGATGGGCTGGACCGAGGGGGACGAGCCGGACGCCGAGTGGCAGAGCGTTCTTACGGCGGACGAGCTCGCGGAAAAGCTCTGCGAGGAGTACGGGGTAGACCCGGAGTCGGAGCGTGTGCGGGAGGTGCTTGCGCTCCGCTGGGAGCTCGACCTGAGGACGCCGAGGATAGGCCTCAACATCGCGCCGTATGTGTTTGCAAACGACGTGCCGGGCGAGTTCATCGCCTCCGTCGCGGAGCGCGACCTGCCGGGCGTGGAGATACTCACCGACACCGTCCGGCAGTACGAGACCGAGTATGCCGCTAACCTCCTCGGCCGCGTCACGCCGATATACGACACCGACGACTACGACGCCCTCAAGGAGAAGGGCTACGCGCTTGACGACATGATAGGCCGCGACGGAGCCGAGGCCGCTTTTGAGGACATCCTGCGCGGCGTGGACGGCGTGCGGGTCGAGGAGCGGAGCGAGTCGGGAAGCGTCACAAACGTGATGTACTCCCGCGAGCCGAAGCCGGGCGACAACGTCATGCTCACGATAGACATCCGCCTGCAGGAGGCGGCGGAGAAGGCGCTCGCGAGCCGCATACAGTCCCTTAAGGAGACCGGCGAGGCGGGCGGCTACTACGGCTCGAAGGACGTCGGCGGCGGCGCGGTCGTCGTCGTGGACGTGAAGAACTTCGACATACTCGCCGCCGCGAACTACCCGACCTTCTCGCTTTCGACCTACTACGAGGATCAGGAGAAGCTCACGAGCGACCCGCTGACGCCGATGGTCAACCGCGCGTTCGTAGGTCACTACGCGCCGGGCTCCACCTTTAAGATGAGCACCGCCGTGGCGGCTCTCGAGACCGGCGCCATCCAGCCCTCCACGCGTATATACGACAAGGGCATCTACACCTACTACGCCCCGAGCTACACCCCCGTGTGCGAGGTGTACCCCGGCTCGCACGGCAACGTCGACGTGATAGGCGCTCTCCGTGTGAGCTGCAACTACTTCTTCTATGAGGCGGGGCGGCTCACCGGCATCGAAAACATGAACCGCTTCGGCCGGGCGCTCGGACTGGGACAGCCCACCGGCGTCGAGCTGCCGGAGTACACCGGCGTGCTCGCGGGGCCGGAGGAGCGCGAGGCCGCCGGTGGGACGTGGTACGGCGGCGACACCATACAGGCGGCGATAGGTCAGTCGGACAACAACTTCTCCCCTCTCCAGCTCGCGGTGTACATCGCGTCGCTCGCGAACCCGGACGGCGTGCGCCTCGACGCGCACCTCCTCAAGTCGGTGCGGAGCTACGACTATCAGGGCACGGTGAGCGAGCACCGCAGCACCGTCCTCGCGCGGGTGGACATCTCGGAGGAGACCCGTGCGACCGTGCTCGCGGGCATGCGCGCCGTCACTCAGTTCGGCGGCTCCGCGAACGGCACCTTCGGCAACTACCCGATAGCCGTCGGCGCAAAGACCGGCTCAGCGCAGACCGGTCAGGGCTCCGCGACGGGAATATTCGTCGCGTTCGCGCCGTATGAGGATCCGCAGATAGCGGTGGCGGTCGTCGTCGAGCACGCGAACAAAGGCTCGTGGCTCGCCGTCGTCGCGCGGGACGTCATGGACGCATACTTCCGCACCGACAGCGCCTTCCACACGGCGGAGGCTGAGGGTGGACTCCTGAACTGACGCTTGTGCAAAACCGATAAAATATCAGGAAAAGAGCGGTGCGGATTTGTCGACATAGTTGACAAACCCGCGCCGCTGTGCTATATTGATTCTGCAATGCAATAACTGCGCCAAAGCGCGCATAAAAGGAGGAGTTCAATATGAAAATCGGAATCGGAACCTATTCCTTCGGCGGAATGGCGAGCTATCTCGGACTCGGGCCGACACTGCTCGAGAAGTTCAAGACCATAGCCTCGCTCGGCTTCAAGACGGTCGAGCTGCTGCCCGCGGACCTCGACAATGACATCGAGGACATCAAGAAGTGGCTCGCGGAGACCGGCCTCGAGGTCACCTCCGTCCACGCGGAGCCCACCGAGGAGATAGTGAAGAAGATGGCAGCCCTCGGCGGCAAGGCCGTCATCTGGGCGAGCACCGACTTCTGCAACAAGGCCGAGGCGATAGAGGTCGCGCACATCCTCGACGATATGGCCGAGATGGCCGCGCCCTACGGCATCAAGGTCGCATACCACAACCACAACAAGGAGTTCTATGTAGACGAGGGGAAGGCTCTGCTCGAGCACGTCATCGAGAACAGCTCGAAGTGCTACTTCCAGCTCGACTGCGGCTGGGCGATGTACGGCGGCCACTCCCCCGCAAACTTCATCCGCCGCTATCCGGGCCGCTTCGTCTCGATACATATCAAGGAGAACTCGAAGGTCATGGGCCCCGGCCCGCAGCCGCGCTCGCGCCACGCCGTTCAGGAGGACCACGGCAATCCGTTCCAGAACATCATGGAGCTGCCGGTCGAACAGCGCCAGAAGATGCTTGACGACATGGAGAAGCACATGGCGGAGATGGACGCTCAGCGCGCGCACACTCAGTGCCCGATAGGCGCGCCCGAGTCGAACATCGACTGGGTAGACATCAAGAAAGCACTCGACGAGACCAGCCCGGACGCGTTCTGGATAGTCGAGCGTGAGGAGTTCTACGGCGACCACGACCAGTGCATCGCGGACGACTGCAAGTGGCTCAGCGAAAACATAAAATAAGTCGACGCAAAATGTGCTCGGGCGATAAATCGCCCTGCGCACCCTTTTGCGTCGAGGGCACCGGACAGAGCTTTGCTCTGCCGGTGCCTTTCGCTACGCTACGCGCCTCGACGGCTTCGCCGTCTTCGACGCACGCTCCGCGCAAAGAGTTTTTTCCGACGCGCATGTCGTCGGAAAAAACGATTGGACTTTATTTCGCGCCTGACGGCGCGAAACTCTGCGAGGCCAAAGCCCCCCGCGAAACGTTTGTTTCGCGGGGGGCTTTGTTTCGCGGGGGCTTTTTGCGCGTAAAGTTGAGACTTATCGGGCAAAAATATGATGTATCATCATATTATCAACTTTTTACCCCAAGGAAGTCTCTATGGAAATTGCAAATCAAACTCTCACCACGGAAACGATTTCGGCGTTTGCTCGCGCGCTCGAGGCGAAGCACCGCAGCGTCTGCACGCGCGAGAAGTACCTGCACGACGCGCGCGAATTCGCGCGGTTCCTCGCGGGACGTCCCGTCTCGCCCGAGCTGACGCTCGAGTACCGGGACGCACTTCTCGGCGCGGGATACTCTCCGTCCAGCGTCAACACGATGCTCGCGTCGCTGAACGCTCTGTTCCGCTTCGTCGGGCGGGACGACTGCCGCGCCGAGCGGACGCGCGTCCAGCGCGAAGCGTTCCGTCCCGAGGAACGCGAGCTCACCCGCGACGAGTATCTTTCCCTGCTCGGCGCCGCGTCGTCTCGGGAAAGGCTCATCCTCGAGGCGATATGCTCCACCGGGATACGAATCTCCGAGCTTCGCTACTTCACAGTCGAGGGCGTGAAACGCGGCGCGCTGTCCGTCACCTGCAAGGGGAAAACGCGCTCGATCCTCATCACGCACAAGCTGAAAACTCTGCTGTTGCAGTACGCGGGGGAGCAGGGCATCGGCTCCGGCGCGGTGTTCCTCGACAGGCGCGGAAAGCCCGTCAGTCGCGGAACGGTCTGGGCGATGATGAAGCGGCTCGCGCGGAAGTCCGGCGTCTCCGAGGCGAAAGTCTTCCCGCACAACCTGCGGAAGCTGTTCGCGCGTATGTTCTACGAAAAAAGTCATGATATTGCCAAGCTCGCGGACGTTTTGGGTCACAGCAGCGTGAACACGACGCGCATCTACATCATGACGACGGGCGCGGAGCACAGGGCGATGCTGGAGCAGCTCGACCTCATCCCGGACACGGAGTACCGACCGGCGGGCGGGCGGCGAACGGCGTAGGCCGGACAACAAAAAAATCGACATTATTGGTATAATGTCGATCAAACAGAGCCGGACGGCATGCCGCGTCCGCATAAAATCAATTATTATTATAGTCACTCTGCCAAAGAAGTCAAGAGCTGTAAGGAAATTTCCCTGAAAACAGGCTTGATTTACATATTTTGAGTGTAGTCGGCACACCCTCGGCGCTCCTTTTGAAAGCAAAGGAGCGGGAGGGTGTGCGAAAGCGCGCCCAAATTTTCTGATTTGTGCAAAACAGAAACGATTCAGCCCGATTTTGAAGCAAACCGAAATGTGCGCAGTTGACATTATACCAATAATGTCGAAAAAACGGGGCCTCCCGACGGTAGTTCCGCATGACCTTTGTCGATTTTGACGAAGGAAAACACTCTGTTAGGAGGTTCAACAATGAAAGGACAAACTCTGAAAGAAGACAGGAAAGGCTTTACCTTGGTCGAGTTGATCGTGGTAATTGCGATACTCGCCATTCTCGCCGCTGTAGCCTACCCGGTGTACAACGGCTACATCGACTACACGCACAAAGGAGTGGACAGGCAGACCGTGGGCGAGATCATGCACGCAATCGAGCTTGCCAACTACGATGACCCCACGCTTATTAAGGGCGGGGAGAGCGTTTACATCAGCGGTGCGGACGGCTCCGGTACAACAAGCCTAATCCCGGCACTTGATACAGCCCTTGAGCGCGCCCTGGGCGACTTGTCCACGGTTAAGCTCACTTATGACGGATGGAAGCTTGACGACAATTCGTCACTGGCAAGTGTTGCAAGTAGTATTCTCAATGGAGATGATGTTAAAGCATATTGGGATATGATAGGGGACGGAAAAGCCACATACGCGGAGAACATCGACGGAATGTGGACTGCGTTCAGCGCGTTGACAAAGACTAACAGATGGACACAGGATAATTTCCTGAAGGCAATCGAATTGAGTAATGACACCACTAAGAAGGATGCTCTTATAAAGCACTGGACTGAGGGAACTCGCTTTGCTGATTTAGGCGGCGGAAACAGCGGGCAAGCCTATTTGGCACTTGAGGTTGCCCGTAATTACTCCTTTGTCAGCTTCGTGGAAAAGTATCACCCGGAGATGCTTGCTGACGAAAAAGCAAAGAAAGAGTTTGATAACTTCAAGAACACCTGTGGCAACTGGGGAACGTTTAAACCATTATTGAAGGACACATATACGGTGTCTGGCGAAGGAGAAGTTGAACTGCCGGTTGACCCTTCAGCTGCTGGCTTTTATGATAAAAGGTGGCAGTATATATTCAACGATTATTACACAAATTACGCCGCAGCAGATGCGCAGGGCTATCTCGCCATGATGGAGGCGACAAAGGCAATCGGAGATACGATGGTTAATCCTACTTCCGACGACTACTTCAACGAGCTAAATAAGCACCTCGGGATACTTTCTGCCGCACTGAATCAGGGAGAAGACGCTACAAAGGCGGCATTGAACTTTTCAGGTAAGTTTGCGACAATTCAAATTGTGAAAAATGCGGACGGGTCGATAACGTGCAAACCTTGGCCGTCAGATCTTGACCCAAGAGATAAAAAATAACGATAAAGGGACCCAAGGGGACAGTTTTTGGATACAAGGGGACGGTTCTTTTGTATCATTGAGCACAATCAAAACCGTCCCCCCACCGATGTTGATTTGAGGAGGCGGTTTAGTGGAAAGCTCTTTGCCTCGCTCGCGGCGGCTGTACTTGCTCCTCGCC
>CANPWY010000064.1 GCA_947585215.1 uncultured Clostridia bacterium
GCAGACGCCGGTGATAAAGCTCGCGGCGTCGTTGTTGAGAAGGAAGAGCACCGCGCCCGCGAGCTCCTTTTCGCTGTCGCCGAAGCGCCCCATCGGCGTCGCGGCGAGTATCTTGCCGGTGCGCGCCGTGGGCGTGCCGTCCGGGTTGAAGAGGAGGGAGGCGTTCTGCTTTGTCGAAAAGAAGCCGGGAGCTATCGCGTTGACGCGGATGCCGACCTTCGAGAAGTGGACGGCAAGCCACTGAGTAAAGTTCGACACCGCCGCCTTCGCGCCGGAGTAGGCGGGGATCTTCGTGAGCGGGGTGTATGCGTTCATCGAGGAGATGTTGAGGATGTTGCACCCCTCGCGCCCGATCATCTGCCGCGCAAACGCCTGAGTGGGTATCAGCGTGCCGATGAAGTTGAGGTTGAACACGAACTCCACGCCGTCCTTGTCGAGGTCGAAGAAGCTCTTTGTCTCGCCGTCGAGGTCGCCCGGCTCGAAATACTCCTTGTCTGTCGTGGCGCGCGGGTTGTTCCCGCCCGCGCCGTTTATGAGTATGTCGCAGGGGCCGAGGTCGCGGAGCACCGCGTCCGCCGCGGCATAACAGACCTCGCGGTCGAGCACGTTGCACTCATAGGCCTTCGCGACGCCGCCCTCGGCGCGTATCTCCTCCGCAAAGCCCTCCGCCGCCGGAAGGTTGAGGTCAAGGAGCGCGACCTTCGCGCCCGCCCGCGCAAGCACCTTCGCAAACGACGAGCAGAGCACGCCGCCCGCACCGGTGACGACCGCGACCTTGCCGGTGAGGTCTGTGTTGAGAACATTTTTCTGCATACAGTTTTCCTCCTTACGATATTCGTTTCGCGCGGACGCGGCCTCTCAGGCGCGCCGCACGGCCTTTTCCCACGCCTCAAAGAGGCCGTTTATGTACGCCGCGCCGAGCGCGCGGTCGTAGAGTCCGTAGCCGGCCTTGCCGGTCTCGCCCCATATCATTCTGCCGTGGTCGGGGCGGACGTAGCCGTCAAAGCCGCACTCCACGAGCGCACGCACTATCTCGCTCATGTCGAGGTCGCCGCAGGCGGAGAGATGACCGCTCTCCTCAAAGCTTCCGTCCTCGAGGACGCGCACGTTTCGCATGTGCATAAAGCCTATCCGGCCCATCGAGGCGTACTTCCGCACCATCGCCGCGACGTCGTTTGACTTCGTGCACCCGAGCGAGCCGGTGCAGAGGCAGAGCGAGTTTGCGGGGCTGTCGACGATAGAGAGATAGCGGTCTATGTTTGCCTCGCAGGTGACGACGCGGGGAAGCCCGAATATGGGATAGGGCGGATCGTCAGGGTGGAGCGCCATCGTGACGCCGCACTCCTCCGCCACTGGTATGACCTTCTTCAGGAAAACCTCGATGTTTTTCCACAGCCCGTCCTCGCCGAGCTCGCCGTAGGCGCGGATGAGGCCGCGCACCTCGTCGCGGGTGTAGCTCGCGTCCCAGCCGGGGAGGTGGATGTCGTCAGTGAGCGGGTCGAGCCCGCGAAGCTGGTCCCAATACATGACAAGGCTCGTAGAGCCGTCCGGCGCTACACGGTCGAGCTGCGTCCGCGTCCAGTCGAACACCGGCATGAAGTTGTAGGTGACGCACTTCACGCCGTACTTCGCGCAGCGGCGGATATTCTCGCAGTACGCATCGAGGTGCGCGGCGCGCTTGTCGGTGCCGAGCTTTATGTCCTCGCTTACGGGTATGGACTCCACGACATCGAAGACGAGGCCGTTTTCCTCGCATTGTTCCTTGAGCCGCGCAAGCGACGCCTCCGGCCAGACCTCGCCGGGCTTTACGTCGTAGACGGCGGACACCACCGAGCGCATGCCCGGTATCTGACGTATGTATTGAAGCGGTATCGGGTCGCTTTCACCGTACCATCGGAACGAAAGCTTCATAGACCGGCCCCCTTGTATCCTAATGTATTGTAACTATTATAGCACCGACGCACTGCATTTTCCATAGACGCGGAGCCACAAAACGGAAAAATTTGAAAAATCGCAAAAAAGCTGTCCCCTCGGGGCGGGGTATTTCCATTTACGGTATGTAGGGGTAAAATAGTCTCAAAGTTTTCAGAGGGGAGGGCGTTTCGATGACAACGGAGGAGCTTCGGTTTGTCGAAGCGCTCTACCGCAGGATGTACGACCGTCTGATGCGCTACGCGCTCGAGACTCTCGGAGATGCGGCGCGGGCGGAGGACGTCATACAGAGCACCTTCGAGCTCGCCTGTCTGAACGTCGCGGCGCTGACGCGCCACCCCGCGCCGGAGGGTTGGGTATTCGTCACCTTCCGAAATCTCGTTAAGACGTCGGCAAAGGAGCGCGCGGGGGACGTCATGCTCCTCGAGCGTCTGCAAAGCCGCGCGGCGGCGGGCGAGAACGCGCACAACGACGAGACCGACCCCGATGTCCTCTACGGCGATCTGCTCGACCTGCCGGAATACCGTCTCCTGCGTGAATATGTTGACTGCGGCAAGACGGTGGCGGAGTTTGCGGAGACGATGGGGATATCCGCCGAAGCCTGCAAAAAGCGGCTCCAGCGGGCAAGAAACAGATTGAGACGGTATTTCAGAGAGTGAAGGGAGGCATATCCGTGAAGGAATACTACCGCAGCAAGAGCTCGGACGAGCTGAAAGCGCTCCTCCGCGCGGACGCCGAGGCGGGTGCGGACGGCGCGCTCGAGCCGGAGGAGGCGTGGGAGGTCTTGGAGGCCCTCGGCGAAAAGGAGCCGTCGCCGCCGTACACCTCGGCGGATACGGCATGGGAGCGCTTCCGGCGGAGTTACCTCGAGCCGGTGGAGCGCAGAACGGCGGCGGAGACGCTGCCGCCGTCGCTGCGACGCCGTCCGCCGAGGCGGCGGCCTTCGTGGGCGCGGAGCGTCGGACGCTCTAACCTCAAGGCGGCCGCGGCGGCGCTCGTGACCGTGGCTCTCATATCCGCCGCTTCGGTGTCGGCGTATGCCGCCGGAGCGGACGCCCGCGCCGCCGCGCCGTGGGAGTACGAGACGGAGGAGAGCGCCGGCTATGAGTTCGAGTACACGAGCTTGCAGAGCGCGCTCTATTTCCTCGGCGTCTCCGACCTGTCTGCGCCGAGGACTCTGCCGGAGGGGTTTACATGCACCGGCGCGCAGACCGTGGGCACGAGGATACGCAACGTGCTCCTGCTGCGCTGTTCCGACGGCAGCGGCGCGGAGATAACGATGAGCGTCGCGGTGTCCGGTGAGGGCGTCGGCAGCGCCGTCCCGAAGCGGAACGGCGCGCTAGAGAAGTACACCCCGGACGGAGGTGCGGCCGCCGTCTACCTTGTCGGCGCTTCCGGCGGCTCGTCCGAGGCGTACTGGAAGGACGGGAGGTACGAGTGCGCGCTCTACGGCGAATGCCCGCTTGCGGAGCTTGAGAAAATGCTTAGCTCGATAGAAAGGACGCCGCCGTATCCGGCGGACAGCGGGAGGTGAAAGGATGGG
Organism: uncultured Clostridia bacterium; assembly: GCA_947585215.1. Taxonomy (GTDB): domain Bacteria; phylum Bacillota; class Clostridia; order Oscillospirales; family JAAYOS01; genus CANRIN01. The sequence goes on from CANPWY010000064.1 coordinate 3,476, forward strand.
AGCTAAATTCTCACTCAGAGTGCTTCTCCGCTCGCCGATAAAGACCTTCGTTACGTTCCTGCTGCTCGCGGCGGTGAGCGCGGCTTTTGTCGGCAGGGGAGCGGAGTTTGTGACGACGTTCCGCGCCGTCGGCTCGGCGGAGGGATACTACGTGGCCGGCGGAACGATACGCGCAACGCAGGAAAACTACGAAGGTTACGAGTTGTATTCGCCGGAGTTTTTCCCGGAGTTCATGCCGCTCACGCAGGAGGCGGTGGACTTGGTGCGAAGCTCGAAGTATGTCGAGTGGAGCGAAGTGCGCCGCACGGCGGGCGGCAGAACGTCGGACGAGTATTTCGACGTGGCGGAGCAGCCGCTCTACGAGGCGGACACTGACGGAAGCGGCGAGCTGATGGGCGACGATCTGCGCCCGCGCGCGGCGGTACTCATAGCGTCCTGCACGGACGTGAGCCGCGAGACGGTGAAGCATCTCGACGGCGGGGAGAGGCCGGGCCATCTCGACGCCGTGATAAGGGTCGAGGAGCTTGTAGCGGGAATGCCGCAGTGGAACGGCGAGGGAAGGGAGCTTGTCTTAAAGGCCTTTGCCCGCGGATGGAAGGAGTCGGAGACGTGGTTTGCCGACCCGGAGGTGTCCGAATGGGGCGAGTACAGCGTGGATAACTCCGATATAGTCGACCAGATAGTGCCTGGACACCGATATTTTATAGTCGTGGAGGCGGAGAGCGCGAATCAGCTTTCGGCCTTCGACGAGAGAAAGCTTAGCATGAAGGTGGACTATCCGCTCATAGACCTGACGCGACTCGAGGAGGAGCACGGCACGGACGACTGGCGCGCGGCACTCGCGGACCCGGCGAAATACGGGCTTGTCGAGTTCAAGGGCTCCAACAGCTACCCCTCCGCGCGGGAGATAAAGGACAAGCAGCTAGTCCCAGTCGAGACATACATAGAGCGGCTGAACTTCAACGCGCACACGCAGGAGCTCGTCTACACCGGGGACATGGCGGGCCTCGTGCGCTTCCGGGACGGAAAGGAGTACATCACGGAGGGACGGGCGCTCGAACCCTCGGACAGCGGGAACGTCTGCGTCGTAAATGCTCTGTGGGCGCAGCAGAACGGCTTTGAGGTCGGAGACAGCGTGGAGTTCACGGTGAGCGCGGACACTATGATGCACAGCGGAAAGCTGTTCGCGCGCCGTCTGCCCGTCGTGGACGGGTACATGCCGGACGTCGCCTTTCTTGAAATACAGGCATACAGCGACCTCGGCCTCGAGCCGGTGAAGGAGAACTTCGAGATAGTCGGGCTGTGGGCGGACAGCATAACGTCGCTCCGCGAGCGCGACCCTTACGCGTACCCGATAAACACGGTGTTCCTGCCCGAGGACGCATACCCGTGGCCGGACGGCGTGGAGCAACCGCTGATGTCTTCGACCTTCGGCTTTACTTTGAAGCACCCGGGGGACGCGGAGAAGATAGAGAGTGAGCTTTCACAGGAGCTCGCGGAGCTCGGGTACGAGCTCACGATAGACGACATGGGATATGCGGAGACTCGCCATTCGCTCGAGATGATGAAGACGTCGGCGCTTGTCGGTTTTGCCGCCATGAGCGGGGCGCTCATGCTTGCTCTCGCGGTCACGGTCTACCTCTTTATCACGCGCAGAAAGCAGGACTATGCGGTGATGCGCGCGATGGGGACGTCGGTGCGCCGCGCGGATATGTCGCTCCTTACGGGACTGTTCGTTCTCGCGGTGGCGGCAGTATCTCTGGGATGCGCGGCGGCGACGGTCATAACGCGGGACGCCGGAGCGGAGCTCGCCGCGCGGCTTACGGAGATAACCGGAGAGGACGTCCGCGCGACGCTCTCGTATCCGACGGTGTGTGCGTTCGGCGCGGGAGAAATAGTCCTGCTGATGCTCTTTGCGGCGCTCGGACTGCGCCGCGTCGGCAGAAAGCCGCCGCTCGAACTGCTTCAGGGCGAAAAATAACGGAGGTGGAAAGAAAATGGCAGCCATTTCGCTTAAAAACGTGACCTACAGCTACAAGGGCGCGGCGAAACCCGCGGTAAACTCTGTCTCCTGCGACTTCGAGGCGGGAACGCTGTACGCCGTCGTCGGCCCGAGCGGGTCGGGAAAGAGCACTCTTCTCGCGCTGCTTGCGGGGCTCGACCTGCCGGACGAGGGGGAGGTACTGTTCGGCGGGGAGAGCATCGCGGCGCTCGACCTCGACCTCTACCGCCGCGAGTACATCTCGATGATATTTCAGGCTTTCCGGCTGTTCCCACTTCTCACCGCCCTCGAGAACGTGTGCTATCCGCTCGAACTTGTTGGAGTAAAGAGCGCGGAGGCAAAGCGGAGGGCGCGGGAGCTGCTCGCAAGCGTCGGCATAACAGAGGAGGAGATGCGGCGGTTCCCGGCAAACCTCTCCGGCGGACAGCAGCAGCGCGTCGCGATAGCGCGGGCGCTCGCCTCCGGCGCGAAGGTGATACTTGCCGACGAGCCGACGGGCAACCTCGACGTCGAGAACACGCAGACGGTCATAGACATCCTCGCCTCGCTCGCGGACGAGCGGGACTACTGCGTGATAGTCGTCACCCACGACGCGGAGGTGGCGGACATGACCGACGTCGTCTACCGTATGAAGGACGGTGTGCTTTCGCGCGAGAGGTGACATTATGGTGACAAAGTATGTTCTGCGGCATATCCCGCGCGCGCCGGTGAGAAGTCTGCTGTCGCTCCTGCTTGCGGCGGCGCTAACGGCCTCGCTCGGACAGTTTATCGCGATAGTTCGCTCAAACCGCGCGCTTGTGGACGAGATGTACGATAAGGCGGAGGTGTACGCCTCGCCCGCAAACCGTTCCGGAGTAGTCGAGACGAGCGTTCCGTTCGGAGCGGTCGACCTCCTGCTCTCGGCGGACTTTGCGAGCGGATTCTACGGCGAGTCGACGGGCCTGTGCTTCTGGGTGACGCCGGCGTTCGAGGACGGCGCCGCATCCCTGTACGCCACGACCGACCCGGAGCTTTTCGGCAGAGCCATCGGCATGACCTACGCCGAGGGGTACGACGCGGACGTGTTTGCGGAGTCAAGCGACAACGTTTGTTTTCTCGGCGAGGCGGCGCTTGAAAAACTTGGGCTTAAGCTCGGGGACGAGGTAAACCTCAGCGGCGCGGACGAGTCCCGCCGCAAAGTTTACGCCGATATATACGGCGGCGACGCCTTTATGGAGGGGCTGAGGTTTACCGTCATAGGCTCCTTTAGGACGGGGATCGGCGACTATGACATCCTTATGCCGTGGGGTACGATAATGAGACTGTATGACAGATTCTATCCCGGGGCGGCCGACGGAGACGGAACCATGCAGACGGCGGTGCAGTTCCGCGTGCGAAACGACCTCCTGCGCGACGAGCGCTCTTACCGCGACAGTCCGAACGAGCTGCTTGCAAAGTCGTCGTCGCAGAGAATTGCGGCGCTTACGCTCCGCGTCTTTGACGACGAGGTAAAGAACGTCATAAAGCCTCTCGAGGAGAACACCGACCTGCTCGAGCTGCTGCTTCCGTTCGTCGGCGCGGCGGTCGTCGCGATAGGCGCGGCGATACCGGGGCTTGTTATCCTGCAGTCCTCAAAGGAGGCGGCGACGATGCGCGCGCTCGGGACGACGCGCAGGAGAGTTATGGCGATGCTCGTGTGTGAGCAGATGCTCCTCACGCTCGCGGGTATCGCGCTCGGAGTATTCGGACTTTTCGCGGCGCACGGCTTCGGGCATGAGGCGGCGGCAGACCTCTCGGGAGCATACGGATACTTCGCTGCCTGCGCTCTGCTGTCGGCGGCGGTATGTATTGCGGCGTCGGCGTTTGTGAGCGCGGGAAGCGCGCTGAAGCTCCTGCAAACCGGGGAATGAAACGGAGGAACGGAATATGAAGAAACTCGTTCTGTTTATTCTGATATTCGCGCTTACGATCCAAGCGGCGGGATGTGCGGAAGGAAAGTCCGGGACGTCGGAAGTCCCGTCGGCGGAGGTAAGCTCTGCGGCAGAGGAGACCGTGCCGGGGGAGAACGACCCGTCGGAGGAAGAAAGCTCCGAGCCGGGTCTGAGCGTGGCGGAAATATTCGACCACTGCTTGACGGTAGTGACCGATCCCGTACTTATGAGCTACCTTCTTCAGGGGCAGATAGACGGCCGTCCGTCGCCAGGGCTGTGCGTAGACGCGGAGGACATGAGCGGCTTCCACTTCTACCTGTACAAATATCTGCCGGAGCTCAAAGTGATAGCGATAGTAATAAGGACGGAGGGCTGGGAGGACGCGTTTTTCTCGACAAGTACCGCGGAGGAGCTTGGAATGGACGTGGACATACAGCCGCCGGAGGCTCTCGACGGACTTGACACTCCGCTTGACGACGGGCAGATGGAGGATTTGAAGTCCTTCTGCGAGGACACGGGCGGACTCGTGGCGTTTATAGCGGAGGTGCCGACGCCCGCACCGTCGGGCGAGTAGGCGGCGCTCGCGGGAGCGCCGCGCGGTCTCGTGCCGGATACGTTGACACCCCGAATAAATTGTGGTAAACTTTTCTAAAAGGATGAAGTAGGCCGAAGCGTTTCCGCCTCGGCCGGACGACGATTTGGAAAGGGGAGTCAGCTATGTCAAGGCTTGAAAAGGTCAGATTCACGTTCTCGCCGGAGGGCTATCAGGGCGAGATAAAGCACGTCGGGATAGTAGGAACGTTCCTGTTCTACAACAGCAACCTCACCGGCAACACCTGCGAGACCGGCATGGGCGACAACAAGGAGTTCTTCCCGCCCCACATGTACAAAGAGGGCATGGAGCGCATCGGAATGGGCTGCTACGAGGAGATGGAGCTTCGGGACGGCGTCTACACCGTCGAATTCATGCTCCCGCCCGGACTTTACAACTACCGCTTCGCCATAAACGCGGAGTTCGAGGAGGGCGAGCCGGACTTCCGCAGCGGCAGGTTCCCTGCGGTGGGACATGACGGGAAGATGCACGTTCTCTCGAAGGACACCGTGTACCTGCCCGACCCTGCAAATCCTCCGCTGATACCGACCGTCACCGGCGCGCAGACGGAGAGCGTCCGCGTCGTCGGCACCTGCGCCGACCTGCCGTGGCTCCCCGGAGTGCCGGAGGAGAAGCGCGGCACGGTCACCTACGTCTCCTACACCGACGTGGACGGCAAGCCGCAGACGCTCGGCGTGTACCTCCCGGCGGGCTATGACCGCACGAAGACCTATCCCACCGTGTTCGTCTCGCACGGCGGCGGCGGGAACGAGGCCGACTGGTTCCATCAGGGCGGCATCCACTGGAACATGGACACTCTCATCGCCGAGGGCAAGACCGAGGAGGCCATACTCGTCACGATGAACAACTCGGTCTACGGGTGGGACTTCGAGAAGATAGCAAAGAACCTCTACGAGTGCGTCATCCCGTTTGTCCGTAAGCTGTTCCCGGTGTCCTGCGACCCGATGAAGAACGCGTTCTGCGGTCTCTCAATGGGCAGCATGACGACGCTGTACATGTACATGCACCACAACACGGCGTTCCACTACTATGGCGCGTTCAGCGGCGGCATAGCGGGCGGCGAGCACTTCTCGCTCGACGACCCGAACCTCATGCAGAGGATGCTCATGATAGGCTGCGCGGAGGAGGACATCGCGTGGAACTTCCGCGAGATCGGTGTTCCGCCGACGATAGACGAGCTGGAGAAGAAGGGTGTGCCGCACGTCACATACTTCGTCCCCGGCGGGCACGACTGGTACTGCTGGCCGCAGATGTTTACCGAGTTTGCAAAGAA
>CANPWY010000065.1 GCA_947585215.1 uncultured Clostridia bacterium
ACGTGCTCGCCCACATAGTGGATCATGTCCAGTTGCGGAGGACAGCTTTTGGGGAACTGAGACGCATCGGGATTGACAAATTCCGGGTCGTTCCAGATCGTTCCGGAATTGTCCCAGCAGCCATAGGCGATCACCGCGGCGTCCGGACGGATATACGTCGGCTCTACCCCAAGCGCCTGTGCGATCTGCGGGTCGTTCCACTGTGTGGCCGACACTCCCGCGAGGCACGCGCCTGAGGAAAATCCCATCAGTGCTATCCGATGTGGGTCAATATTCCATTCTTCGGAGTGATCCCGCACGACCTGAATGGCCTTGGAACACTCGATTAGCACGTCGGGGTATTTGCAGTCATCTCCGACGGTGTACTCCAGCACGAAGGTATTGAAGCCCTTCTGCATGAAGGTGACCGCCACCGGTTCGCCCTCGTTCGGCGCCAAAAAGGCAAAAGCGCCGCCCGGCAGAACGATGATTGCTCCACGACCGTTCTCCGTACCGTAAGCGCCGCCGTATGCGCCGAAATTGTCGTGGATGTAGGTGGTCAGATAGACTTCCTTGTCCTCAAACAGTTTGATTCTTTTGTGGATCATGGTACATTCTCCTCATAAAATATATTTTTCTGTTATCACTACCGGCCATTCTTGCCGGTTTCTTAACAAGAGGGCGGGACATCTTGCCCCGCCCTCTTTGCTCTTGAATTACTTTACTTCGATGAGCTCGTACTCGCGCGAGCCGTAGCCGTGCTCGACGGCGGCCTCTATCGTGTGGATACCGTGGCGGCTCTCGATGCGCTCGATGAGCGCGGGCTTGCCGGGGTCGTCCGAGCCGTACACGAGGTCGACGCACGCCTGGTCTATCGCTATCGGGTCGACGGAGGCGAGGATACCGATGTCGTGCATGCAGGGCGCGGAGGCGTGGCCGTCGCAGTCGCAGTCTACCGAGAGGTTCTTCATGACGTTGATATAGGCGATGTTGCCCTTGAAGAACTCTATGACCGAACCGGCGGCGTCCGCCATCGACTCAAGGAAGTCGTCCTGATTCGTCTGCCACATCTTGTCGGGATGGCCCGCGCCGTGGATGTTCGCCTTGCCGTGCGCGGAGGCGACGCCTATCGAAAGCTGCTTGAGCGCGCCGCCGAAGCCGCCCATCGCGTGACCCTTGAAGTGCGAGAGGACGAGCATCGAGTCGTACTTCTTCATGTTCTTGCCGACGAAGTTCTGCTTTATCTTCCTGCCGTTCGGGATCTCGAGGACGTCGTCCGGACCTTCGCTGTCAAGAATCTCGGTGGGGAACATCGTCCAATGGTGGTCCTCGAGGGTCTTGAGGTGGACGTCGGTGGTGGCGCGGGAGCCGCCGTAGGCGGTGTTGGTCTCGACTATCGTACCGCCGACGTGGTCAAACATCGGCTTCCAGAACTCGGGGCGCAGGAAGTTCTGATTGCCCATCTCGCCGGAGTGCACCTTGAGTGCGACCTTGCCCGGCAGCTCCTTGTGGAGCATATCGAACATTTCCACGACCTTTTCGGGGGTGATAGTGCGGGTGAAGTAGACTTTTGAAGCCATTTCAATACCTCCATAGTATTTTTTTAGTTGACGGCGGGAAGCCCCGCCGCCATATTTTTACCCTCCGGGCGCCGCCCGAAGGGAGATTTACGACTGAAAATTCACTATAAACAAAGTATATACCTTGGAGCGCGCTATAAGTCAACCCTTTTGCGAAATTTTATCCGAAAGCGCAAATAATTCCTCGCGGGTGACGAGCGCGCGGAGGACCGAAAAGAGCGCGGGACCGCTCAGCTTCTCGGGAAAGTCGAGCTCGCGGCAGAGCGCCGCGCGCCGCATGGAGGCGTCCGCCGAGCCGGAGAGCCCCGTTGAAATCATGTCCGCACGGGTGAGCTCGTTCTTCCGCTCCCGCGCGGCGTCCTCGCCGTCGAGGAAGGTCGCGCCGGCGCGCCGGAGCGCGAGAAGTATCGTCTCGGGCGGCATCCCCTCCACGCCGACAAGCCCCGCCTTCGATGGCGCGCGCTTGCGGCGCTCCTTCCCGCGGACCTCCGGGATGTACGCCTGCTTCACGCTGTCCTTCGGGAGCATCCCGAGGAGGTGGCCGCGTATGACGCTCCCCGCGCCGTCGCTGTCGGTGAGAAGTATCACGCCGCGCTCCGCCGCGAGGCGGCGTATGAGCGCGAGCCTTTCCGCGTCGGAGAACACGCCGAAGCCGTCGGTCTCGACGACGACGGCGTCCACCGCCTGAAGCAGAGCGTTCCGGTCGTAGCGTCCCTCGACGACGACCGCCTCGCGTATGCGCGGCTTCACCGCTCGAGCGCCGCGAGGCGCAGTATCAGCGTTTCAAGCATGGCGCTGCGGTCGGCGGAGGAGCTTTTCAGCGCGTAGTCGCACTCGACGCAGAGCTTCATGGCTTCCCGCGCCCAGCGCGTGGTGAACCTCCGCGCGAGGTCGAGCTGCTTCCGCGCGACGTAGGGGGAGGGAATGTCCGCCTCACGCGCGAGCCACTCCTGCCCGAGACCGTCGTCTATGGCGATTCGGCCGTAGAAGATTTGACGTATCTGACGCGAGAGCGCGCCCACGATGTAGATGGGGTCGTTCCGCATGGCCGTGAGCTCGCGGGAGAGCTCGAGCGCCTCCGCAAACTTCCCGGCGGCGACGCGGTCGGTGAGGTCGTACACGACGGCGTCCGCTATCGGACTGCACACCGCGTCGATGTCGGTTCGGAGTATCCTGTCACCGGCGGCGTATGCCGCGAGCTTTTCTACCTCGTTGACGAGCAGCGTCATCGAGCGCCCGCAGACAAAGAGCATCTGCTCCGCCTCGGGGAAGTCTATCTCCTTGCCGAGCGAGCGGAAGCGGCGGCGGAGCCATCCGACGAGCTCGCGGTCCTCCTGGAGCGCAAACTCCACGGCAAGGCCGTTCGCCGCGACGAGCTTGTGGACCTTCGTCCGCACGTCTGCCTTGTATTCCACAGTGTCATATACAAAGACGAGCGTGGTGTACTCCGGCAGGTCGGAGAGGACGGCTTCGAGCCGCTCCTTTCTGTCCGCGCCGGGGCGGTAGATGTCGAGGTCGGTGACGGCGACGAGCTTCCGTTCGCTGAACGCCGGAAGCGCCTCCACCGCGTCCCCGAGCTCGTCCATGTCGAGCGACGCTCCGTCGAAGCGGAAGAGGTTGAAGTCCTCCATCCCCTCCGCGACGGCGGCCTTTTTCAGCTGCTCGAGGTAGTATTCGAGAAGATACTTCTCCTCGCCGTAGAAGACGTAGAGGCTCCGCAGAGCTCCGCTCTCGAGCTCGCCCTTGAAGACGCGGAGGTTCTGCGCGTCGCCGTCGTTTTTCTTTTTCGGAGGCATACTTGTCACTCCCTTGCGGTTTTTATCGGCTTCTCCGCCGGTTTGCTTTCCGTGCGGTGATCAGATGCGGATTTTGCGGAGAGTCCGGACTGTCACCTGCGATGAAACGGTCATTCCTATCCGAAGGTAGAATTCCTGGTCGGACAGGACGATGGCGCGCTTCGCACCTCGGCTCGCCGCCACTCCGACAGCGTCATACACGACGGCTCTCCCGAGCCCTTTTCTGCGGTGCTCCGGGACGGTCGCGACCGGTTCGATGTAGGCGGTCTCGCCGCCGTCGTACCAGACGCCGCAGTACGCGGCGTACTCACCGTCTTTCGATACGACGAAGGACTTGATGTATGCGTCGTCACGCAACCTCGCCTCCGCCTCGGATGTCTCGGCGTCCGGCGGCTCGGGGTCGCCGTCATGGTCAAAGCCGCGCCAGATGACGCGATTCCAGTTATAATCGTCCGCCTCGCGGACTATCCCGAAGCCGTCCGGCAGGGAGACGCGCGGCGCGCCGTCCTCAAGCGAGAGCGTAAGGACGCTTTCGGCGTGCCCCGTCCCGAAGCCGCGGCGGTCGAGATATGTGCAGAGGTCGCGATCGAGCTCGTTTGCGCGGATGACGGTCTCACCGCCGTCCACACGGATGGCATACTCGACCATTTCCTCGAGCAGCGCCCGGTCCGGGACGGCGCGCAGAAAATACCATCTGTCGTCGTAGGACGTATCGAACAGCGCGAGACCGGCAATTTCGCCGCTTCCGTCCCTGAAAAGCGCCATATTCGATGCCTTGTCCCGGTCTAGATACTGCGAGGTCATCATCCAGTCGAATCGGCCCCAGTGAAAGTGCTCACACATCCCTTTGTCTGCAACCGTCTTCAGAAAGCGGTGAACTTCCTTATATTGGCCCGCGAAACGGTCGGAAAGGAGCCGGTAATTTTCGGCTTTATACATATTCATTCTCCGTAAGTAATGAAAACATCCGTCATACATATCTGAATGCGCCGCGACTATCCTACGCGGACACGGAGATGTCCGCCGAGGTCGGTGCGGTATATGTCGCACCCGTGCGCTTCGAGCCGCGCTACGGTGTCCGGGTGCGGGTGGCCGTAGGTGTTGTAGCCGACCGAGATGAGCGAGACCTCCGGCAGAATGCGGTCGAGCAGGTAGTCCGAGCTCGAGCCACGCGAGCCGTGGTGACCCGCGACGCAGACCTCCACCGAGAAAAGTCCCTCTCTATCGGCAAGCACAGTCTCGCTCGCCGAGCCGAGGTCGCCCGTCATAAGCATCGAGAAGTCCCCGCGCTCCGCGAGGACGCTTATGCCCTCCTCGTTCTCGCCCGAGCCGTGGACCGGACGGAGAAGCGTGAGCGACGCCTCCCCGAACGGGAGCGCGAGGTTTTCTTCCTCGATAAAGACGACCTCTGCGCCGCTGTCCTCGAGCATGGCTATCGTGTCGCCGTCCGACTCCTCGTAGGGGAGGGGAACATACGCCGTGTCCACCGAGACGAAGCGGAGCAGGTCGCGGACACCGTTTGCGTGGTCGGTGTGGTAGTGGGTGAGAATAAGCGCTTCAAGATGCCGCGTGCCCTCGAGCATGAGCCGCTCGGAGGCGATACAGCCCGCGCCGCCGTAGCCGTCCCCGCCGCAGTCGACAAGCGCGGTGTCGCCGCCGCTTCGGAGAAGAATAGACTCGCCCTGTCCGACGTCGAGGACGGTCGCCTCGAAGCCGTCCGCGCGGCGGGTCGCCTCGCCGAGCGCCATCGAGAGGACGAGCGCGCACCCGGCAGCAGCGGCGCACACCGCACCGTGCCGATTTCCCTCCGGCGAGAAGCGCCATATCAGGAGAAGAACGTACCCGAGCGCGAGCGCGCAGAGGTTATACGGGTCGCGCGCGTCGATAATCGAGAAGGGAATGTGGCTGAAGACGTGCGCGTCCGAGCGGAGAGCGAGCACCGCGAGCGTTACGATGCGTCCGAGCGCGTGCGCGGCGGGCATCGACACGAACGCGAGAAGTCCGCTGAGAAGTCCGCCGACGAGCGCCACGGGAACAAAAAACGTGGCGAAAATGTTTGCAAAGATGCCGAAAAGCGATATGCTCCCAAAGGTGTAGGCGATAAGCGGCGCGGTGTAGAGCGTGGCTATCGCCGTCATAGCGGCGGCGGCGGCGACGGCGTTCCACAGCCGCGCGAGGAGGCGGTTCTTCGGCGCGAGAAGCTCGCGCAGGCGCTTTGAGATCGCGTCCATATTGCAGAGTATCCCGTAGGTCGAAAGAAAGCTGAGCTGCAGACCGACGTCGGATATCGAGAACGGATTTATGAGCAGCAGGAGCATGAGCGAGGCAGAGAGCGCGCTTTTCGAGTCGGCGTCCTTGCGAAGCAGGACCGCGCCGAGCGCGAGCGCGTGCATCACAAACGCCCTTGCGGCGGAAGGAGACGCCCCGCTAGTCAGCACAAAGAGCAGGGCTATGACAAGCGCGAAGGGTATGCCGCGCCGCCGCCTGTTCCCGAACGCTCGGAGCACCATCCCACAGAGGAGCGTGACGTGCAGTCCGCTTATCGCGAGCAGGTGCGAAAGTCCGCTCGCGCGAATCTCGAGGCGGAGCGCGTCCGACATGTCCGAGCGGTCGCCGACGGTGAGAGCCCTCACAACGGCGAGCGTGTCCCCGTCGTAGAGACGTCCGAGCTGCTGTGAGAGAGCGTGGCCGAACGCCGCGGGGAGGAAGCGGAGCGACGTCCGCTCCGCGCGCTGTACGTCCCAGACCTCGGTGACCTTGCCGCTGAGAAAGACGCGCTTTGCGCGGTAATACTCGAGAAAGTCAAAGTCCGGCGAGGACTCGGGAAGTCCGAGCTCCGCTTCGACCGAGACAACGTCGCCCGGGCGGAAGTCGGTCTCCTCGTCGAACCAGAGCCGTGCCCGCGCGCCGTTCGCCTCGCGTATCTCGGCCTCGACGCCCGAGCCGTAGCTGTACGGCTCGGAGTATCCCCGCACGACTGCGGTGAAGCGTCCGTAGGAGCCGGCGAGCCGGACTGCCGGAGCGTAGAATATCATCGAAAAGAGCAGGTGCCACAGCGCCGCCGCGACGGCGGCGCAGGAGAACACAGCCGCCGAAGCGCGGAGGTGCGAGACCCCTGCGCTTCGGCGGACGAGGTACCATATCGTAAACACTGCGGCGAGGACGCCCGCCGGAATGAGGGCAAGCGCCCCGATGTGCTCGGAGAGCAGCAGAGAGGCGGCAAAGCCGAGCGCCGCGGGTACGAGCGGGCGCATCAGCCCGGCGGCCAGGTCATGTCACGCCCCGAGAGGACGTGGAAGTGAAGGTGCGGGACGCTCTGCCCCGCCTGACTGCCCACGTTCGAGACGACACGGAAGCCGTCCCCGAGGCCGAGCGACGCCGCGAGCTTCGCTATCACCTCGAAGATGTGACCGACGACGGCGGAGTTTCCCGCGTCAACGGCGGCGCAGGACTGTATGTGCTCCTTCGGTATGACGAGGAAGTGGACGGGCGCCTGCGGGTCGATGTCCTTGAAGGCGTAGCAGACCTCGTCCTCGTACACCTTCGAGGAGGAAATTTCGCCCGCGACTATCTTACAGAACAGGCAGTCCGGGTCGTGCTTTACAATGTCAGACATTTGCGTGACCTCCGATAATTATCTGAAGCGGTTCACATCGGCGTCGTACTCGAAGCCGGCGTCCGCAAGCTTCCGTTCGAGCGCCGCGCGGTCGACGCCGCACGCGGCGCACAGCTCGTCAAGACTCGGATAGAAGTCCCGAAGGCGGGTGTTGACGACGCTGAGAAGTATCATAGGGTCTTCGGGGAGCTTCACAGTCCGAGCTTCCCCGCGACGTAGTCGTCAACTATGGCGAGCGCGTCGTCGACCTTGTTCGGGTCCTTGCCGCCGCCCATCGCGCTCGACGGCTTGCCGCCGCCGGAGCCTCCGGCGACTTTGCAGACCTCGCGCACGAGGTCGCCGGCCTTGACGCCGGCCTTCACGGCGTCCGGCCCGCAGACTGCGAGGAAGGTGACCTTTCCGTCCACAACGGAGCTCAGGACCGCGACGATCGCGTTCTCCTTCGAGAGTATCTGGTCGCCCATCTGGCGGAGGGTATTCGCGTCGGCACTGCCGACGACCGAGGTGAACAGCTTGAGACCGCTGACGGTCTTTGCGCTCATGAGGAAGCGGTCGATGCCGGCCGCCGCGTCCTTCAGGCGGAGCTTTTCAAGCTCGCGGCGGAGCGACTTCGTCTCCTCGAGCTGCGCGCGGGCGCGCTCGACGAGGTCGGACGGCGTCGTCTTCAGCTCGGCGGCGACGGTGTGGAGTATCTTTTCGGTCTTTGCGAGAGTGTTCAGGACCTCCTCGCCGACAATAGCCTCGATGCGGCGGACGCCGGAGGCTACGGAACCCTCGCTTGTGATGTGGAACGGACCGACCTTCGCGGTGTTGTCGAGGTGGGTGCCGCCGCAGAGCTCCATGGAGTAGTCTCCGCCCATCCGGACGACGCGGACGACGTCGCCGTATTTCTCGCCGAAGAGGGCGGTGGCGCCGATGGCTTTCGCCTCGTCTATCGGCATTTCGTCGGTGCGTATCTCGAGACCCGCGAGGATGTGACGGTTGACGTCGCGCACGACGTCGGCTATCTCGTCCGGCGTCATGGCGCTGAAGTGGGTGAAGTCGAAGCGGAGCCTGTCCGGCTCGACGAGACTGCCCGCCTGCTCGACGTGCGTGCCGAGCCGACTGCGGAGCGCCTTCTGGAGTAGATGCGTGGCGGAGTGGGCGCGGCGAATGGCGGCGCGGCGCTCGGCGTCTATCGAGACGGAGACGGTGTCTCCGAGCTTTATCTCGCCGCTTGTGGCCTTGCCGTAGTGCATGAACTTGCCGCCCTTGTTCTTCTGGACGTCGATCACTTCGAACCTGCCGCCCGCGCACTCTATCACGCCGCGGTCGGCGACCTGGCCGCCCATCTCGGCATACATCGTCGTGCGGTCGAGGACGATAAGCGCCTCGACGCCGGAGGCTATCTCGTCGCGGAACTCGTCGTCCGCGACTATCGCGAGGACCTTGCCCTCGGTCGTGTCCTTTGTGTATCCCTCAAAGATGGTCTCGGGCATGTCCTTGCCGAACTCGATGCCGGCCCAGCCGAGGTCACCGAGCGCTTCGCGCGCTTTGCGCGCGCGGACGCGCTGCTCCTCCATGAGGCGCTTGAACTCCTCGTGGTCGACGGTGAGTCCCTTCTCGCCGACTATCTCCTCGGTGAGCTCGACGGGGAAGCCGTAGGTGTCATAGAGCTTGAAGGCGTCTGCTCCGCCGAAGACCGTCTCGCCCTTTGCGATGTGTCCGTCCACAAGGCTCGTGAGTATGCCGAGGCCGGAGTCTATCGTGCGGGCGAAGTTCTCCTCCTCCATGCGGACTATCTTTGCGATGTACTCCTGCTTCTGGCGAAGCTCGGGGTAGGCGCTCTCGTTCTCATTTATGACGGTGTCCACGACCTCGTAGAGGTAGGGATGGTGTACGCCGAGCAGACGGCTGTGGCGCGCCGCGCGGCGGAGCAGACGGCGGAGGACGTAGCCGCGTCCCTCGTTGGAGGGGAGTACGCCGTCGGAGATCATCATGACCGAGGCGCGGATGTGGTCGGTGATGATGCGGAGCGACACATCGCTCTTCGCGTCCTCGTGGTACTTCACGCCGGTGTACTCGGACACCTTATTTGTAATGTTGATGACGGTATCGACGTCGAAGAGCGAGCCGACGTCCTGCATCACGCAGGCGAGGCGCTCGAGACCCATGCCGGTGTCGATATTTTTCTGCTTCAGCTCGGTGTAGTTGCCCTCGCCGTCGTTGTTGAACTGCGAGAAGACGATGTTCCAGACCTCGATGTAGCGGTCGCAGTC
>CANPWY010000066.1 GCA_947585215.1 uncultured Clostridia bacterium
ACAAAGACACCACATCGAAAGATGTGGTGTCTTTGTCTGGCACAGACTGTGTGGGCCTCGAACTCGCTGCCTCCACCTGTGCGCGAAGCGCGATTCAATCCGAGGTACGGGGTCCCCACGCGACTCCGTCGCGTGGGGTGATATAGCGAGTTCGAGTGTTTCCCAAACGGCGCTCTGCGCCGTTTGGGAGCCCTTTCGATTGAAATGCTCGCCGGAAGTGAATTCCGGCTCCGCGAAGTTGCTTGCCTATGGCAAGCAACTTCAACCGCGCGAACCGGCGCGGGAAAGACGCGCGGGGGTTACGAACTCGCTGCCTCCACAAAACAACGGTATGGCAAAGCCATACCGTTGTTTTACTGCCGCTTGTCAAGCATAGTGGACACATAAAAGAGCGAATAATTCGTTAGAAGCGAGGTAAGCGATGCCGGTAACGCGGCCCCGGACCCGCCGCCTCACCAGCCCAGACGCTCCAAGGCGCTGACGACCTCTTCAAATTTATCGGAGTAGCGGAAGATGGAGTAAGTTTTGCCGGCCTTGATCTTGATGTACATCGCCCCGTCCCGCTCCCTTTTGAGCTTGTGCCCGTTGAGCGTCAGAAAGTCGATCCCCTGTATCTGATCATGTGCGAGTTCCACGACCCCGTTCTTTGTCTCCAAAAACAGCCGCCTGTCAGTCACAGCGAAATAATACCTGGACTTGGTGTCATTGCTGCAAAATGCCAGAAGACTTTCACCGGCTTGCAGCATCCCCTCAAATCGCTGCTGTGCTTCCAGGTCCGTGTTCTGGTGCTCAGAAGAGGCGTCTCTTTTTTGGGATCTGAGTTGCCAAACGAGGGCGACCAAGGCCCCGATCACAGCGATCACCACTAAAACGGTAAGCATATTTGTGATTCAGTACTCCTTTCGTCCGCACCTGTGCGGTTTTCGCTATTATATCATATAAAAGGAGAACGCAGTCCAACTCTTTTCTGATGGGCTTGGCGCAGAGCGGCCCATGCCGAGGGTGAAAAGAAGGAGGGGTATCAGGACGGGCCGCTCCGGCGTCGTATACCTCTCAAGTGCCCGGAGACTATAAAAAGGTTTTTTCGGCTTTTGGGTGGAGAGATTTAAACTCTCATAGCATTAATTCAATCGTCTCCGGAGGGGACAGAAACTTGTCACCATACTTGACAAGTCTCTGCGGCGGACGCTCTTTCCCCAAAAATCTTCCCTTTCCTGCGAAACTTTTCCCTCCGAACGGGAAGATATACAAGCGAAGGGACCTTCGGATAATGCGCAGAGGAGGCGACAAGGTGGAAGACGAAGAAATACTCGAGCTGTACCGGCAGCGCTCGGAGAAAGCAGTGGAGCAGACGCGCGAGAAGTACGGCGCATACTGTGCGGCGATAGCGCGGAACATACTTCCCGATCGGCGGGACGCCGAGGAGTGCGTCGGCGACACGTGGCTTGCGGCGTGGAACGCCATCCCGCCGCACCGTCCGGGCGACCTCCGCACGTTCCTCGCGAAGATCACCCGTCGGACGGCGCTGAAGCGCTGGCGGGACAACAACCGCCTGAAGCGCGGCGGAGGGGAAACGGAGATCGCTCTGGAGGAGCTCGGCGAGAGTCTGCCGTCCGGCGGGGACACCGAGGACGAGGTCCTCGCGGACGAGCTCCGCGCGGCGGTGCGGGACTTCGTCCGCTCGCTTGAGGGCGAGGAACAGACGGTGTTCCTCCGCAGGTACTGGTACCTCGAGCCGGTGAAGGCGATAGCCTCGGGGCGCGGATACAGCGAGGCAAAGGTCAAATCAATGCTCCACAGGACGCGCGAAAAACTGCGCGAATATCTCATAAAGGAGGGCTTCAAATGAAGAAAATGGACATATTGGAGGCGCTCGACGCGGCGGACGACGAGCTTGTCCGAGCGGCAGACAAGCGCAGGCCGGCAAGGAAGCTGAGCCTCGCGCGCCGCGTCATAATCGGCGTGGCGGCGGTGCTCGCGCTCGCGATAGTGGCGACCGGCGCCGTGGCGTTGGTAAACGCCGACTACCGCGATTCGTGGTTCTCCCGCGACGAGCCGGACGAATTCCGGGACGCCGCCGTGGAGTGGCTCAACGGCGAGCTTAATCGTGAGCTCGGCGAGGAGCTCTATCACGGTGGGTTTGACCAGGAGCAGTGGTCGGCAAACGCCGGGGTGTTCATCTGCCTGAACCGGGTCTTTTTTGACGGCGGGGCATCCTACTATAAAACGGGAATACAGGAATATGACGTAGAAGAAATAATCGTGGTGAAGAAGACGTGGCTCGGCTTTAAGATAGCGGCGCGCGTGCCGTGCTGGCACGAGGACGACGAGCCGCTGACGCTCAACCGCATCGACATGGAGGAGTGTACAATAGTCTACGGCCGCTACGACTTTACCAAGAACGATTTCGGCGGCGACATAATGCTTTCGGACGGCACACGCGCCGGTATGCCGATACCCGGCGCGGACGAGACCGTCGGGATCCCCGTGATGTGGTACAGAAACAACCAGCGAGACGACGCCTGCGGCCCGTACTTCATGCAGATCATCTGGGGCGACCACCGCGATGCGGAAATAGTCGACCTCGTAGCCGGCGGCGGTGTTCTCGTGGACCCGGATAACAACAACGAAATTATCGGTACGGTCGAGCCGACGTACAGCTGGGTCGAAAGCGTCGGCCCGCTGCCGGAGGTCAGGACCCGCACGGAAGCGTAAAATTATTGCAACAAATACGGGCGCTTAGCGCCCGTATTTGTTGCAATAACGCTGCGCTTCGCTCCTCGCGCCTGAGGCGCTTCGAAGCGCGCTCCGCGCAAGGAGTTTTTTTCGACGTGCATGCCGCCGAAAAAAACAATATGAAAATACAAAAAACGAGCAAGGGAGCGGGCATTGTCCGCTCCCTTCGTTACTGTGTTTGGTTCCGCGTCACACCCGCGCGACGCCGCTTTTCCGCGCGGCCTCGGCGACGGCCTTGCCGACCGCCGCACCTACGCCAGGCTCGAACGCGCCGGGGATTATCCGCGTCGGACTGAGCTCGCTTTCCGGGATGAAGTCCGCAAGCGCGTGCGCCGCCGCAAGCTTCATCTCCTCGTTTATCCGGCTCGCGCGGACGTCCAGCGCGCCCCGGAACACGCCAGGGAAGGCGAGGACGTTGTTTATCTGGTTCGGATAGTCACTGCGGCCGGTGCCGATGATGAACGCGCCGCCCTTCTTTGACTCCTCCGGCATTATCTCCGGAACGGGGTTTGCCATCGAGAAGACGATGCTCTTTTCGTTCATCGAGGCGACCATCTCGCTCGTCACAAGCCCCGGCGCGCTCACGCCGACGAAGATGTCCGCGCCGCGCAGTCCGTCTGCTATGGTGCCGCGGACGTGGTTCGGGTTCGTGAGCGACGCTATCTCGCGCCGCGCGGGAGAGACGTTCGGGTCGTCCGCCGAAAGCAGACCCTCGCGGTCGTTCATGATTATCTCGCCTATCCCGAGCGCGAGCATGAACCGCGCTATCGCACTGCCCGCCGCGCCCGCGCCGCTTATCACCATGCGGCAGTTCTCGGGCTTCTTGCCCGCGAGCTTCAGCGCGTTTATCAGCGCGCCGCCGACGACTATCGCCGTGCCGTGCTGGTCGTCGTGGAACACCGGGATGTCGCACCGCTCCTGAAGCTTCCGCTCTATCTCGAAGCAGTCCGGCGCGGCGATGTCCTCAAGGTTGATGCCGCCGAAGCTGCCCGCGAGCAGGGCGCAGGTGTTCACTATCTCGTCTATGTTTTTCGAGCGGACGCAGAGCGGAATGGCGTCCACGTCCCCAAACTCCTTGAAGAGCACGCACTTGCCCTCCATGACCGGCATTCCCGCCTCCGGGCCGATGTCGCCGAGGCCGAGCACCGCCGTGCCGTTCGTTATGACGGCGACGGTGTTCCAGCGGCGGGTGAGCTCGTAGCTCTTGTTTATGTCCTTCTGTATTTCGAGGCACGGCTCCGCGACGCCGGGGGTGTACGCGAGGGTGAGATCCTCCGCGTTCCTCACGCGGCTCCGCACGGCGGTCTCGAGCTTTCCGCGCCACTCATAGTGCTTTTGAAGCGCAAGTTCCTTTGTCGTCATAGTGCGCACCTCAGTCCTCAAACGGGAAGTGATAGTCGAGCCCGAGCTCGTCGCGGACGGCGATGAGCTCCTTCTGCACCGAGTCGTTAATCGGAACGCCGGTGTCCTTGCGCTCCTGCCAGACGAGATATTCCTTCTCGCCCGCCGTGTAGATTCGGTCCTGACCCGGCGCCTTCTTCGAGGCGCGGAGCGCGCGCAGTACCTCGCCGACGTTGTGGCGGAACTCCTCCTCGCCGACGAAAGCGTTCGTGTCTATCGCTATGAAGAAGTGACCGAGGTGGTAGGGGACCTTCTCGCCGTTCGGGCCGATGCCGGTGAGCGCCTTCATGAAGCCGGAGCTCGTGAGCGCGCTCGAAAGTATCTCGACGACGGTGGCGTAACCGTAGCCCTTGTAGCCCGCGAGGTCTTCGCCGATGCCGCCGAGCGGGGTGAGCGCCGCGCCGCCCGAGACGAGCAGCTTCAGTATCTCCTCCGAGTCGGTGAGGGCCTCGCCCTTTTCGCTGACGACCTGACCCGCCGGGGTCGGGAGACCCTTGCGGGCGTAGTTCTCTATCTTGCCGCGCTGAGTTATCGACGTGGCGCAGTCGAGCACGAAGTCGAACGCCTCGTCGGACGGGATGCCGAAGGTGAGCGGGTTCGTGCCGAGCATGTTCTCGACGCCGAAGGTCGGCGCTATCGACGGGCGCGCGTTCGTACCGGTGATGCCGATGCAGCCTGCGCGGGACGCCATCGTCGCATAGTAACCGGCGATGCCGTAGTGGGTGGAATTCCGCGCCGTGACCATGCCCATGCCGTACTTCTTCGCCTTCTCGATGGCAAGGGTCATCGCCTTGTAGCCGACGACCTGACCCATGCCGTCCCCGCCGTCCACTATCGCGGTGGTGGGCGTCTCGCGGATGACCTTGTAGTCGGTCACGGGCTTCTGGATGCCTGCCTTTATGCGGTCGAGGTAGATGGGCTTGAAGCGGTTGACGCCGTGGCTCTCGATGCCCCTGCGGTCGCTCTCGAGCAGGACGTCGGTGCAGATCTTCGCGTCCTCCGAGGGTATGCCGTAGCGGCAGAAGACGTCGTAGACGAAGCTCTCAATGAGGTTCCATTTTACGTTTACATATCCCATATCTGTTTTTCCTCCTTATGATGCCGTGTACCGCTGTAAGCGGTTACTATTTTTCCACGCCTATTATAGCATAAGCCGGGGGAAAAGTACAGACAAAAACTGTGTGTTTTCAGCTGAAAGCGAAAAGACGATGCGCGGTTCCCGGACGCTCCGAAGGAGTGTTTGAGAGTTTTTTGCAGCCCCGGAACAGCCGTCCGCATGTTCCGGCAAAGGCCTTGAAAAATTCGCAAAATTGCGATATAATGTAACTGAAAGAAGCTGTTCACCCTGTTTAGGACGTCCGATTCGTAGCGAGTGGCGTTGCCGGAGGAAAATGACGATATGAAAATTCTGAAAAGGTTCTGTCTGGTGGGCGCGGCCGTCTTTGCCGCCGCCGCGCTTTTCGGCTGCGGCGGGGATGCAGACGGCGGGGAGGACATAAGCGCCGTACGTTTTTACTGTGCGTCGGACACGGAGGAGATCGTCGGACTCGAGGGCGACACGGACATCATGTCGCCCGTCTGCATTTTCCCGACGGAGTGTTCGGGGGAGGATTTATGCCGGGAGGTCAGCTTTGAGGTGAAGGACGGTATGCAGATAGCGCTGACCTCGGGCTGGTACAGGAACGTGAGCACCGTGTCCGAAAGCTCGAATGCCCGCGACAAAAAGGGACTCATAGAGAAGAAACAGGACGGAGAGTGGGAATTTTACAGCGACATTGTCTACGGAGGCTCCACCACTGCCGTTCCGAAAAAGATACCGTTTAGGGTGGAAAGCGGGGAATACTCCCTGCCGGTGTGCATACCGTGGTACGACCCGGGAGAGTACCGCATCACCTACTTCTTCAGGGAGTTTACCGAGAACGAGGACGGCAGGTTCAGCACCGGCGAGCAGCTGTTTCAGGTGTCGCATACCGTGGAGATTCCCGAGCCCGACGGGAATGACATTGACGTGATTGCGGCGTCCGTCGGAACGCTCGGAACGGACCGCTCCGTTGTCTTGGGCGTAACGACGCGGCTGGATGAAATGCCGTGGCTCTACTGCGGGGAAGCGGACCTCCGCGAGTGGGACGGAAACGGATGGACGCAAAGCAGCGCGGTCTCGGCTCACTTTGCCTTTCCCCGGGAGTACATACGCCAAAACTATATCTATCCGATGCTGGGGGTGGAGGAGCCGGAGAGATACGCCACCGTCCCGTACATTATCTGCGACGGAGTGGACAGGGAGGGCAGCTACCGGCTGACGCTGCGCTTCAGTGAAAACGAGGACGGTTCAGGCGAGCAGTACACCCTGACAATGTATGTGCGGTTTGACGAGTAGCGCAATAGTCCCGCGTGAATCGCGGCGCTGGCCGGGCGTGAACCCGTCTACGGCTTACACATACGCTCTACGGATAACCGCATGCTCTGCTTGAGCACAGTGCGGAATATGTCATACACCGGGCGGCGGCACTTTCGTGCCGCCGCCCCTTTGCGTCCTTTTTTCCCTTCCTTTTACCTGAACGCGGTCTCGAGCAGACCCTGCTCCCCGAGCTCTCCGCTCACCTCGACGGCGCTCCAGAGCATCTCTGCGGCGTCGGCGCGGGTGACGGCGGTGTTCGGGCGTATCGTTCCGTCGTCAAAGAGGCTCATGATGCCGCTCGCGCTCGCGAGAGCTACAGAGTCCTCCGCCCACGCGGGCACGGCGTCGATGTCCGCCGCCGCCGGCGCGGGCTCGGTCGTGACAAGCCCGACGGCGTTTGCGAGGATGACGGCGGCCTCGGCGCGCGTCACCTCGTCCGCCGCGCCGAAGACGAGCGAGCCGTCCGCCTCGGCCTTGCCGTTCACGATGCCGTCCTTCGCGGCGGCGGAGACGTAGGGACGGAGCCACGCCGCCGTCTCCGCGTCGTCGGCAAAGCCGGCCGACGCGCCGGAGAGGTCGGGTTCGATGTCAAGGCAGGTCATGGCGAGGGCGACAAACTCGCCGCGCGTCATGGCCGCCTCCGGCTCGAAGTAGTAGCTCGAGCCTATCCTGCGCCCTATCAGGACGCCGTCCGCCGCGAGTTTGAGCGCGGCGTAGTGCGCGGGGTCGCCGTCCATGTCGGCGTAGGTCATCTTCGCGGCGTTCTTGACTATCTTTATCGTCACCTTTGCGGTCTCGCTCTGCGCGCCGGAGGGGTCGGATGCGATGAAGGTAAACGAGTCGGTGCCGGTCTTGTTCTCCTTGGGCGTGTAGACGAACTTGCCGGGCGCGTCCTCGCAGACGGAGACAGTGCCCTTCTTCGGCTGGGTCACGATGGAGAACGCAAGCTCGTCTCCGTCCGCGTCGCTTGCGGGAAACTCGCAGGTGAGGGCGATGTTCTTTATCGTCTCGAACTGCGCGTCCTCCGCGACGGGCGGGTGGTTCTCGTTGACAAGCGTCGCTACGGTGACGCTCGTCTGGACTCCTGCGCCGTCCGCAAACACCGGTATAAAGCCGAAGCGCGCGGACAGATCGCCCTCAGAGACGGGCACGAAGGTGAGCGCGGAGAGATTCGCGGCGGTCACGGCCTCGCCGACGAGCAGAGCCCTGTCCCCGACGCAGAGCACGCCCGCGTCCGGCAGGGGCAGGGCGGTTATCACGATGCCCTGAAGCTCGGCGTCGCCCACGACGTGGCTCATAAAGTCGTCCGAAGTGAAGGTGACGTCGTCACCCGCGGCGGCGGTCTTTGCGAAGGTCTCAACGTAAGGCTGTTCCTCGGCGGCGGCGCGCGCCTGCGGCGCCGCGAGCATCGCGGCGGTCGTGAGGACGGTCGCACACAGCAGAGAAACGAGCCGTTTCGTGAAAGAATTGGTTGATTTCACTGACTTTTTCCTCCTTATGGGACTGAATTTGCAAAACAAGTATGCATCGGTAGTTTCTCTCCCCGAAAAGGCTGATATGCAGGGGAAGAAAAATTTTGTTTACAGAAACGGCGTTTCGCGATACAATAATAACAGCACAAAAGACAAAGCATTATCGCCTGGCGGAGAGAGCTCCGGAGCTTTCCCGCCGGCTTCGGAAGGGGGCGCGGAGAGGCTGTGCGTGTACTGCGCGGGATAAAGAAGTTCTGCCGCGAGGCGGACATGGTTCTGTTCGCGCTCTGCCTTGCGGCGAGCGCCTTCGGGCTCGTACTCATTTCGAGCGCCACCGCGACGAGCGCGAACACCTCGCGCTATCTGCTCGTCCAGAGCGTGGGGATAGTGCTCGGGGCGGCTCTTTTCATACTGCTGTCTCTTCTCGATTTGGACGACCTCGCGAGCTATTGGAAGTGGATACTCGCGTTCAATATCCTGTTCTGCGTATCGACCTACTTCATCGGCGTCGAGCGCGGCGGCAACAAGAGCTGGATAGAGATACCCGGCATAAACATAACCGTCCAGCCCGCCGAGATAGTGAAGATACCGTTTATCCTGCTCCTTGCAAAGCAGATGTATTCCCTGCGGGAGCGGATAAACCATCCGCTCTCGGTTGGGATGATGGTCGGTCACCTCGCGCTGATGTTCGCGATAATACTCTTTGCGGCGGACGACATGGGCGTCGCGCTGATATACGTATTCATATTCTTCGGGATGTTCTTTGCGAGCGGGGTGAGCCTTTGGTGGATACTCGCGGGCATCGTCGCGATAGGCGCGGCCGCGCCGCTCCTTTGGCGGGTACTGCCGGAGTACCAGAAGATGCGCGTCCTCGTCATTCTTGACGACTCGATTGACCCGCTCGGCATCGGCTACAACAACCGCCGCTCGAAGATAGCTCTCGGCTCGGGGCAGGCGTTCGGGCAGGGACTTTACAGCGGCACGCAGACACAGCGAGGACTGCTTCCCTCCAAGCACACCGACTTTATCTACTCCGTCGCGGGGGAGGAGCTGGGCTTTATAGGCTGTATGGCGATAATGCTCCTGCTCGGCGCGATAATCTTCCGCTGTCTGTGGGTCGCGACGCGCGCGCGGAACGGCATGGGCTCGCTCGTGTGCGTCGGCGTGGCGTCGATGATGATATTTCA
>CANPWY010000067.1 GCA_947585215.1 uncultured Clostridia bacterium
CCGCACGTCACATACTTCGTCCCCGGCGGGCACGACTGGTACTGCTGGCCGCAGATGTTTACCGAGTTTGCAAAGAATATTCTTTGGAAATAAAGAATTTTCGCGGGCAAAGCCCACACCTAATAGCGGGGAAGCCCCGCGGGTATCCGCGGGGCAAGCCCCCGCGTCCCTAAGTGAGGCAGAGCCTCACCGGCACCTTGCGGGGGTTGCGCCCCCGCGCCCTGCGTTACTTTTTGCTTGTGCAAAAAGTAACCAAAAAGCACACGAAGGGGAGAAAACCCATGGTTTTCTCCCCTTCGTACCCCTCTTTCCTTTGACCGGAAAGTCTCTGCGACGCCATAAGTTTATCCGTAGCTTAGTACAAGCTTCCACGCTCAAACTTTCCACTAGAACCGAAAGCTCCGTTTTCTCGGGAAAGCTTCTGCATTACGCTTATAGTGTGAGCGTAGGACCGGACTTTTATATCTACTACGCAGGAACTGTTCGATGTTGACGAATATAGTGGGAAAGTCGGATAGAAACTCACCCGGTGGGATGATGGATTTGTTTGATACAGAGTTTGTCCTGTTATGTAGGTTGCGGTTGTGTGTCGTATTCAGGAGAGGAATTATTAAGGGAGAGGGCGGAGCCCTCTCCCTTAAGCGCGCTTTTTGATTACTTTTTGCGCGAGCAAAAAGTAATGCAGGGGTGCGGGGCGGCACAGCCCCGCGAAGGTCTTGGAACCGCTAGGTTCCGCATAAAACCTCGAAGTTTTACTTCGTACAAAAAAGAGGTCGCGGGCTCCGCCCGCTGATAGGATGCGGGGTCTCGCCCCGCGAATGCCCGCGGGGCTCCCCGCTGGATGGGTGTGGGGCTTCGCCCGCATTTTCGGTAGAGCTCTGCTCTACACCTTTGAAATCGCGGTTTTGACGCTGCGCACAAATTTTTCGATGTACTTCGGTGCGTCCTCACCGTACTTCTCGCAGAGCGAGACTATCGCGGAGCCGATTATGACGCCGTCCGCGTACCGAGCCATCTCCGCCGCCTGTTCCGCATTGGATATGCCGAAGCCTATCGCGCAGGGGATACCGCTTACCTTCTTCACCCTCGCTATCGAGGCGGCGATGTCGGTGCTTATCGTGCTCCGCGCGCCGGTCACGCCGAGCGAGGACACGCAGTAGAGAAATCCCTGCGCCTCGCGCGCTATCGTCTCGGCGCGCGCGTCAGAGGTCGGCGCTATCATCGAGATGAGGTCGAGGCCGTACTTGCGGCAGAGCGGCAGGAACTCCTCCCGCTCCTCAAACGGCACGTCCGGGATTATGAACCCGTCCATGCCGATCTCCGCGCTCTTTGCGATGAACCGCTCCGAGCCGTAGGAAAAGAGCACGTTCGCGTAGGTCATGAAAACCATCGGGACTTTCACCGTCTTACGGAGTTCGCGCACCATGTCAAACACCTTGTCGGTTGTCGTTCCGGCGGCGAGCGCGCGGAGGTTGGCGTTCATGATCGTCGCACCCTCCGCCGTAGGGTCGGAGAAGGGGATGCCGAGCTCTATGAGGTCGGCTCCGGCGCGCTCCATGGCGCGCACCGTCTCCGCCGTCACGTCGAGCGACGGGTCTCCGCAGGTTATGAACGGTATAAACGCCTTCCCGTGGTCAAACGCTCGTGAAATGTTACTCATAAAGCGACTCACCTCTGTACCTTGCTATCGCGGCGACGTCCTTGTCGCCCCGCCCGGAGATGTTGACGACGATGATGCTGTTCCGCGGCATTGTGGGCGCGAGCTTACAGGCGTAGGAGACGGCGTGCGCGCTCTCTATGGCGGGGATTATCCCCTCTGTTCGGGAGAGGTACTCGAACGCCGTGACCGCCTCCTCGTCGGTGACGGGGACGTACTCGGCTCTGCCGCTGTCGTGCAGCGCCGCGTGCTCCGGGCCGATGCCGGGGTAGTCGAGCCCGGCGGAGATGGAGTAGACCGGCGCTATCTGGCCGTACTCGTCCTGGCAGAAGTAGCTCTTCATGCCGTGGAAGATTCCGAGCCGCCCGGTGCTTATCGTCGCGGCGGTCTCGAAGGTGTCTATGCCGCGCCCCGCCGCCTCACAGCCGATGAGACGGACGCTTTTGTCCTCTATGAAGTGGTAGAACGCGCCTATCGCGTTCGAGCCGCCGCCGACGCAGGCAATGACGGCGTCCGGCAGACGCCCCTCGCGCTCCGCGAGCTGCTGCTTTATCTCGCGGCTTATCACTGCCTGAAAGTCGCGCACCATGGTGGGGAAGGGGTGCGGACCCATCACCGAGCCGAGGACGTAGTGCGTGTCGTCTATGCGGCGTGTCCACTCGCGGAAGGTCTCGCTCACCGCGTCCTTAAGGGTCTTCGTGCCGGTGTCGACGGGGTGGACCTTCGCGCCGAGGAGCTTCATGCGGTAGACGTTCAGCGCCTGCCGCTCGCAGTCCTCGCGGCCCATGAACACCTCGCACTCCATGCCCATCATCGCGGCGACCGTCGCGGTAGCGACTCCGTGCTGACCCGCGCCGGTCTCGGCTATGACGCGCGTCTTGCCCATCCGCTTTGCGAGGAGCATCTGGCCGAGGACGTTATTTATCTTGTGCGCGCCGGTGTGGTTGAGGTCCTCGCGCTTGAGGTATATCTTAGCGCCGCCGAGGTCGCGCGTCATCCTCTCCGCGTAGTAGAGGAGGCTCGGACGGCCGGCGTAGTTGCGGTACAGCTCGTCGAGCTCCCGCAGGAAATCC
Source organism: uncultured Clostridia bacterium (assembly GCA_947585215.1). Taxonomy (GTDB): domain Bacteria; phylum Bacillota; class Clostridia; order Oscillospirales; family JAAYOS01; genus CANRIN01. The sequence continues at coordinate 2,731 of CANPWY010000067.1, forward strand.
GGGTCGTCCTTGTACTTCATATACGCCGCCTCGACCTCGCTTACGGCGTTCATCAGCGTCTCGGGGATGTACTGTCCTCCGTGTATTCCGAATCTTCCCTTGCTCATTGCAAACTCTCCTTATCGAGATTAAAACGATTATCGGCGGAGCTTACCCGCCATCCGACGTGCGGCCGGACAAAAGCGCCGCCTTTCACCGGCGGGCTGCGGCGACCGCCGCCATGATCCTTCCTAAGTCCTTCTTTTTTTCGACCTCCACTCCGCTTGAGAGGTCGAGCCCGTAGGGGCGGAGCGCCTCGACGGCGCGGGGAATGTTCTCCGGGGTCAGTCCGCCGGCGAGGATGAAGGGACGCTTTATGCCGCGCGCGACGGACCAGTCAAACGTCTCGCCCGTGCCGTATCCGTTGTCGAGCAGGACAAGGTCGGCGGCGGAGGCTTCCGCCGCAGTAAGGTCTGCGGGCGAGCGAACCTTGAACGCCTTCCAGATTTGAACATCGCAACGCCCGGGAGCGCGTGTCACAAGTGAGCGGAGGTGCGCGATATACCCGTCATCCTCGCTGCCGTGGAGCTGAGCTGCCGAGACGGTCCCGTCGTTCAGAAGCGCCGCCACCTCCTCCACGGGACGATCCACAAACACGCCTACGGGAGTAATTCCGTTCGACAGTCCCGCGCGCAGCGTGCGGACCTGCTCCGGGGTAACACTTCGGTGGCTCTTGGGAAAGTTGATGATAAAGCCGCACCAGTCGGGGAGGGCGCAGTTGACAAACTCGATGTCCTCCGGGCGGAACAGGCCGCATATCTTGATCTTCGTCATATAGCCGCCTCCCGCATTTTGCGGAGAAGACCCGCCCGGTCCTCGGAGCGCATCAGCATCTCGCCTACAAGTACGGCGTCCGCGCCGATTTTCCGCAATACTTCGACGTCATCCGGGTGGGAGACGCCGCTCTCCGCCACGTACACGCACTCGGGAGGGATCAGCTCCCGCAGCCGGGCGGCGTTGGAGAAGTCTACCGAAAAGTCCTTCAGGTTGCGGTTGTTTACCCCGATTATTTCTGCCCCGGCGCTGACGGCGGAGCGCACCTCCGCCTCGTCGTGCGCCTCTACAAGCGCGGAAAGCCCGAGAGACGAGCAGAGTTCGAGGTATTTTGATACCGTTTCGGTGTCGAGCAGGGCGCATATGAGCAGCACGGCGTCCGCGCCCATCACCTTGGCTTCATATATCTGGTACTCGTCGCCGGTAAAATCCTTGCGGAGCATGGGTATATTTACCTCCGCGCGAATCTCCCCGAATATCTCGTCGGAGCCCAAAAACCACTTCGGTTCCGTCAGGCAGGACAGCGCGTCCGCCCCGGCTGTCTCGTACTCCCGGGAGATGTCGAGATAGGGAAAGGACGGCGCTATCAGTCCCTTGGAGGGGGACGCGCGCTTGACCTCGCATATAAAGGACAGTCCCGGCTTTTTCAGGGCGTAGGAAAAGGCTGTGCCGTCGCCTCCCGCGCTGTTTTCCGCAAGCGCCCGCAACTTGTCCAGGGGAAGCTCTGCTTTCTTTGCCGCCACACGCTCCCTCGCGTGAGCTGCAAGCCGGTCTAAAATCGTTTGACTCATCGTTATCACCTAAAATCGCTTTAGGGACTATCTGTTGCTGACTTCTATCAGCTTTTCAAGTACCGACGCCGCGGCGCCGCTGTCGATAAGCTCCGCCGCGAGCGTGACGCCGTCTTTCCACGTCTCGGCTTTGCCGCCGATGTAGAGCGCCGCGCCGGCGTTTAGCAGGACGGCGTCCCGGGCGGGCCCCTTTTTGCCCGCGAGTATCGAACGGGTGATGGCGGCGTTCTCCTCCGGCGTGCCGCCCACGAGGTCGCTCTTTTGGCAGCGGGTGATGCCGAAGTCCTCGGGGGAGACGGTGTAGCTCTTAAACCAGCCGTCCTTGAACTCGCAGACGGCGGTGGGGGCGGAAGCGGAGATCTCGTCGAGCCTGTCCTTGCCGTAGACTACCATGCCGCGCTCCACGCCGAGGCTTATCAGCACCTGCGCAAGCGGCTCTACGAGATACTCGTCGTATACGCCGAGAAGCTGCATCTTGGGGCCCGCCGGATTTGTGAGCGGTCCGAGAATGTTGAACACCGTGCGGAAGCCCAGCTCCTTGCGGACAGCGCCGACGTATTTCATCGAGGTGTGATACTTCTGCGCAAAGAAGAAGCACATCCCGACCTCGCGCAGCAGCTCGACGCACTTCTCCGGATCCTGCTCGATATTTACTCCCAACGCCTCGAGGCAGTCGGCCGTGCCGCACTTCGAGGACGCGGCCCGGTTGCCGTGTTTTGCTACCTTCATCCCTCCGGCGGCGGCGACGAGCGCGGAGGTTGTGGATATGTTGAAGCTGTGAGCTCCGTCGCCGCCGGTGCCGACTATTTCAAAAACGGGCATTCCGGCGTCGACACGGGTGGCGTGGTCGCGCATAGCGGCGGCGCATCCGGCTATCTCGTCGGATGTCTCGGCTTTCGCACTCTTGGTGGAGAGGGCGGCAAGGAACGCCGCGTTCTGGGTTTGCGTGGTCTCTCCGCTCATTATCTCGTTCATGACGGCATACGCCTCGTCGTATGTCAGATCCTGCTTGTCAACGATTTTCGCGATCGCATCCTTGATCATGAAAAACACTCCTTTTCGTTTTGTTGTTAAAGTTCTATGAAATTTCTCAGCATTGTTTTCCCGTCCGGAGTCATTATCGACTCGGGGTGGAACTGTACCCCGTAGGTGGGGTACTCCCTGTGTTGCACGGCCATGACCTCGCCTTCGCAGGTGCGGGCGGTGACGCGGAGACAATCCGGGATAGTGTCCGGGTCGGCGGCAAGGGAGTGGTATCGGGCGACGGGGGCGGACTCGGGGCACCCTCGGAACAGGGGACAGTCTCGAGAAAAGCGAACCACCGACTGCTTGCCGTGCATGAGCTCCTTTGCGTAAGTTATGGTCGCCCCGAACGCGGCGCAGATGGCCTGATGACCGAGACACACGCCGAGAACGGGGATTTCGGAGCCCAGCTCCTGCACTACCCGAATTATCACACCCGCGTCCTCCGGGCGTCCGGGGCCTGGTGAGAGGATGATGCGGGAGGGACGCAGCTCGCGTATCTCACCGGTGGTGAGCTCATCATTTCGGATGACCTTTATATCGGGGTCTATCTCCCCGACAAGCTGATAGAGGTTGTAGGAAAAGCTGTCGTAGTTATCTATAAGCAGTATCATAGATCCTCCTCCTGAGCGAGCTTCAATGCGCTCACGACCGCCTGAGCCTTGTTGATGCACTCCTGATACTCCTTTTCCGGCACCGAGTCTGCCACTATGCCGGCGCCGCTGCGTATAAAGACCTGTCCGTTCTTCCTGTACGCGATGCGTATCGCTATGCAGGTGTCCATATTTCCGGTAAAGTCGATGTAGCCGATAGCGCCGCCGTAAATGCCGCGCTTGTTGTTCTCGAGCTCGCCGATAAGCTGGCAGGCGCGTATTTTCGGAGCGCCGGACAGCGTCCCCGCCGGCAGGACCGCCTCGATGGCGTCCAAAGCGTCGAACTCGGGACGGATCTCTCCGCGGACGGTCGAGCCGATGTGCATGACGTGCGAGTAACGCTCGACAGAGTGGAGGGTCTCCACGCGAACGGTACCGAACCGGCTGACCTTGCCGAGGTCGTTCCGTCCGAGATCCACGAGCATGTTGTGCTCGGCGAGCTCCTTTTCGTCGGATAGCAGCTCTGCCTCCAACGCGGCGTCCTCCTCCTCGGTTTTTCCACGCGGACGTGTGCCGGCGAGCGGGAAGGTGTGGAGAACTCCGTTTTCAAGCTTCACGAGCGTCTCCGGCGATGCGCCCGCGACCTCCACGTCGGTGCCGGAGAAGTAGAACATATACGGGGAGGGGTTGAGCGTGCGCAGTACACGGTAGGTGTTGAGCAGGCTCCCCTCAAACGGCGCGGAGAGGCGGTTGGAAAGCACTATCTGGAAGATGTCGCCCTCGCGGATGTGGCGCTTTGCCCGCTCCACCATGGAGCAGTATTCCTCTTTGTCGAAGAGAGGAGTGACCTCGCCACCGAGCCGGCCGCCCGGCTCATGCTTCTGCACGCCGGTACGGAGCAGGTCGCGAAGATGCTTTAGCTCGAGGCATGCCTTGTTGTAGCCGGTCTCCGGGTCGTCAAGCGGCATGTTGACTATAAGGATGATCTTCTGACGGACGTTGTCAAAGGCTATCACCTTGTCAAAGAGCATCAGGTCGACGTCCTTGAATCCCTCCGTGTTGAGCGCCCCGGTGCGGGCGGCGGGCTCGCTGTATCCGAGGTAGTCATAGGAGAAGTAGCCCACAAGTCCGCCGGTGAAGGAGGGAAGGTAGTCAAACCGGGGGCTTGTGTAATTGCGCAGTATCTTCCGCAGTTCCTCCGACGGATCCTTGACTAGGCGGCAGCTGTCCTGCGCGCCGCCCTTGATTTGCATTATCCCGTCGGTGCAGGTTATCTCAAGAGTCGGGTCAAAGCCCAGAAATGTGTAGCGCCCCCATTTTTCCTGTTCGGCCACCGATTCCAGAATGTAGCAGTGGGTGGAGACGTTTTTCAGGATTTTCAGAGCTTCGATAGGGGTGCAGACGTCGGAGAGCATTTCACAGCTGACCGGCAGTACCTTGCAGCGTCCCTCGGCGGCTATCGCTTTGACCTCCTCGGGACCGGGTCTGATGTTCATGTACATACCTCCTCGCAAACGCTTCTCCCGCCGGGGCGCGAAAACGCCCCTGACAGAAGATCATCTTCTGTCAGGGGCGAATATGATCCGCGGTGCCACCCTGATTCGCGGCGCAGAGGCCGCGCACTTAGCGGGATACAGGCATATCCCCGGCAACTGACGTATGCCAACACGTCGCATGCTACTCGGCGTCATACGCCTTTCACCGCGCCCTCGGAAGCCCATTCGGTCTGATGTTTTCTGCCGCGATCTCACCGCCCGCGGCTCTCTTTGAGAAAAGGGAAAAGACTTACTTACTCTTCTTCAACAGTTTAACAGAGTATATCACATGAAATTCAGTCTGTCAATAGGCAAATTGCGCTTTCCGGGATTTTTACGCGCCCCGGAGCCGGCGGATATGCGCGGCGAGCTGCGCAAAGCCTCCGTTCGGGTAGACAGAGATATCCTTTTGCTCCTTGTTTATGAGGCAGTCGGTGAGAAGAAAGACCTCCATCCCGATTGCCGACGCCGCCATGTCCTCCGAGACGTCGTTTCCCACCATCAGACACTCGGCGGCGGGGACGCCCGTCCGCCGGAGTATGTCGCGGTAGTAGTCGGGGTTCGGCTTGCAGAAGCGGTCGCTCTCGTAGGTGGTGACGAGCTCGAAGTCCTCCGGCTCGAGCCCCGCCCAGCGTATCCGCGCCTCGGTGGCGACGGCGGGGAAGATGGGATTCGTCGCCAGTATGACGCGGAGCCCGTCCCGACGGCAGCCGTGCACAAGCTCCGCCGCCTCGGGGTTGAAGCCGCAGAAGCTCCGCGCGCCCGCAAACTCGTTTGCGTAGAACTCGTCAAAAACAGCCTTGTCGCGAAGGCGCTCCTCGCCGTATTCCTCCGCAAACCTCCGCCAGAACGCCTCCTCGTTTGTACGGGAGCCGTCGTTACGGACCATCGCGGCGGTGCCCGCCCAGACGGTGTTTATGAGCCGCTTCGCCTCGTAGCCGTAGGGCGCGGCCTTCCTTGCGAGTAGACCGAAGTAGCCTGCGACGAATTCATCCTGGTCCATCGGGAGCAGGGTGCCGTCCAAATCAAAAAGTACGGTGGTAAGCATATCGATCAGGTGCGGTAGAGGATGCCTATCATGTTGGGGCCGGTGTTTATGCCTATAACGCAGCCCACCTGATACTCCGTGATAGGCGGGATGTCGAACGCCTTTGCGCAGGCCTCGCGGAGCTGCTCAAAGGCGGCGCGGTTGCTGCCGTAGACGAGCGCGTAGTTCGTTCCCTGCCGGCGCTCGCGCAGGCAGGTCTCTACCAGCGCGGCTATCGCCTTGTTGTCTCCGCGGGCCTTGGAGAGAATCTTTGCCTCGCCGTCCTCAAAGGTTATGAGCGGCTTGAGGCCTATCGCGTCCCCGAGGAACGCGGCGGCGGGGGAGATGCGCCCCGACTTCTTGACGCACTTGAGGTTGAGCGGCACGAAGAGCGGACGTGCATGCTCGAGCCAGTCGCCGAGGTGCGCGAGTATCTCGTCCGAGCTGCTGCCGCCTGCGGCCATGCGCGCCGCCTCGATGACGGGAATGCCGTAAGCCATGCTGTAAGTCTTCGAGTCAATGAGATGTATGGCAAAGGTCTCCTTCGCTTCGGGATGCTCCTCGTAAAACATATCGCGCGTAATGACCGCCGCCTGATAGGTCCCGGAGCCCTTGGAGTTTATCGAAATATGTATGAGGTCGGTGTA
>CANPWY010000068.1 GCA_947585215.1 uncultured Clostridia bacterium
CTCAGCCACTACTCCTCCCGCTTCCTTTTCGCCCCGCAGGGGGAGACGGCGGCGGGCTTTTTCCGCGCGCTCGGCGAGGACATTATAAGGAACGTGCCCACAAAGAACGTCCGCGCCATGCGCGAGCTGCCCCTGCCGGAGACCGCGCAGGAGATCGTGAGCCGCTTCGGGGACGCAGAGACCGTCCGCTGGATACTCGACCACATACACCTGCAGGTCGAGGCGCACGAGCGCGCCTCCGCTCCGTGGGGATATGTCGACGGCGACACGGCGGCAGGCGGCGTTCCCGGCCCGGACAAGCTCCTGCTGCAGTCGATGTCCTCCGCCGCCGCGATACGCGGCGCCGGCGGGCTTGCGGCAGCGCGGGCGAGCCTTAAGCGCGCGGCGGCGCGCGAGGCCGCGGAGTTTTTCCGCGGCAGCGCGCACGGCTCCGACGCGGCCATGGCCGGCCTTGAAGACGGCATAAGCGGCGAACCGCCGCTTCCCTCCGGCGGAGACGCCGCGCGCGAGCCGCACTGGGTGGAAGCGGGACGGATATATCGCGGCGGTGAGAGCCGCCCCGCGTTCGCGGGGCTCCACGGCGTCGACCCGTGGGACATATTCCGGGACCTCCCCACCCCCTGCTTCATCCTCGACGAGGAGCGGATACGAGAGAACTGCGAACTGCTCCGGGGAATCTCAGAGCGGAGCGGGTGCAAACTGCTCCTCGCGCAGAAAGCGTTCTCGAACTACGATCTCTATCCCATGATGGCTCCGTACCTCTCCGGCACGACCGCGAGCGGGCTCTACGAAGCGCGGCTGGGCCGCGAGGAGCTTCCCTCAAAGGAGGTGCACGTCTACTCGCCCGCCTACCGTCCCGGCGAGATAGACGAGATAATCCGTTATGCCGACCACATCGTCTTCAACTCCCACCACGAGCTGAGGAACTACGCAAAGCGCGCGCACGACGCGGGCCTCAGCGTCGGCCTCCGCGTAAACCCCGAGTGCTCCACGCAGTCGCAGGGCTCGCCCTACGACCCGTGCGGCCCTCACAGCCGCCTCGGCGTGACGCGCGAAAACTTTGACCTCACCGTAGACGGCGGCCTCCTCCGCTATGTCGACGGACTGCATATCCACACCCTCTGCGAGCAGAATTCGGATGCGCTCGAGCTCACCCTCGCGGCGCTCGAGGAGAAGTTCGGCGACGTTCTGCGCCGCGTGAAGTGGGTGAACCTCGGCGGCGGCCACCTCATAACCAAGCCCGGCTACGACATTGAGCGCTTCGAGCGCTGTGTGCGTCACCTGCGCGAGACCTACGGCGTAGAGGTGTACGCGGAGCCCGGCGAGGCGTGGGTGTATAACGCCGGCTACTTCGCCTCCCGCGTGCTCGACGTCATAGACGACGGGCTCGACTGCATCGCCGTGCTCGACGCGAGCGCCGCCTGCCACACCCCCGACGTTATCGAGATGCCCTACAAGCCGCCGATGTACAACGAGTCGGAGAACGGCGGGCCGGTGCGATGCCGCTTCGGCGGGTGCAGCTGCCTCGCCTCGGACAGCTTCGGCAAGTACGATTTGAAGGTGAGACCCGGGATAGGCGAGCTCGTCCTTTTCGGAGACATGGCTCAGTACACCACCTGCAAGACAAACACCTTCAACGGCATACCGCTCCCTTCGATATACCTTCTTCGCGGGGACGGAAGCATCGACACTCTCGCGGAGTTCGGCTATGACGACTTTCGCTGTCGGCTCGGGCGCCGCAAGGCAAAATAGCGGCGCCAACAGATACATATAAAACCTCGTCCGCCGCGGGACGTTCCCGCCGGCGGACGCGGACAAATACAAATATATAATTACGGAGGGGATCTTATGACAGACAAATACTTCAAGGGACGCACTCCGCGCGGCAGGATAAGCACCTCCACGCACGAGCTCGTCGTCAAGTTCGGCCACCGCGCCGCGTTCGACGCATTCGCGGAGGCGGGCTTTGAGGCGCTCGACTACGGTATGTTCCACCTCCCGCCGGAGGGCGACCTCTTTGCCCGCGCCGACGAGGAAGCCTTTGCCGAGTACTTCCGCGAGGTAAAGAAGCTCGCGGACGAGCGCGGGCTGTGGATATACCAGTGCCACGCCCCGTTCCCGCTTAAGGTCTACGACGACGCGCGCGACCCCGCGCTGCTGAAATGCGCGATACGCTCCATCTACGCCTCCGCGTACATGGAATGTCCGTACATAGTCATCCATCCGGCGATGCACCCGAGCTTCATCTACGGCGGGAACCTCGAGGAATGCCGCCGCTCCAACTTCGAGTTCTATGAGGCGATGTTCCCCGCTCTCCGCGACACCGGCGTGACTCTCTGCATCGAGAACATGTTCGCCTCCGACCCGGACACGCACAAGCTCGTGCCGACGACCTGCTCCTCCGCCGCGCAGATGATAGACTTCATCGACACTTTGAACGGCATGTGCTGTGAGAAACGCTTTGCCGCGTGTCTTGACACCGGCCACGCCGCCATCTCCGGCAGTGGGCCCGCGAATATGCTCCGCGAGCTCGGAGAGAGAACGGTCACGCTCCACGTCCACGACAACGACGGGCTTTCCGACCGCCACCAGATACCCGGCATCGGCCGCCTCAACTGGGAGGAGTTCCGCCGCGCCATGAGCGACGTCGGCTACTCGGGCACGTTCAACTTCGAGGCGGACACCTTCTACAGCCAGTGGCAGAGTCCGATATACAACTACGGCGTCGCGAAAGCCGCGGCCGCCACTCTGTGCGCCGTAGGAAAATCAATACTTAATTTTCGCGGGGAATAGTTCAGAGCCGCATTCTCTGCGAGGCTAAGAAAAAACGGAGCCGATACGCTTTGCGTATCGGCTCCTTTGTTTCCGCGCCGCAAAATCACGGTGCGTTCTTTTCCAGAAGGTCTTTCAGCGTGATATTTCCGAAGAAGTCGTTTATCGTTTCATAGAAGCTCTTCCACATGGCGAGCGTCCTGCACTCCGCCGCTCTCGGACAGGGTGCCGCCCCGCTCTTCAGGCAGGCGACCGGCGCGAGATCCCCTTCGGTGAGCCGCAAGACGTCCACGACGGCGATGCTTCCCGGCTCACCCGTGAAGCGGTAGCCGCCGCCCTTGCCGTGGACGCCCTCGACGTACCCCGCCGCCACGAGCGCCGGCAGTATCCGCTCTATGTACTTGAGGGATATTCCCTGCCTTTCCGCGACCTCCTTCATCGGAACATAGCCGCTCTCCCGCCGCTCGGCGAGGTCGAGCAGGACGCGGAGCGCGTACCGTCCCCTTGTGGAAATCATCGCCAACGCTTTTTCTCCTCCCGTCACATTCGGTACGAAGCTCTCTCCGCGCGCCGGAATTTTACTTTACCGCCGCAAAGCCCTTCTCTAGGTCGGCTATGAGATCGTCGATATGCTCGGTGCCTATCGACAGGCGTATCGTGTTCGGCTTTATGTCCTGATCCGCAAGCTCCTCCTCGGAGAGCTGGCTGTGGGTCGTGGTCGCCGGGTGTATGACGAGGCTCTTGACATCCGCGACGTTTGCGAGCAGTGAGAATATCTCAAGGCTGTCTATGAACTTGTGAGCCTCCTTCACGCCGCCCTTTATCTCGAAGGTGAAGATAGAACCGCCGCCGTTCGGGAAATACTTCTCGTACAGCGCGTGGTCCGGATGGTCCTGCAGCGACGGATGGTTCACCTTCTCCACAAGCGGATGGTGCGTGAGGTAGTCGACGACCTTCAGAGTGTTCTCAACGTGGCGCTCGACGCGAAGCGACAGCGTCTCTATGCCCTGGAGCAGCAGGAACGCCGCGAACGGCGAAATAGTCGCGCCGATGTCGCGCAGAAGTATCGCGCGGATGTAGGTCGCAAACGCCGCAGGACCTACCGCATCCGCAAACGAGATGCCGTGATAGCTGGGGTTCGGGTCCGCGATGGCGGGATACTTCCCGCTCGCCTTCCAGTCGAACCTGCCGCCGTCGACGATTATGCCGCCGAGCGTCGTGCCGTGTCCGCCGAGGAACTTCGTCGCAGAGTGGACAACTATATCCGCACCGTGCTCTATCGGGCGGATGAGGTACGGCGTTCCGAACGTGTTGTCCACGACGAGCGGCAGGCCGTGTTTGTGCGCGAGCTCCGCGAGCGCGTCGATATCCGGGATGTCGCTGTTCGGGTTTCCGAGCGTCTCTATGTAGATGGCGCGGGTGTTCTCGCGTATCGCGGCCTCAACCTCTCCGAGGTCGTGGATATTGACAAACGTGGCGGTTATGCCGAAATGCGGCAGGGTGTGCTCAAGCAGGTTGTAGCTGCCGCCGTAGATGGTCTTCTGCGCTACGAAGTGGCCGCCGTTCTGACCGAGGGCCTCGAGCGTATAGGTTATCGCCGCCGCGCCGGAAGCAAGCGCCAGCGCCGCGACGCCGCCCTCGAGCGCCGCCACGCGCTTCTCGAGCACGTCCTGCGTGGAGTTTGTGAGGCGTCCGTAGATGTTTCCCGCGTCCGCGAGGCCGAAGCGCGCCGCGGCGTGCTCGCAGTTGTGGAAGACGTAGGAGGTCGTGGCGTATATCGGCACCGCGCGCGCGTCGGTGGCGGGGTCGGGCTGTTCCTGACCCACGTGGAGCTGCAAAGTTTCAAATTTGTATTCAGACATAACGGATTTCCTTTCAAATGTGTATAGTCGGACAAACGGTCAAACCTCGTTCCGCGTGTCTCTCACATTCGCCCGAACCGGAAATTCCGCCGGACAAGCTCTTCAAAGATGTTTGTCATCGTCCGCCTCCTGAAAAAACCGGGGAAAATCGCAAGGTCGCTCGGCCCGCCGAGCGACGCGCTTCGACTTACCTACCAAATAGGTTGGTTAAATCCTACCACTTCATTTCCCGTTTGTCAAGAGAAAAATTTAAACGGGACGGCTCACCGCCGTCCCGCTCCGTTATCTTTCCTGTCCCCCGCCGCTCACTTCAGCAGCTCGAGGTACTCCGCGCCTATCGGCATATCCGCCATGTTCTTTGCGCGGTGCTCCGCGAGGATGTTCATGTCCGCGTCTATGACGAAGTACGCCGGGAGCTGGAACTCGTTTCCCTCGTACTCGCCGTGCGCGAGGCCCGCGGCCTTGCCGCGCTCCATCTTCGCCGCAAACTTCGCCTGCATCTCTTCGGTCATACCGTCGCGCATACCCTCATAGCCCTCGGCGGCCTTCACGTCGTAGAGAGGATACAGCTTCTGCTCGGGGTCGCTTATCAGCTTGAACGGTATGCCCTGCGCGTCGATGCCCTTCGCGAGTATCTCCGGCTTGCTCTGGAGGACGACGAGTATCTGCGCATCTCGCGCCGTGAACTTACCGTACTCTTTTGCGAGGTCCATCAGGTCGACCTGACAGCTCGTGCATCCGTAGTAACGCAGGAATATAAGGAAGGTCGTCTTCGCCTTCTTTACCTCCTCGCTGAGCACGAGTCCCTGCTCGGACGCCGTATCGAAAGTAAAATCAACTGCTTTTTTCATTTTGTACCGCTCCTTTCCGGGTAATACCCTTTGTCGTATCATAGCACACTTTGCCGCCGCGGGCAAGTGTCTGCCGCGTCTCTCCTAAAAATCCCTTTTTTACAGGGGAATATGACGATAATTACTGTGGATACTATATTCGACCGCAGTAAAGGAGGAATTTTTATGAAAGCAACCGGCATAGTCCGGCGGATCGACGACCTCGGCAGAGTCGTCATACCCAAGGAGATACGCAGGACGATGCGCATCCGCGAGGGCGACTCGCTTGAAATATACACCGACAAGGACGGCGAAGTCATCTTCAAGAAGTATTCGCCCATGGGCGAGCTCAACTCGTTTGCGGCTCAGCTCTGCGAAACCCTCGCGAAGACGACCGGCGCGTCCTGCGCCGTCTGTGACCGCGACACCGTCATCGCCGCCGCGGGCGACTGCCGCCGCGAGGTCTACGAGAAGCGGATAAGCGAGGAGCTCGAGGCGCTGATGGAGGCGCGTCAGCTCTACAGCCGCCGCCAGGGGACGAGCGACGTCACGCTCGTCGAGGGCACCGGCCCCGTCGTCGAGGTGGCGGCGCCGATACTCGCGGAAGGCGACGTGAGCGGATGCGTCGTGTTCCTCGCGGGCGAAGGGAGCGAACCGATGGGCGACACGGAGCATAAGCTTGCCCAGACGGTCGCGGGCTTCCTCGGCCGCCAGATGGAGGGCTGAAGCCCTCCGAGGGGCGGCGCGCGGACGGCGTCCGCCCCTCGTTCCCTTTTTCAGCCGATTTTTCCCGTATCACCCGAAACTTTTTGCAAAAAAGGCTTGCCAAAATTTCTCTGCGGTGCTATAATCATTTTAGTTCATCGTCAGTATATCATTTCACGGTCACGGAGTGGGTTTTCCCACTCTTTCTTATTGGCCGAACGGAAAAAGCTGTTTTGGGAGGAACCATGGGCAAAGTGACCGACGCCGTCCGCGCGCTCGCCGCACCTCTCTGTGAGGAGCGCGGCCTGATGCTCTGGGACGTGCGGTTCGAGAAGCTGGGCGGAACGAACACCCTCAGCGTATTTGTCGACAGTGACGACGGCGCGGATATTGACGACTGTGAGGCGGTAAGCCGCGCGCTTGAGGCGCTGCTTGACGGCGACCCCGACCTTATCGACGGCGCGTATTCGCTCGAGGTCTCCACTCCCGGCATGGAGCGGCGGCTTGAGCGTCCGGAGCACTTTCTCTTCTGCCTCGGCGAGCGCACGGAGGTAAAGACCTACGAGCCGCGCGACGGGAAGAAGACCTTCTTCGGCATACTCTCCGCCTACGATGAGGCGGAAAGCCGCTTCTCCCTTGAGGATGAGGAGAGCGGCGAGACTCTGGATTTCACCCTCGGCGAGACATCGCGAGTGCGCCTCAGCCCGGATTTCTCAGTATATTTTAAGGGGGAACTCTGAAAATGAACACGGAATTTTTTGACGCGATAGCAGACATAGAGCGTGAAAAGGGCATACCTCAGGACTACATGCTCGACCGCATCGCGCAGGCGCTCACCGCCGCCTACCGCCGCTCCGCCGGCGTTGACGGTGAGAACGTCACCGTCATACCTGACCCCGAGACCAAGACGATCTCCATGTACGTCACCTACGGCGTCGTCGCGGACATCGAGGACCTTGACGAGCCGGACGCACAACTCACCCTCGACGAGGCGCGCGCCATCGACCCCGACGCGGAGGTTGGCGGCTTCGTCCGCAAGTACATCGACGTTTCCAAGCTCGGCCGCATCGCCGCCCAGACCGCAAAGCAGGTCATCATCCAGGGCATACGCGAAGCGGAGCGCGGCATGGTCCTCCGCGAGTATGAGAGCCGCCTGCACGAGCTCGTCACCGGCACCGTCCAGCGGATAAATCCGCGTAACGGCAACGCCTTCCTCGACATCGGCGCGACGAAGGACGGCGCGGTCGACGCCGTCCTGCCCCCCACCGAGCAAATTCAGGGCGAGGAGATACACGAGGGCGACCGCATAAAGGTCTACGTCGTCGAGGCGCGCAGTACCTCGCGCGGCCCGCAGGTCATGGTCTCGAGGACGCACCCGGGCCTTGTCAAGCGGCTCTTCGAGCTCGAGGTGCCGGAGATACACGACGGCACGGTCGAGATAAAGAGCATCGCACGCGAGGCGGGCAGCCGCACGAAGATAGCCGTCGCGGCAAACGACCCGAACGTCGACCCGATAGGCTCCTGCGTCGGCCCGAGGGGCGCGCGCGTCGAGCGGATAGTCGACGAGCTCGCGGGTGAGAAGATAGACATCATAAAGTACAGCGAATCGCCCGACCTCTACGTCGCGGCGGCGCTCAGCCCGGCGGAGGTCGTGTCGGTCGACCTGCTTGAGGACGGCAAGAGCTGTCAGGTCCTTGTCCCGGCTGACCAGCTGTCGCTCGCGATAGGCAAGGAGGGGCAGAACGCCCGCCTCGTCGCGCGGCTGACCGGCTTCAAGATAGACATCAAGCCGGTGTGACGTTTCCCACTCGGAGCACATTTCATTCATAACGACCGGATAAGCGGAGGAAAGCAGTGAAAAAGGTACCGCAGAGACAGTGCGTCGGCTGCCGCGAGATGAAGCCGAAGCAGGAGCTCATACGCGTGGTGCGCGGCCCGGACGGCGCGATAAGCCTCGACCCCACCGGAAAGAAGCCGGGGCGCGGCGCGTACGTCTGCCGCGAGGGGGACTGCCTCCGCCGCGCGCAGAAAAGCCGCGCGCTCGAGCGGGCATTTGCCCAACAGATACCCCCGGAGGTATACGAGGAGCTCATTCGTCAAAGGGGTGAGAGCAGTGAATGACCTCAAGGCTCTGCGCCTCCTCGGCCTCGCTCTGCGGAGCGGAAGGCTCGAGGTCGGCGCGGACAATGCCGCGGCGCTCGCGGCGTCCGGCAGGGCGCGGCTCGTTGTCGTCGCGAGCGACATCAGCCCGCACGCCGCAAAGCGCGTCCGCGCGGCGGCGGAGGGGAGCGGCGTTCCCTGCACGGCTCTGCCCTGCACCAAGGCGGAGCTCGGCGCGGCGCTCGGCCGCGCGGAATGTGCGGCGGCCGCGACGGCCGACCCCGGCTTTTCCAAAGCGATAGCACAAAGCATTTCAAACGGAGGTGGCAACTCTATTGAGCACCATTCTTAAATACAGAGTCCACGAGGTAGCGAAGGATTTCGGTCTTGCCTCCAAGGATATTATGAACATCCTCACCAAGTACGCGACTACGCCCAAGAACCACATGCAGGTGCTTGAGGACAGCGAGCTGAACCTTATCTTCGAGAGCCTTACCCAGCAGAACGCGGTCGAGGATATGGAGGCGTACTTCACGCGCAAGCGCGAGGAGGCGGCGGCCGC
>CANPWY010000069.1 GCA_947585215.1 uncultured Clostridia bacterium
CGCTCATCGAGTGGAAGTACGACGGGGTGAGCCTCGTGCTCGGCTCGGACGAGCTCGGGTTCTATCTCGGCAAGTGCGGCTCGATGGGCGCTTCGATAGGCCGCTTTGCAAACCGCATCGCGGCGGGAAAATTCACCCTCGACGGCAGGGAGTACACTCTCAACTGCAACGAGGGGAAAAACCACCTCCACGGCGGCTTCAAGGGCTTTGAGAAGCGGCTGTGGACGGCGCATCCCGAGGGAGACAGCGCCGTCACCTTCACCTACGTCTCGCCGGACGGCGAGGAGAACTATCCCGCAACGCTCACCGTCTCTGTGCGCTACGAGCTCGGCGAGGACGGCGCGCTCTCGCTCTGCTACCACGCCTCAAGCGACGGCGCGACGATACTCAATCTCACAAACCACAGCTACTTCAACCTTGGCTGTGAGCGCGACATTCTCGGCTGTAAGGTCACCATCCCCGCCGACCGGTTTGTCGAGACCGGCGAGGGTTCGATACCCACCGGCAAGCTCGCGGACGTGACCGGCACGGTGATGGATCTGCGCGGCGGCGTCGTCATGGGAGACAGGATGGCGGACGAATACCTCGTCCCCACCGGCGGCTACGACCACTGCTTCGTGCTTTGCGACGAGCGCACAGAGTCGTTGCACCTCGCGGCGAAGGTCGAGACGCCGAACGGTGTCACGCTCGAGTGCCTCACCGACCAGCCGAGCGTCCAGCTCTACTGCGGCTGCCAGCTCGACGGCTCGCTGAAGGCTCGCGGCAGAAGCTTCGGGAAGTACGCCGCACTCTGTCTCGAGACGCAGGTGTTCCCCGACTCGCCGAATCACGAGGGCTTCACGGACTGCGTCCTCCGCCCGGGCGAGGCCTTCGAGACAAAGACCGTTTACAAGGTACACAAGGGCTGAACCGTTCCGCGTCGCGGCGGCGAACACGTTCCGTAAAAACAAAACCTCCGGCTCTCGCCGGAGGTTTTTCTCTTATTCTGGCAGGTCCTCGTAGAGGCGGTTTATCTCGCGGCTCATCGCGTATGACGCTATCTGCGGCTCCCTTGAAAGCAAGCCCATTATGTCGCCCTCCGTCCCCGCCGCGCGAGGTCGGTCTGAATAGCTTCTGGAACCCACGTTGTGCCCAAAGTGCAGGACGGGCCGTCCCTCCAGCTCGCTCCGCTCGATATACTTTACCGTCGGGTTCAGCCGCCGCCTGTACGATGAGGTCTCTCCTCCGTGAAGCACTATGTAGTCACAGAACTCCGCCCCGACCGCGGCGAGCGCCCGCGATATCAGAGCTATGCTCTCGCTTTCCGTGCCCTCCCGCGCGGGGCTCTCCTCCGAGTCGTCCCTAAACGCGAGGATGACCCTCCTCGCGTCCATACGCACGGCCGCCGAGATCATATCGACGGCGGAGAAGTCGCTCTCCATCGGACGGATGTCTATCAGACGGCTCACGCCGTCCAGCCCGAGAAGCGCCGCGTCGGTCTTCGGCTGAGCCGCGAAGTAGTCTTTTACTATCCGCTCCGCCGTCTCCGGGTCGGTGACGCTCTCGTGCGCGCGTGTGCGCGACCGCTCGCACGCCTCCGCCGCCCTTCCGAAGTCAATCAGAAACTCCGCCGCGCGCTCGCCTATCCCGTCCACCTGCATGAGCTCGCTCTTCTCCGCGTGCATCACGCCGTAGACCGTCTTGAACCTGTCTATGAGCATGTGGCCGAGGACGTTGGTGTCCTTCCGCGCTATCGGTGTCCAGAGTACGGTCTCCAAGAGCTCGTGCGGCGCGAGCGCCGACGCCATGCCGCGCAGTATCTTCTCCCGCATCCTCGCCCTGTGCTTTGAATGGCTTATCCCCTCGGAACGCCCGGACGCTTCGGACGCTCCTGCGTCATTTTCCTTTCGCATCTATCTCACCTCTCCGTCCTGCCCGCTTACGAGCTTTCCGCCGCGCAGGCTGAAGCTCCGCCACAGCTCGACCGGTCCCGGCCCGTCCAGCATCCCGCTTTCGTACATGGAGACATAGTCGCCGTCATACACAACGATATGGTCGAGGAGCTCCTTGCCGAGGCACAGGAGAAGCCATCCGAGCATCTTCGTTGCTGTGAGGTCTGCGGCGGACGGAAGCGCGGCGCTCGAGGGATGGTTGTGCGCGAGCACGACACCCCGCACGTCGTCCCGAAGCGCGGCGTCCACTATGGCGTGGATGTTTGCGCGGACGTTCCTCTCGTCCCCCGCAGAGACGATGAATCTTCCGAGCACGCGGTCCTTCGCGTCGCAGGTGACGACCACCACCTTCTCGACCGGCTCGTTCCGGTACAGGTCCATGAGCGCGAGACCGACATACTCCGAGGTCGGGAGCGTCCGTCCCCGCACTATTTTCGGATTTGCCGGACGCGCGCCGTGCCCGAGCGCTATCCGCCGCCTGTCCTCAGCGAACTGCCTTCCCGTGCGGAGGGCGAGATGCGCCGCCTCGCGCGTTCTCTTGCCGTAGTCGCCCGTGCTCACCGCCTTCACCGCTTCGTAGAGGCCGCCGCAGTCCTCGAGCAGCCGCCTTGCCTCTTCCGCCGCGTTCTCCGTGCCGCCGCATTCCAGCAGAAATTCAAGTATCTCCGCTTCGCCCGCGTCCTGCGGAAGTCTCGGTGTTGGCATAGCTCTCGTCTCCTTCCCGTAACATCTTTACGGCCGCAAAACGCGGCCGTAATCCTAATATCAATCGGTTATCGCCGCCGCGACCGCCGCGCCGAGCACCTCCGAGGCGCCCGCGGCACGGAGCGCTCGTGCGCACTCGCGCATAGTCGCGCCGGTGGTGACTACGTCGTCTATAAGAAGCACGCGCTTCCCCGCGACAAGCTCCGGGTCGGTCGTCCTGTACGCGCCGCGCACGTTTTTCGCCCGCTCCTCCGAGCCGAGCGAGGAGTTCGGGTCGGTGTGGCGCGTCTTTTCGAGCGTCGATACGGCGACGGTGCCGAGACGTTCCGCCACCGCTTCCGCCAGAAGCATCGCCTGGTCATAGCCGCGCTCGCGACGGCGCTCGCGGCTCACCGGCGCCCACGTCACAACGTCGTACCGTCCCGCAAACCTGCGCCTCACCTCGTCCGCGGCAAACGCCGCGAGCGGCCGCGCGAAGTCGGCTCTGTCCCTGAATTTGAATCGGAGTATCGCCCGCCGCACGTTTCCGGAATAGACGAGCGGCGCGCACACCTCTCCGAGCGCGCCGCTCGGCGGCCGAAGGTTCTCGTTGTACTCTATCGAGCGGCGGCAGGCGCGGCAGACGCGCCCATCGCGCTCGTTCTTCTCAAGCACTCTGCCGCAGAATATGCACTTCGGCGGAAAGAGCAGAGCGCCCAATGCCCGCAAAATCCCCATCTTTGCCTCCGAGTCAGAGCATTCTCGCGCGGAGACCGCTGTAACGGCGGCGACGGCGGTTGTTCCGCACCATCGTCTCGACGGCGGCCTCGCTTCCGACTATCACGAGGAGCCTCTGCGCGCGGGTTATCGCGGTATAGAATACCGGCCTTGTCATCAGCCTCGGCGGAGCGTCGCTCGCGACGAGCACCACCGCCGGATACTCGCTTCCCTGCGACTTGTGCACCGTCACCGCGTACGCGGGCTCGAGCTGTTCCATCAGCTCGAACGGATAGACGACTATGCGGTCGTCGTAGCGGACCGTCGCGGTCTCGGCGCGGGTGTCTATATCGACGATGATCCCTACGTCGCCGTTGAACACGCCCATGCCGTTTTCCGCCGAGTCCGTGCTCCTCCACTGGAGATCGTAGTTGTTCTGTATGTGCATCACCCTGTCGCCCGTGCGGAAGGTGAAGTCGCCGCTCCGACGCTCCGCCTTGCCTTCGGCAGGAGGGTTCAGCGCCGCCTGGAGCAGGCGGTTGAGCTCCGCCGTTCCGGCGGGGCCACGCCGCGTGGGCGAGAGCACCTGTATCTGCGCGGGGTCAAAGCCCATGTTCGCCGGGAGCCTCCGCGCGCAGAGGTCGACGACGGTCTCCGCCGTGCGCACGGCGTCGCCGCGCCGGACAAAGAACAGGTCGCCGCTCTTGTGCCTCAGCTCGGGGATCTCGCCGCGGTTGACGGCGTGTGCGGCGAGGACTATATTCGAACTGCGCGCCTGCCGGAAGATTTCCGTCAACCGCACGGTCTTTATCGTTCCGCAGGAGAGCAGATCGCCGAGCACGCACCCCGGTCCGACGCTCGGAAGCTGATCCGGGTCGCCCACAAGTATAAGGCGCGCCTCGGGACGGAGCGCATCCAGAAGCGCCGAGAAGAGTCCGAGATCGACCATCGAGCACTCGTCGAGCACGACGACGTCCGCCGCGAGCGGATTTTCCGCGTTGTGTACAAAGCTGAATCCCGCCTCGCCGGAGGAGAAGTCCACCTCAAGCAGGCGGTGGACGGTCATCGCGTCCCTGCCGGTGAGCTCGGAGAGGCGCTTTGCCGCGCGTCCCGTGGGGCTTGCAAGCCTCGTCTCGAGGCCCATCCTGTCAAACACCGAGAGCATCCCGCGCACCGAGGTCGACTTTCCGGTGCCCGGGCCGCCGGTGAGGAGCATCACCCGCTCGCTCGCGGCGACGCGTATCGCCTCGCGCTGGAGCGGCGCGTAGTCCACGCCCTCCCGCTCGCTTATGCTCTCTATCATCTCTTCGAGGTGCGCAGGCGGATCCGGCGGCGTCATCGCCATCAGGCGGAGGCGGCTCGCCACGTCCGTCTCCGCGCGGTGGAGCCGCGCGAGGTAGACGGCGTCCTCCTCCCCTATCTTCTCGCACACCGCCGCGCCGGTTTCGCACAGCCTGTCTATGGCGTCGCCGGCGAGCTCTGTGGAGACGCGAAGCATCTCCGCCGTCGCGGCGGCGAGCTTGTCCGATGGGATATAGACGTGGCCGTTCCGCGAATTGTGCTCGAGCTCGTAGAGCACACCCGCCTCTATCCGCATCGGCGAGTCCTCCGCGAATCCGAGGTCGAGCGCCATGCCGTCCGCCCGGGCAAATTCCACCCCGACCTCCTCATGTGAAAGTATGTAGGGGTTCTGCTTTATCAGGTCCTCCGCGAGACTTCCGTACCAGCGGTAGAGCCGCAGGGCGACCTCCGGGTCTATGCCGTAGCCGAGGAGCTGTTCCATCAGACGGCGGATGCCGGTCTGACGGCGGAAGCTCTCCGCGAGCCGCTCCGCCTTTGCCTGGTTCATACCGGGCAGCTCCGCAACGAGCTCCGGCGAGCTCTCGAGCACGTCGAACACGTCTCTGCCGAACTTCTCCACGAGGCGCTTCGCCGTCGCGGGGCCGATGCCGGGGAGATTTCCGCTCGCAAGGTAGCGCATGATGGACGCCGTGTCGGCGGGAAGCGTCCGCTCGGCGCGCTCCGCCTTGAACTGGTCTCCGTAGGAGGCGTGGTGCGTCCAGCTTCCCTCGAGCCAGACGTTCTCCCCTGCGCAGATATACGGGAGCGTGCCCACGATGGTGACGAGGTCGTCCCCGCCGTCCACCGCGAGGCGGAACACGGCGTAGCCGTTCTTCTCGTTGTGGAATATCACGCTCTCGACAGAGCCGGAAAGCTCGTTCTGCGAGTGAAGCTCCTCCGCGTCCAGCTTTGCGAGCTCCTGCTCAAAGTCGTCCATCTTCTCCCTCCGTATATCCCGATTTGTCGAGCGGAACGCCCTCCCTCAGCGCGCACACCTCCGCGCGCCGCCGCGCGTCCGCGTCGAGGCCGCAGTCAACGAGCCTCACGTCCGCTCCGCACCGCGCGGCGAGCTCCGCCGCCGCATGAAGCGTTCGCTCGAGCTCCGGTGCGTCTCCCCGCGCCGATACCGTGACCTCGACCGAGACCAGTTCGCCGCCTATACGCGTCTTCACACCGAACAGTCCGTAATAGAAAAGCATCAGCAGGCCGAGCGCCGCCGCGCCCGCTATCACATACTCGTACCACTCCATACTCCGCGCACCTCCGCCCATACAGCCGCCGCCCGCCGGAAGTCTCCGCGGGTTCGGCTTCCGTCAGCCGTATCACAGTTTATGAGCGAAGGCGCCGCTTTGACATTCAGCCGAATATCGCCGCCGCGCCGTAGGTCATGGCGCTCACGGCAAACGCCGCGACGACCACCCCGAGCGCTATGGCGGGCATGGCGTTCTTCAGGCGCATATCCATCACCGCCGCGACGAGCGCGCCGGTCCACGCGCCGGTCCCGGGCAGAGGCACCGCCACGAGCAGGAACAGTCCGACCCACATCATGCTGTGCGAAAGCACCTTGTTTGCGCCGCGCTCCGCCTTCTTTTCGAGGCGGTAGATGAGGCTCCCGAAGCGCCCCTTATCCTTCATCCACGCGAAGATCTTCCTTATGAACAGGATGATGAGCGGCGCGGGCAGCAGGTTCCCCACGACCGACACTCCCATCACCTGCCACCACGGCAGGCCGAAGGCGAAGCCGTAGGGTATCGCGCCGCGCAGTTCGACAAGCGGCAGCATGGATATGCCGAACGTCGCGAGCAGGTGAATAAGTTCCGTCATCGTGTCCTCCGAGATTTTCGGTATCCGCGCCGGGTGCCGCCGCACCGGACGTTCTTCCTCCGTCCGCGCGGCCGCCGCCGTCAGTTTCACATCTTGAATATTATGCCGACCGCCGCGCCGGCCGCGATAAGAGCTATCGGATGGAGCTTCTTCCATATCTTCGAGGCGGCGAACGCCGCGGCAAACAGTACGAGCGCCACCGGATGAAACATCGCAAGGAAGCCGTCAAAGCTCCACCCCGCCGAGACGGCGGAGATATCTATCACCGACGTTGAGAGCACCGTCCAGCCCGCCGCCGCTATCATCGCGGTGACGGCGGGACGTATCGTGTAGAAGACTCCGTCGACAAACCGGTTCTCCGCGAACTTCTTCAGCACCTTCGACACGAGGATTATCACGACCATGGACGGGAAAACGAGCGCGAGCGTCGCGAGTACCGCGCCGGGGATTCCGGCGGCGTTGTAGCCCGCGTAGGTCGCTATGTTCACGCCTATCGGTCCCGGCGTAGACTCGCCGATCGCTATCATGTCCGGGACTATCGCCGCGTCGAGCCAGCTGTACCGCGCCGCTATGTCGTATATGAACGGGATGGTGGCGAGCCCTCCGCCTATGGCGAAAAGTCCGGCCTTGAAGAACTCCCACATGAGCATCAGGAGCGTCAGAAGGTACTCAACCATTCTCCGCACCTCCGTTTCCGCGCCCGCGTGCGAGCGTGAGCACGGCGCCGATGAGCACCGCACCGACGACTATGATTATCGGGCTCACCGAAGTCAGTACCGAGAGCGCGAGCGCGGCAATAAATATCAGTATGCCTATCCAGTCCTTCACGCCGCTCTTCCAGAACTTTATCACGGCGTTCAGAATCAGCGCGCAAACGACGGCGCGTATGCCCGCGAGCGCGTGCGCAACGTATTCGTTGCCGATAAATCCGGAGATAAGCGCCGCTATGACCGTTATTATGATTATCGACGGGGTTATGACTCCGAGGGTCGTAAATATCGCGCCGGGTATCCCACGCCGCTTGTAGCCGATGAACGTCGCGACGTTCACGGCTATGACGCCGGGGGTACACTGTCCCACCGCGAAGTAGTCCATCAGCTCGCTCTCGGTCGTCCAGCCGTAGCGCTCCACGACCTCGCGCTGAAGCATCGGCAACATGGCGTAGCCTCCCCCGAAGGTGAAGGCTCCTATCCGCGCGAACGCGAGGAACATTTTTATCAGCTCTCTCAACCCGGGGTCCCTCCGTTCCGGTTTTGTATGTCATTCCCTGTTAGTATACCACAGTTTGACCTTTCCCGCAACACGAGTTTTTTCGCCGCGCAAAAGGACAGGCACTTTCGTGCCTGTCCTTTCTAGCATGAAATCTCGCGGGTCTCGCCCGTTCTCGCAATTTTTCGCGCCAGCCTCGCAGAGTTTCGCCGCCTGTCGTATGACAGGCGGCGAAATAAATCAAATTCATTTTTCCCGACGGCGTGTACGTCGGGAAAAATACTTTGCGCGTAGCGTGCGTCGATTTTTTGCCGTAGGCGGTTCCGCGCCGGTTCGCGCGGTTGAAGCCCACGGCAAAGCCGCCAACTTCGCGCAGGGCGATTCATTCGCCCGAGCACGTTTAATCGGAAGGGCGCCCACGCGGTCGTCCGCCGCGTGGGAATTGCGAAGCGGAGCGAAGCCGCCGGCAGAGCTCCGCTCTGTCCGGCGGCTTCGCGGAAAATTGAAGGGGGCAGACAAAGTCTGCCCCCGCGATTTCCCGCGAAAGTCTTTACGCGCCCAGCGCCTGCATCGCGGCGAGCAGGAAGCCCGCGGCGACGGCGGAGCCGATGACGCCCGCCACATTCGGGCCCATGGCGTGCATGAGCAGGAAGTTCGAGGGATTCGCCTTCTGGCCCTCGACCTGCGACACGCGCGCCGCCATCGGTACGGCGGACACGCCGGCCGAGCCGATAAGCGGGTTGATCTTGCCGTGAGTGAGCCAGCACATGAGCTTGCCGAGCAGCAGGCCGCCGACGGTCGAGAAGCAGAACGCCAGCAGTCCGAGCGCTATGATGCAGAGCGTGCGGATCTGGAGGAAGTTCGAGCCGACGGTCGTTGCGCCGACCGAGATGCTGAGGAATATCGTGACGATGTTCATCAGCGCGTTCTGCGCGGTGTCGCTGAGGCGGTCGGTGACGCCGCACTCCTTGAGGAGGTTCCCGAGCATCAGCATACCGAGCAGCGGGGCCACGGACGGCAGAAGCAGCACGGTGAAGATGGTGACGACTATCGGGAAGATTATCTTCTCGCGCTTGGTGACGGT
>CANPWY010000070.1 GCA_947585215.1 uncultured Clostridia bacterium
CAAAGATACCACCACCATCAACGTCACCGGCGGCAAGGTCACCGGTACTACCGCCGGGGCGTATCTGCCCGCCGGCACGCTGACTCTTGATACGGACAGCACCGCCACCATCAGCGGCCCGGCCGGCGTCGTGGTTCGCGGCGGCACGCTGGACGTCAAGGGCGGCACCATCACGGCCACCGGCACGGAGCCCGTCACCATCGGCGACGCCAAGGGTGCTGACAGCAAAACGTACTCTGTTCCCGCGGCTGCTATCGCCGTTGATAAGCACGAGAGTTACAACAACGGTGGTAACGGGGTGACCGTCTCCGACGGCACCATCAACGGCAACCCCACCGTGGCTTACACTGTGATGGGCGAGGCCGCGAAGCCGGAAGGCGAGGACAAGCCGATTACCATCTCCGGCGGCACGTTCACCGGCGGCAACCCTGCAACCGACCTTGCTGACTACCTTGCAGAAGATATGATGGTCGGCACTGACGGCAAGGTTATTGAGGTTCCGGACAGCTTGACGATCGGTTTGGCTGTGGCGGCAGACCACAGCACGAACCCGGTTACACCGGCCACGGGTGCTGAGGTTGCGGCAACATATGACGTTGAAAAAGAAGCTTACGACGTTAAAATCACCGCCACCGATGTAAAGTATCATCAGAACGGCAAGAATACGGGCGGTTACTGGATAGGCTTCTATGTTGAGGCTCCCGAGAAAGCAGCGGCTGCTGAGGGCACCTTTGCGGGCAAGGAGTTCAAACTCACAGAGCTTGAAAAAGATGTCGGCGGCGAGGGCGTCAATGGCGTTGCTTTCTACTATGACCTGGGCACGGGCATTACCGATGACACCGTCACGCTGAAATTTACAACCAAAGACGGTGTGAAGGTCGGCGAAGGCACCATCAACGTCGACCTCACCGGCGCGAAGATGGACGACATGACGCTGACCGGCGCCGGCTTCACCTACAACGTCGACAACGATCAGATGAATGAGGCCAAGGGTGGCGAGAAGAAGATCGACGACTGCGCGGCCGAGACCATGTACGTCAAGCTGAGCGACAACTTCAACGGCGGCAAGTACATTGTTGCTATCCTCAAGGACGGCGAGTATCTTGATTGCCTTGGCTCCACTAACGATCCTGAGGCTACGGCTACATTCCTCTATTGGAGCTACCTGAACGAAGATCAGGTCGGTACCCCCGCTGACGGTGTTGCGCTCGGCAACTACACCTTCGAGCTCTTCACTTACACCGGCAAAACGCTGACCGCTCAGGATACGATTACCTATGCGGATGGTACGTTCAAGGCTGACGGTCGCCAGTTCTCGAAGCTGCCCAGCACCGCCCCCGCTGTTGATGTCACCGACGACATCACCACCGTCACGGCGACGGCCAAGGGAAGCCTCGATACGGGCTCCACGGCCATTGTCAACGCCGAGGCGACGCTCAGCGGCGACCACGAGATCACCGTCACCGGCAGCGCGTCCGGCCTGAAGGCCACCGAGACGATCGAGGTCACTCTGAACCTCGGCAACACCACCGACAAGACCGCCGGTACGGTCACTGCCAAGGTCGAAAAGGCTGCCGACGGTACTTGGAGCAAGGTCACCATCGGTACCGAAGGCGCCGCTTTCAAGCTGCTGAAGAATGGCGCGGACTTCACCGTTAAGGCTGACTTTGCGGTGGTTGAGGTAGAGGTTGCCACGGGTAAGACACCCACTCCGGAAGTTCCTGCTGGCCTGGAGGGCAAAATCGACGAGGCTGCCGCAAAGACAATCGCCGAGGCAACCAAGCCCGCAGATGATGACACTACCCTCAACGCGCTGGCTACCGACGCTGTGGCAAAGCCCAACGCAGTAAATACCGACAGGGATAACGCGAAAGAATTGCTGGACGACGTAGTTGCTGGTGGTAACGTAGAAAAAGACAATATAGAATTTGTCGTACAGCCGCACCTCAACCTTGAAATAACCGACTATGAGAACACTGCGACCTCTAAGTCTCTCAAGGTGGAGATTAAGGCAGTATATGACTTGGTAGCTACGACTGGTGCTGATAATATCCAGCTTAGCGGCAACAGCATCAACGCTGTCCAGATCGAAAAGGATAAGCCCCTCACGGTAAACGAGCCCATCAAGCTGACCGTTGGCGTGCCTAGTAGCTTCTTTACTAAAGATGTCGAAGACGGTATCTTTGTTGAGCACCAGAAGAACGGGACACACTACCACAAGTCTGAAAAGGTTACGGCAAGCGGAAACGTTGTTACCTTTACTTCCACCGATGGTCTGAGCCCGTTCACCATCAGTCTGGATACTCAGCCTGTCGCTAGCATCGGCACCACCTATTACGCAACGCTTCAGGAAGCTGTCAACGCCGTACAGAATGAAGGCACCATCACGATCCTCGAAGATTGCGCGGAAGAAGTGTACGTCAGCCGTGAGGTAAAATTCACCCTCGCTATCTCCGAAGGTAAGAACTTTACCGGTAAAATCACCGCCGGCAGCGGCTACACGGTGACCCCGGACGGCAACACTTACACCGTCACCTACACCGGCAGCGGTACTTCCAACCCGGCCTACACCGTGACCGTTCCGGCGAACCCGAACGGCACCGTCTCGGTCTCGCCCACGAGCGCGACGGCCGGCACGACGATAACCGTCACCGTCACGCCGAAGGAGGGCTATTCGGCCGATACCGTCACCGTCACCCAGAACGGCACCGGCACGGCTGTGGCCGTCACCAAGAATGCCAACGGCACCTACAGCTTCACGATGCCCGCAGGCGGCGCGACCGTCCAGGTCACGTTCGTTGAGGGCACGAAGCCCGCTCCGTCCGCGAGGTTCACGGATGTCAAGGATACCGACTGGTTCGTCGATGCCGTCGACTACGTTGTCGAGCACGGCCTGATGGACGGCACCGGCACGACGACGTTCGCACCGACTTCTGCGACCACCCGTGCGATGCTCGTGACGATACTCTACCGTCTCGACGGTGAGCCTGCCGTCATGAAGAACATCCCGTTCAGCGACGTTGCGTCCGGCGAGTGGTACAGTGATGCTATCAACTGGGCGGCGGCGAACGAGATTGTCGGCGGCTACGGCGACGATACGTTCCGTCCGGAGCGCGACCTCACCCGTGAGGAAGCGGCGACCATCCTCTATCGCTATGCTACGTACAAGAAGTACGACGTCACGACGACTGCTGCGCTCACGTCCTACACCGACGCGGCGAGCGTCCAGAGCTATGCGACCGCCCCGATGAGCTGGGCTGTCGGAACGGAGCTCATCAAGGGCACGACCGCGACGACGATCGCACCGACCGACGGAGCCATCCGCGCACAGATCGCGACGATACTCATGCGCTTCTGCGAGAACATCGCGAAGTAAGCGCACAAACGGCAAAATACAGCACATCTTAGAACAACAAAAAATGCGGCAAAGCGGGAGGGGCGAAAGCCCCTCCCGCTTTATCCTTTTTTGCGCGGCGACGGAACCTACACACGCCGCGCAAGTCCGCGCCGCTCAAAGCGGCCTCCGCCCGCAGACACCCGTCACAAAATACGCACGGCGAAGGTCATCGTCACCTCCGCGCCGCCCTCGGGGCGGTTCGCGAGAGCGATCCCGCCGCCGTGCTTCTCGCAGAGTATCCTGCTTGTGGCAAGACCGAGACCCATGTGCCCGCCGGTCTCGTCCTCCGAGTAGTAGAGGCTGTTTTTCCTGCGGAGCATACGCGCAGAGAAGCCCGGTCCGTCGTCCGCAACGCGCGCCGCAAGTGTGCCGCTTCTTAGCTCAAACTCAAGCGTGACGCGGCTTTTTGCGTAGCGCGCCGCGTTTGAGAACACGTTCTCGAGCACGCGGTAGAAGATCTCGCGGTCGAGCATGGCGCGGCAGTCCGGGATGTCGCACCGAATATCCGTATCGAGCCCCTTTGCGTCCGCTATCACGCGAACGCTCTCCGCCGCACGGCGCAGGAACTCGGGGAGCGCAGTCTCGCGCATGTCCGGCTCGATGTCCTCTATGGCGTCAAGATCGCGTATGCAGTCGGTGTAGCGCTCCATCCGCTTTGAGGTCTCCGCGAGGACGGAAAGGGACGAGCGGAGCGCCTCCGGCGTGAGCGCGCCCGAGTCCTCGAGCGCGCGGACGTGCTCGACCGTCCCCTCCATGATGGCGATGGGGTTTCGGAGGTCGTGCGCGACTGACGCCTGCATCGTCCGCCGGCCCTCGATTGTCCGCCAGAGCCGCAGATTGTTGTCGTAGAGCGCCGCGCGCATCCGCTCGAAGGAGAGGCAGAGCCGCCCGAGCTCGTTCCGCGTCGGGCAGGGCACCGTAAAGTCGAGATCCTGCTCGGAGATGTGTCGCGCCGCGTCGTCGAGGGCGGTGATGGCGGGGGAGAGCTTCTTTCGATAGAAGCGGACGGCGCAGAACAGCACTCCCACGAGAGAATATGCCATCGGGAGCGCCACCATTGCCGCGCCCGCCGCGACATACGCGGCGCGGCGGCGCGGGCCGGTGAGCCTTGCGCCGCTGTCCACGCTCTCGGCGGAGAAAGCGGCGTCAGATACGTCATACACGCTCTCGTTTTCGGACTTTTTTAGGCGGGTGAGGCGCATCTCGCCGCCGTCTATTTCGAGCCTGCCGGAGAACTCGCGCTCCTCGCCGTCCTCCGACGTGACGCGGACGCGGAGCGTCACCTCGTTCGGGTCGGGCAGGAGCCACGCCCGGAACCGCCACAGTCCGAAGACCGTCAGCACAGACGCCGCCGCGACTGCGAGCAGAGTCGCAAGTACGGCGGCAAAGAACTCCGACTTCAGCGACCGTGGTTTTCTCTTCATTTCTTCCATCTGTATCCCATCCCCCAGACCGTCTCGATAAACTCCCGTCCGGTGGCCTCGAGGAGCTTTGCGCGTATCTTGCGGACGTGCTCCTTTATCACGCTGCTGTCGCCCTCCGCGTCGAGTCCCCAGACAAGCTCGTACATCCTCTCGCGGTCGAAAATCTGGTTCTTATTGGTTATGAGGAACTCGATGATGTCGAATTCCCGCTTTGAGAAGCGTATCTCACTGCCGCTCCAGAGCACTCTGCGGCCCGCGAGGTCAACGATGAGCCCGTGGGAGGACACGATGCTCCCGGCGCTTTTCACCCGCTCATCCCGGCGGAGGTGCGCCGCTATCCGCGCCGAGAGCTCCTGCAGGCCGAACGGCTTTGTGATGTAGTCGTCGCCGCCGGCGCGGAACCCGCGCACCTTGTCGGCCTCGGTTATCCGCGCGGTGAGGAATATGATGGGACAGCTCACCGCGTCGCGTATCATGCGGCAGAGCTCGAGACCGTCGAGCCCCGGCATGTTTATGTCGAGAAGTATGAGGTCGGGGCGCAGGTTCAGACGGTCGAGCGCCTGCGCACCGTCCTCCGCGACGGAGACGACGTAGCCCTCGCGCTCCAGATGCTCCCGGAGGACGCGCACGAGCATCTCCTCGTCGTCCGCTATCAAAATTCTGTATGCCATAGCATCGCCTCCTGCCCCCTGTAATTGTACGAATATAACACGAAAAAGTCAAGAAACGGTCAAATTTGCGGGCGCGAGCCCACACCCATCTAGCGGGGCAGACCCCGCAAGCATTTGCGGGGCGAGCCCCGCGTCCCTGGTAGAGCGGAGCTCTACCGACACCTTGCGGGGGCTGCGCCCCCGCGCCCTGCGTTACTTTTTGCTTGTGCAAAAAGTAACCAAAAAGCACACGAAGGGGAGAAAACCCACGGTTTTCTCCCCTTCGTACCCCTCTTTCCTTGACCGGAAAGTCTCTGCTACGCGGGATGTCTGTCCGTAGCTTAGTACAAGCGTCCACGCTCATACTTTCCACTAGAACCGAAAGCTCCGTTTTCTCGGGAAAGTATCTGCATTACGCTTATAGTGGGAGCGTAGGACCGGACTTTTGTATCTACTACGCAGGAACTGTTCGATGTTGTCGACTGTCTAGGGAAAGTTGAATGTTTCCCCAGAAACTCACCCGGTGGGATGACAGATTTGTTGGATACAGAGTGTCGTTCTGTTCTGGCAGTAATGGTGTTGTGTCTGTGTTGGGAGAGGGATTATTAAGGGAGAGGGCGGAGCCCTCTCCCTTAAGCGCGTTTTTGGTTACTTTTTGCGCGAGCAAAAAGTAACGCAGGGGCGCGGGGCGGCACAGCCCCGCGAAGGTGGTGGTGGTGAGGCTCTGCCTCACTTAGGAACGCGGGGTCACCCCCGCGAATGCTCGCGGGGCTTCCCCGCTGGAGCGTGCGGGGCGGCACAGCCCCGCCGGGGGTGCGGGGCAGCGCCCCCGCATGGTGTCGGCAGAGCTCTGCTCTACTAGGGACGCGGGGTCTTGCCCCGTGAATGCCCGCGGGGCTTCCCCCGCTTGATGGCGGCGGCTCCTCCCGCAAAAAAGAAAAAACCTTGCGGTGCGGCAAAAAATAGTGTATACTATATGTTGTGTCAGTATATCCTGCCCCGATCCCGGCGGAGCGTGCGCGGCAAGCCCGCCTTCCGTGCCTCGGGGTAAAGAGAGAGGAGAAAGACTATGGATAACTTCGCAATTCTGGTGGACGCGGGAACCGATCTCCCCAGGGACTTCTATGAGCAGAACGACGTGGACTTCATCCCGATGACCTACATGATCGATGGCCAGACCTACCTTGACGACGCCGGACTGAGCGCTCCCTACGGCGAGTTCTACGCCAAGCTCCGCGCGGGTCAGGTCTCGACCACCTCCATGATAAATTCGGACACCTACGAGCAGTGGTTCCGCAAGTACCTCGAAGCGGGGCGTGACCTTCTCGTTATCACCATGTCAAGCGGCATATCCAGCTCCTACAACGCCGCGTGCGTCGCGGCGGGAGACGCCGCGCCCGACTATCCCGACCGGAAGCTCATCGTCTGCGACGGGCTTATCGCCTCGCTCGGCGGCGGACTTCTTACTCACTACGCCGTCCGTCTCCGCCGCGAGGGCAAGACTATCGAGGAGACGGCGGACTGGCTCGAGCGCAACAAGAAGCACATCCAGCACCTCTTCACCGTCGACGACCTGATGTTCCTCCAGCGCGGAGGGCGCGTCGGCAAGGGCACGGCCGTCCTCGGCTCGATGCTCGGCATCAAGCCCCTGCTCGACGTCGACGCGGAGGGAAAGCTCCGCGCCTGCTCGAAGAAGCGCGGCCGCCGCGGCTCGCTCGACGGGCTTATCGAGTGGATGGACACCCTCAAGCTCTCGGACGAGTTCGACTGCATAGCCGTCAGCCACGGCGACTGCGAGGAGGACGCGGACTACATCATCGAAAAGCTCTGCGCGAAGTATAAGATAGGCAAGATAATCAAGAACTACATCGGGCCGGTAATAGGCTCGCACTCCGGCCCCGGCACCGTCGCGCTCTTCTTCTACGGCAAGGAGCGCGTCTGAGCCGCCGAATGCGGACGGCGCATATCCGCGCCCGCGTCTCAAATCATAAGCACAAGGGGTGAAAGGATTGACGGAAAACACTCCGAAGAAAAAACAGCGCAGCACCGGCGTGCGCGTCGCACTCACGACGCTGAAGGTCATCGGCAAGACCGTGAAGTGGGTCTTCGCGAGCGTCGGCACACTGCTCATGATAGCGCTCGTCACCGGTGTGATGTTCGCATTGATATTTGTCGTCTACTGCCAGAACTTCCTCGCGGAGGGGCAGGACATCAGCCTTGACGACTTCACGCTCAACGAGACGAGTTTCATCTACTACTACGACAAGGACACTCAGGACTGGGAGGTCATGCAGGAGCTTTTCCTCGACAACCGCGTCTGGGTGGAGTATGACGAGCTGCCGGAATACGTTTTCCAGTCGCTCGTGGCCATTGAGGACCACCGCTACTGGCGGCACCACGGCGTCGACTGGTACCGCACGCTCGGCGCGGCGTACACCATGTTCCTCGGGAGCGGGTCGAGCTTCGGCGGCTCCACGATAACGCAGCAGGTCGTCAAGAACGTCACCGGAAACAAGGAGGTCACCGTCCGACGAAAGCTCACCGAGATATTCAGCGCCCTCGCCCTCGAGAAGAAGTATTCCAAGGAGGACATCCTCGAGGTGTACATCAACCTTGTCTGCTTCGGGCAGGGCTGCTACGGGATACAGGCGGCGGCGCAGACCTACTTCGGAAAGGACGCGAAGGACCTCACTCTCGCGGAGGCGGCGAGCATCGTGGGCATCACGAATCTGCCCACCTACTACGACCCCTATCAGAACCGCGACCACAACAAGGACCGTCAGGAGAACATCCTGTGGGTCATGAAGGAGCAGGGATATATCGACGAGAACACCTATCAGCGCACCAAGAACCAGCGCCTTGTCTTCAAGCGCGATATGCCCTCGAGCTCGACATCCTCCTCAAAAACGACGAAGATACAGAGCTACTTCTGCGACCAGGTCATAGAGGACGTCATAGCCGACATCATGGAGAAGCGCGGCGTGAGCTACGGCATAGCGGAGCGGTATCTCTTCACGGGCGGCTACCAGATATATACCACCATGGACCCGGACGTTCAGGCCGTCATAGACGAGGTATACACGAACCCCGAGCTCTGGCCCACCCTGCGCGACGCGGACACCCTCGAGGCTCCGCCGCAGAGCGCGATAGTCGTCATGGACCCGTACACCGGCAACGTCCTCGGTATGTACGGTGGGCTCGGAGAGAAGACCGTCAACCGTGCCCGCAACCGCGCGACGGCCATGACAAAGCAGCCCGGCTCCTCGATAAAGCCGATAGCGGTCTACTCCTGCGCCATCGAAGCGGGACTCATCGA
>CANPWY010000071.1 GCA_947585215.1 uncultured Clostridia bacterium
GACGGCACCGAGGCGGTGCTTTCCGGCCTCGACAAGGTCGTGGAGCTCGTGCTCGAGGCGAGCGGACTTTCCGCGTCGGACATCGATTCGATAGGCATAGGGTGCCCCGGCATGATGAACGTCGAGACCGGCGAGGTGCTTTTCTCGGCAAACCTCCCGCTCGCGAACGTCAACATCGCCAACGGCCTTAAGGCGAAGTACGGCGTGCCGGTCTACATCAATAACGACGCGAACTGCGCCGCCCTCGGCGAGGTCACCGGCGGCGCCGCGAAGGGCACGCAGGAGGCTATATTCGTCACGCTCGGCACCGGCGTCGGCGGAGGCATAGTCACCGGCGGCAAGATATACAGCGGCCACAACGGATGCGCGGGCGAGATAGGCCACATCGTCATCCAGATGGGCGGCCGTCAGTGCGGCTGCGGACGCAAGGGCTGTTGGGAGGCGTATGCCTCCGCGACCGGCCTTATAGTTACGACAAAGGAGCACATGGCGGAGGACAAGTCCTCGAAGATGTGGGAGATAGTGGACGGAGACATCACCAAGGTCAACGGCCGCACCGCCTTTGATGCCATGCGCGCGGGCGACGAGACGGCAAAGAAGGTAGTGGATATATACATCCACCACCTCGCCGCAGGCATAATCGACCTCATCAACATATTCGAGCCGGAGGTCATAGCCATCGGCGGCGGTATCTCCAACGAGGGCGAGACCCTTCTTGCGCCCCTGCGCGAGATAGTGAACGCCGAGACATACAGCGGCAAGAGCAGCCAGGTGTCTCAGGTGCGCATAACCAAGGCATCGCTCGGAAACGACGCCGGCATAGTCGGCGCCGGAATGCTCGGCAGATAAGCGGCGATCATACGCGCGGGACGGGTCGTATGCTCGTCCCGCGCTTCTGCGAGCTTCTAAACCGTCGTAAAACGCGGTATAATTATAAAGCTGCAAATACCGCATTTGAGAGGTGCCGGATGGACACGGGAAAACTTATGAGCTCGATCGTCTGCGACGTTCCGGGCGTGGAGGTTCTGCGCGAAGAACCGATGAGCAGGCACACGACCTTCAAGATAGGCGGGCCTGCGGATCTGTTCTGCGTCCCGCAGGACGCGGATGCCCTTATCGAGCTGCTGAAGTGGGCGCACGCGGAGGACGTGCCGGCGCTCGTGATAGGCGGCGGCTCGAACCTGCTCGTGCGGGACGGAGGGATACGCGGCGCGGTGATATCCACGGTGCGGCTCGCCGCGATGTCGCAGACAGAGGACGGAGAGGTGCAGGCGGAGTGCGGCGCGCCGCTCGCGCGCCTCGCGGCTTACGTGCGTGACCTCGGACTCGGCGGGCTGGAGTTTGCGCAGGGGATACCCGGTTCGGTGGGCGGCGGGATATACATGAACGCCGGAGCCTACGGCGGGGAGATGAAGGGACTCGTGACCGAGACCGACGCCGTCACGCCCGAGGGCGAGCTTGTGACGGTCAGGGGCGAGGAGCACCGCTTCGGCTACCGCGAGAGCTGCTTTACGTCGAGCGGCGCGGTAGTGCTGCGCACGCGCCTGCGTCTCCCGGAGGGGGACAGGGCGGCGATAGCGGCGCAGATGGAGGAGTACAGGGAGCGGAGGCGGCGTATGCAGCCGCTCGAGAGCCCGTCGGCGGGGAGCACGTTCAAGCGTCCGCCGGGATTTTATGCGGGCAAGCTCATCGAGGAGACCGGCCTCAAGGGACTCACGGTGGGCGGCGCGTGCGTGAGCGAGAAGCACGCTGGTTTTATCATAAACAAAGGAGGCGCGACCGCGCGGGACGTCCTCGAGCTCATCGAGGAGGTGCGCACGGCGGTACGGCGCGAACACGGCGTTCTGCTCGAGCCGGAGATAAAGGTCGTCGGCGAGGAGTAGGAGCCGAAGGAGAGGGAAATGGACAGGAAGGTTCAAATAGTCATAATATCCGGCACGAGCGGCGCGGGAAAGAGCCGCGCGGCGGACATCCTGGAGGATCTGGGCTGGTACTGCGTGGACAATCTGCCGATAGCGCTTCTGCAGAAGTTCGCGGAGTTCTGTATATCGAGCGACGGGCGGTACGACCGCGTGGCGCTCGTCACCGACATCCGCACGGGGGACGGCTTCGAGCCGCTCTTCGAGACGATGAAAGCCCTCGGAGAGATGGGCTGTGAGTGCCGCATAATCTTCCTCGACTCGGACACGGACGCGATAATCCGGCGCTACAAGGAGTCGCGGCGGCCGCATCCGCTCGCGGCGGACGGCGAGACGCTTGCCGAGACCGTCGAGCGCGAGCGGAGAAAGCTCGGGCCGATAAGGGAGCACGCGGATATACTGATAGACACGACCGTCCTCAACGGCGCGACGCTTCGAGAACAGCTCGTCACAAAGCTCGGGCTCGACGCGGAGCAGTCGATGCGGGTGAGGGTGATAAGCTTCGGGTTTAAGTACGGAGTGCCGGCGGAGGCGGACCTCGTCTTCGACGTTCGGTTCCTGCCGAACCCGTTCTACCACGACGAGCTGAGAACGCTCACCGGCCTCGATGAGCCGGTGCGCGACTTCGTATTCGGATTTGAGAACACGCGCGAGTTCTTCCGCAGGATGCAGCCGCTTATAGAGTTTCTGCTGCCGGGGTACGTCGAGGAGGGGAAGAGCTCGCTTACCATAGCCATAGGATGCACCGGAGGACGCCACCGCTCCACGGCGATAGCGAAGGAACTCGCCGACAGGATCTCGGCGCTCGGCTATCGGACCACGGTTTCCCACAGAGACATCGACAAGGGGTAGAAGATGGATAAAGAGCAAGAGCGGCAAAACAGCCTGCCGGGTCACGGCGACACGGAGGACGTAGTCCTCTACCATCGCGGCGATTTTGCGCTAGGCGACATAGAGAGCGCGCGGCTCGTCGGCCCGAGGGTGGTCGTCGTCGGCGGAGGCACCGGGCTTTCGACACTGCTCAAGGGTCTTCGCGACTGTACGGAGAATATAACGGCGGTCGTCACCGTCGCGGACGACGGGGGAGGCTCCGGCGTCCTCCGCGACGAGATGGGGATGCTCCCGCCGGGTGATATAAGGAACTGCATACTCGCGCTTGCCAACGCCGAGCCGACGATGGCGCAGGTGCTCGGCTACCGCTTCAGCGAGGGAAGCCTCGCGGGGCAGAGTTTCGGCAACCTCTTCCTCGCAGCGCTCGAGCGGATGAGCGGCTCGTTTGTGGAGGCGGTGCGGAGGATGAGCGAAGTTCTCGCCATAACCGGGCGCGTACTGCCGGTGACGGCGGAGAACATCCGCCTCAAGGCGGAGCTCGAGAACGGAACGTCGGTCATAGGCGAGTCAAAGGTACACGACTTCACGCTCGCGGCGGACTCGCGAATAAAGCGCGTGAGCCTCATACCCGAGCGTCCCGAGCCGATAGGCGAGGTGATAGAGGCGATACGCGAGGCGGACATGATAGTTCTCGGACCGGGGAGCCTCTACACGAGCATCATACCGAACCTGCTCGTGCGGGGAGTCGCGGACGAGATAGCGCGGTCGTCCGCGCTCGTGGTATACATCTGCAACGTCATGACTCAGGAGGGTGAGACCGAGGGATACACCGCCCTCGACCACATACAGGCTATCACCGACCACGCGGGGGACATCGTCGACGCGTGCATCGTCAACAGCGCGGCGGTCCCGCCGGAGACGGTGGAGAAGTACCGCGCGGAGCACGCGGAGCCGGTGGCGTACCGCCGGGAGGACTTCGAGCGGCTCGCGGTCGAGCTCGTCGAACGCGATCTGCTCACGCGGAGCGGGAACTTCGCCCGCCACGACCCGAGAAAGCTCGCGGCGGCGATAGCCTCGCTCGGTGCGAAGCGCCGTCCGCGCCGCGGCATCTACGGCCGCTACGACCGAATGATGGCGGAGTGGCTTCAGGCACGCGCGGAGGAGGACAGTCCCCGCCGGGAGACGTAAATATCGGGCGGCGGGGTCCTGCCGCCGAAGAGATATTGAAGAACGGAAGACAACGGGAATTTTGATTCGTGCACCGGAGGTGAGTATGATGCCGGACCATTCGTTTGCCGCGAAGGCCAAGAGCGAGCTATGCCGTAAGACGCCCGCACGCGACTGCTGCGCGGCGGCGGAGCTGTACGGCGCGCTCCTCTTCGCGAACACATTTTCCTACGACGAGCTGAGGCTCGTGACCGAGAACGAGCGCTTCCGCGAGCGGTTCCTGATGCTCGCGAAGCGCGTCGCGGACGCCGTGCCGGAGGTGCGCATGCAGTCCGGTAAGAGCCTCATAACCGCCTCCGGCGAGACCGCAAGGAAGCTCTACACCTATTTCGGATACGAACAGCGCGGCGAGGCACTGCACCTCAACAACGCGTTCGTGGAAAACGACTGCTGCCGCGAGGCGTTCTTCCGGGGAGTGTTCCTCTCCGCGGGCTCGGTGAGCGACCCGGAGCGGAGCTATCACCTCGAGCTGTCCACGCGTCACTTCAACCTCAGCCGCGAGGTGACAACGCTGCTTATGGACATGGACTTCGAGCCGAAGACCGCCGTGAGAAAGTCGACATACCTCATCTACTTCAAGGAGAGCGGCGCGGTCGCGGCGGTGCTTGCAAAGATAGGCGCGCCGAATGCCGCGCTCGCGGTACACACGGCGCTCATCGAAAAGGAGCTCCGCAACAGCGTCAACCGCCGCGTGAACTGTGACACGGCAAACATCTCAAAGACGGTGTCCGCCGCGCAGAAGCAGCTCGACGCTATTCGGAAGCTCGAGGCGGCGGGCGAGCTCGAGAAGCTTCCGGAGGTACTGCGTGAGGCGGCGCGCCTCAGGGTCGAGAATCCGGAGGAGCCGCTTGCGGCGCTCGCGGAGATGGCGGGCGTCAGCCGTTCGGGACTCAATCACCGGCTCGCGAGGCTCTGTGAGCTTGCAAAGAACCTGTAGCCGCGAAAGACGGCTCCACATACGCCGCGCGCCGCGAGGGGACAGGCCCGGCGGCGCGCGGCGGCTCTCCGCAAAGGAAAATCTTTTTTTGAAAGGGTGGCGTCGATGACCGATTTCGTCCATCTGCATGTTCACACGGAATACAGCCTGCTTGACGGCTTCTGCCGCATAAAGCAGGCCGTGAAGCGCGCCGCCGAGATGGGTCAGAAGGCGCTTGCCATAACCGACCACGGCGTGATGTACGGCGCGGTGGAGTTCTACCGCGCGGCGCACGACGCCGGCATAAAGCCGATAATCGGATGTGAGGTCTACGTCGCGGAGAGGACGCGGCACGACCGCGTCCACGAGTTCGACGCGTCGAGCCGCCACCTCGTCCTGCTCGTCAAGAACAAGACGGGCTACAAGAACCTCATAAAGCTCGTGAGCGCGGGATTTACCGAGGGCTTCTACATCAAGCCAAGAGTGGACAAGGAACTGCTTCGGGAGCATTCGGAGGGGCTTATATGCCTCTCGGCATGTCTTGCGGGCGAGGTGCAGCAGCTCCTTGCCGGAGGGAACTACGAGGGCGCGAAGCGCGCCGCCCTCGAGCATCTGGAGATATTCGGCGAGGGGAACTACTACCTCGAGCTTCAGGACCACGGCATACCGGAGCAGGCGGCGGTCAACCGCGGACTTGAGCGAATCTCGGAGGAGACCGGCATACCGCTCGTCTGCACGAACGACGCGCACTATGTCACGCGGGAGGACGCGCCATTGCAGGACGTCCTGCTCTGCATCCAGACCGGCAAGACGATAGACGACCCGGACAGGATGAGGTTTGCCACCGACGAGTTCTATCTGAAAAGCGGCGACGAGATGGCGGCACTTTTCCCGCACCACCCGGAGGCGCTCAAGAACACGGTAAAGATTGCCGAGATGTGCAATTTTGACTTCGAGTTCGGCCACTACCACCTGCCGAAGTTTGAGCTGCCAGAGGGCGAGACCGACGCTTACGAGTTCCTCCGCAAGCAGTGCGAGGCGGGTTTCCCGAAGCGTTACCCAAACTCGACGCCGGAGCACCGCGAACGCCTCGAGTACGAGCTCGGCATCATCAACAGTATGGGCTTTGTAGAGTACTTCCTCATAGTGGCGGACTTCATCGGCTACGCCAAGCGGAACGGCATCCCCGTAGGACCGGGGCGCGGCTCGGGCGCGGCGTCGATAGTGGCGTACTGCCTCGGCATCACCGACATCGACCCGATAAAGTACGACCTCTACTTTGAACGCTTCCTCAACCCGGAGCGCGTCAGCATGCCGGACTTTGACGTGGACTTCTGCCCGAACCGCCGTCAGGAGGTCATCGACTACGTCGTGCGGAAGTACGGCGCGGACCACGTCGCGCAGATAGTCACCTTCGGCACACTGCTCGCGCGCGGCGCTATACGCGACGTCGCGCGGGTCATGGGTATGGCCTACGCCGAGGCGGACACTGTCGCGAAGCTCGTTCCGATGAGCCTCGGCATGACGATAGCGACGGCGCTCAGTCAGTCCTCCGAGCTTCGGAAGCTCTACGAGGGCGACGAGCGCATAAAGCGGCTCATCGACACCGCGCAGGCGCTCGAAGGCACTCCGAGGAACACCGGCACGCACGCCGCGGGCGTCGTGATAACGCGCGACCCGGTGAGCGACTACGTCCCGCTCGCGAAGAACGACGAGTCGGTCGTCTGCCAGTTCACGATGGTGCCGCTCGAACAGCTCGGTCTTCTCAAGATGGACTTCCTCGGCCTGCGGAACCTTACCGTAATAGACGACGCGGCAAAGCTCGTGCGTCTGCGCGAGCCGGACTTTGACATATATTCGATAGACGAGAACGATCCGGAGACCTTCGCCATGCTCTCGGCGGGGGACACGCAGGGCGTGTTCCAGCTCGAGAGCGGCGGCATGACGAACGTCTGCATGCAGCTCCGCCCGAAGTCGATAGAGGACATCACGGCGCTCGTCGCGCTCTACCGTCCTGGACCGATGGACTCGATACCGGCATACCTCGCGGGCGCGCAGGACCCAAAGAAGGTACACTACAAGCATCCCCTGCTCGAACCGATACTGTCGGTCACATACGGCGTCGCGGTATATCAGGAGCAGGTCATGGAGATATTCCGGCGGCTTGCCGGATACTCGCTCGGGCGCGCGGACGAGGTGCGCCGCGCCATGAGCAAGAAGAAGCACGACGTCCTCGCGGCGGAGCGCGAGAACTTCATCTACGGCAATGAGGAGGCCGGAATAAAGGGCTGTGCCGCGAACGGCGTTCCGGAGGCGCTCGCAAGCGAGCTGTTTGACGATATGCAGAGCTTCGCGAGCTACGCCTTCAACAAGGCTCACGCGGCATGCTACGCTGTCGTCTCATACCGCACGGCGTACCTCAAGTGCCACTACAAGAAGGAGTACATGGCGGCGCTTCTCACGAGCGTCCTCGGCTCCACCGGCAAGGTGGGCGAGTACATCGCCGAGTGCAGGAGAATGAATATAAACGTCCTGCCGCCGGATATAAACGAGTCAAACGACGGCTTTGCCGTCTCGGGCGACAACATCCGCTTCGGACTCGTCGCGGTCAAGAACATCGGGCGGAAGTTCATCCTCGAGGTCATGGCCGAGAGGGAGAAGAACGGAAGGTTCGTGAGCTTCCAGAGCTTCTGCGAGAGGATGTTCTCACAGGATATGAACCGCAGGGCGGTCGAGAGCCTGATAAAGTGCGGCGCGTTCGACGGCATGGGGCGTAGAAGCCAGCTCATGGCGGTGTGCGAGTCCATTCTCGAGAACATCGCCGCCGCGCGCGGCAAGACGGTGGAGGGTCAGATAGACCTCTTCTCGCTTGCCGCGGAGAACGGAGACGCGAGCTTTGCCTCGGAGGTGCCCCTGCCGGACATTCCGGAGTATACGCGCTCGGAGCTTATCGCGATGGAGCGCGAGGTTACGGGTCTTTTCCTCAGCGGCCACCCGATGGGCGACTACCGCGATAAGCTCTCCGGGCTGAACACCGTCCCGATAGCGCGGATGATGACAAGCCTCGAGGAGGGGGACGGAGCCTTCCGGGACGGACAGGCGGTAACGCTCGCGGGGATAGTTTCGTCGTTTAGAACAAAGCAGACCCGCTCCGGCTCAACGATGGCCTACGCCGAGCTCGAGGACGACGCGGGCACGGTAGAGCTTATCATCTTTCCCTCGACGCTCGAGAAGTGGGGCCGGAATCTTAAGAACGACACCGCCGTGCTCGTGCAGGGCAGAATATCCGTCCGCGACGAGCGCGAGGCGCAGGTGGTGTGCGACAGCGCACAGCCGCTCGGCGAGACTCCTCAGCAGAACGGGACGCCCGGCGGGACGCTGTATGTGAAGCTCGAGGGCGAGCAGTCATCGGCGGCGCGGAAGATACGTCCGATGCTCA
Source organism: uncultured Clostridia bacterium (assembly GCA_947585215.1). Taxonomy (GTDB): domain Bacteria; phylum Bacillota; class Clostridia; order Oscillospirales; family JAAYOS01; genus CANRIN01. The sequence goes on from CANPWY010000071.1 coordinate 8,333, forward strand.
CGATGTTCCCCGGCTCGTCCCGAGCCGTCGTCTACTATGAGGACACGAAGCGGAAGCAGGCTATAGCCTGCGACCTCGACCCGCGCCTGCTTGAGAGACTGCGCGAGCTCGCGGGCGGGGAGAACGTGGTATTGAAGGCAAAGTCTTGAAACCTGCGCGCGAACGGTGTAAAATAGGTTCGGCGGAAGCGGACGCCGAAAAAGCGCGGAACGGCGCGCGTCCCGCGCCGCCGGTTTTGAAGAGATTTGAAACGATCGGAGGAGCTGCAATATGGAAAACAAGGTAAAACGCATAGGAGTGCTCACGAGCGGCGGAGACGCGCCGGGCATGAACGCGGCGATACGCGCGGTGGCGCGGACGGCGCAGTA
>CANPWY010000072.1 GCA_947585215.1 uncultured Clostridia bacterium
GTCGTGGTCGGTACCGGAGGGTTTGCAAGCTACCCGGCGGTCGCGGCGGCGCAGAAGCTCGGCATCCCGACGGCGATTCACGAGTCAAACGTAAAGCCGGGGCTCACGACCTCGGTGCTCGCAAAGCACGCTGACAGGATAATGGTCGGCTTTGCCGAGGCGGCACAGCACTACAAGAACCCGGAGAGGACCGTCGTCACCGGTACGCCGGTGCGCGAGGAGTTCATCTTCGGAAGCCGGGAGCGCGCCCGCGACGCGATGGGCATTCCACAGGACGAGAAGGTCGTCGTCAGCTACTGGGGAAGCCTCGGCGCGCGGGAGATGAACCGCACGATAGCGAACGTCATGCGCCTCGAGTGCGAGGACAGCGCGCGGTTCCGCCACATCCACTCCACCGGCAGCTTCGGCTGGAAGTGGATGCCCGACCTTCTCCGCGACATGGGCATCGACCTTGGCCGTCAGCCGCAGATAGACATGCGCGAGTATATCTTCAACATGCCGGAGGCGGCGTGCGCCGCCGATCTGATGGTCTGCCGCGGCGGAGCGAGCACCCTGAGCGAGCTCATAGCGGCGGCGAAGCCGGCGGTGATAATCCCCTCGCCGAACGTGGCGGAGAACCACCAGGAGGCGAACGCGAGAGCGCTCGAGCGCGCGGGCGGCGCGGTCGTGATAGTCGAGAAGGACTGCACGCCCGAGCTGCTCTACGGAACGATAAAGGAGCTCCTCGGCGACCCCGCGCGCCTCGCGCGGATGAGCGCGGCACTGCGGGAGATGGCCGTCCTCGACGCGGCGTCTAGGATCTACGACACGATATGCGGGCTTGCGGACGGAGAGCGGTAAGCTCCTGTCGCACCGTGAGGCCGGCGAATGGCAGATATATTCACCGTCTGTACTCTGAAGGAATAGTATGGTGCGGACGAAAGACCAAACCATTGTTCAATCGGAGGCGGATATGGGCACGCTCATTATCGACGGAGGAAAGAAGCTGTACGGCAGCGTGCGCGTACACGGCGCAAAGAACAGCGCGCTGCCGATACTTGCCGCCTGTGTATTAACGGACGGCGAATGTGTTTTGGAGGACTGTCCCGCTCTGCGGGACGTCGAGGCGACGGGGAGGATACTTTCGCGCCTCGGAGCCGAGGTGCGGAGGGACGGAGACACCCTCGCGGTGCGCGCGGGGGACGTCGTCCGGCAGGACATACCCGACGCGCAGATGAGGGAGATGCGCTCCTCGGTGACCTTTCTCGGCGCGCTCGCCGCGCGCTGCGGATACGCGGAGGTGAGCAGGCCGGGCGGGTGCGAGCTCGGAGCGCGGCCGATAGACCTCCATCTCGCGGGACTTCGAGCGCTCGGAGCGGAGATAACCGAGTCGGGCGGAAGGATATGCTGCCGCGCGGATAACATGCGCGGCGCGGACGTGACGCTGGCGTTCCCGAGCGTCGGCGCGACGGAGAACATCATGCTCGCCGCGACCGCGGCGAAGGGCAGGACGCGGATATTCAACCCGGCGCGCGAGCCGGAAATAGTAGACCTTCAGGATTTCCTTTGCGCGCTCGGCGCGGACGTGCGCGGCGCGGGAGGAATGACTGTTGAGATAGAGGGCGGCCGTCCGCTTCACGGCGCGCGGCACCGGGTCATACCCGACCGGATAGTCGCGGCTACATACATGGCGGCAGTCGCCGCCGCGGGCGGCGCGGTGCTCGTCGAGAACGCGCGGCCGGAGCAGGTGAGCGCCGTCAGCGCGGTGCTCCGCGAGGCCGGCGCGGACGTGTGCGAGCAGGGGAGCGTCATACAGGTGTCCGCCGCGAGACGGCTCGCGGCAGTCCGGCCGATAAAGACTCAGCCCTACCCGGGATTTCCTACCGACGCGCAGTCGATAATGATGAGCGTCATGGCGACGGCGCGCGGCGCGACGATGTTCGTGGAGAACATCTTCGAGAGCCGCTACCGCCACGCGGGCGAGCTCATGAGAATGGGCGCGGATATACGCGCGGAGGGCAGAGTCGCGCTCGTGCAGGGCGTGGAGCGCCTTTTCGGCGCGGAGGTACACGCCACCGACCTTCGCGGCGGCGCGGGACTCGTCGTCGCGGCGCTCGGCGCGGAGGGACGCACACGCATCGGCGGCACCGAGCACATCGAGAGGGGATATTTCGGCCTTGAGGAGTCGCTCCGTTCGCTCGGGGCGGACATAAGCCGGGAATAAAGGTACAGAAGGACGTTTTGAGATGCCAAAAAGAAGGAGACAACCGAGAAGGAGAAGCACAGGCGGACGGGGAGCACCCGGCTGCCTGTCGGTGCTTTTCCTCGTCGCGGTGATAGCGGCGGTGACTGCGGCGGCGATATTCATCTTCTTCAAGATGAAGCACATCGAGGTCGAGGGCGCCGGGCACTACAAGGATACGGATATAATCGCGGCCTCCGGCGCGGAGACCGGCTCCAACCTCGTGTTCATAAACAAGAGGGGCATGACGATAGGCATAACCTCCGCCCTTCCGTATGTTGACGGAGTGAAGATAACCCGGCGTCTGCCGGACACGCTCATAATCACCGTCACCGAGACGAAGGCCGCGGCGTACTTCACCGGCGCGGGAGACTTCTGGCTCTGCAACACCGAGGGGAAGCTTCTCGAACGCGTCACGGAGGAGCCGATGGGCCTCATACGCGTCGACGGCGTACAGCCGGTGACGCCGCTCGAGGGAAGCATGGCGGAGCTCGGCGAGGAGGGCGAGCTTCGCCTTCAGACCTACGCAGACACCCTCTCCGCGCTTGAGCGCTCCGGACTGCTTCGCGACGTGGACGAGATAGATTTGTCCGGACTGTACGACGTGTCGATAAGGCTCGACGGGCGCTTCGACGTCGACTTCGGCGCGCCGGAGGACCTGGACTACAAGATAGAGTATCTGCGCGAGATAGTGCAGAACAAGCTGGGGCCGAACCAGAAAGGAAGCATCGACCTCAGCCGCCTTATCGAGAAGGGCGAGGCGCGGTTCCTCGAGGAGTTCTGAAAAATCGCTTATTTTTAGGAAAATGCGCGCTCGGCTCTTGACCTGCGTGGAAAAACGCGATAAAATATAGTATACCTACGAGTGTATGCTGTACAATACCTTGTGTATGTCACATTTTGTCAAATTTTTCCGGATAAAAAGTTTTTGGGGAGGAAGTTGAAAAATGGGTATGACTTTCGACATGGACACCGGCATAGAGGCTGGCGTCGTCATAAAAGTTCTGGGCGTTGGCGGCGGCGGCTGCAACGTCGTGAACCGCATGATAAATTCCGGGATGCACGGCGTGGAGTTCATAGCCGTCAACACCGATATACAGGCCCTTAAAGGCTCCTCCGCCACCGAGAAGATACAGATAGGCGAAAAGCTCACCCACGGCCGCGGCGCTGGCTCCAATCCCGAGGTCGGCCGCAAGAGCGCCGAGGAGAGCCGCGCGCAGATAGCCAAGGCTCTCGAGGGCACGAACATGGTATTCATCACCGCCGGAATGGGCGGCGGCACCGGTACCGGCGCGGCGCCGATCATTGCGGACATCGCCCGGGAGATGGGCATACTTACCGTCGGCGTCGTGACGCGCCCCTTCGCATTTGAGGGCATGCGCCGCAGGAACCAGGCCAACGCCGGCATAGACGAGCTGCACGAGCGGGTCGATTCGCTCGTCGTCATCCCAAACGACCGCCTCCAGCACGTCAGCGAGAAGGAGATAACCTTCCTCAACGCCTTCGAGATAGCGGACGACGTACTGCGTCAGGCCGTCCAGAGCATATCCGACCTCATAAAGGTCACGGGACTTATAAACCTCGACTTTGCGGACGTTCAGAGCGTCATGGAGAACGCGGGATTCGCGCACATGGGCGTGGGCAGAGCCTCCGGCAAGAACAAGGCCGAGGAGGCGGCGCGCATCGCCATCGAGAGCCCGCTGCTCGAGACCTCGATAAACGGCGCGCGCGGCGTGATACTCAACATCACCGGCTCCACCGCCCTCCGCCTCGAGGACGTCACCACCGCCGCGAGCATGGTCCAGTCCGCCGTCAGCGAGGACTGCAACATCATCTTCGGCGCGGGCTTTGACGACTCGCTCGACGATGAGATCCGCATAACCGTCATCGCCACGAACTTTGTGGACGGCTCCGGCATCAGCCATCAGGAGGCGGCGAAGCCCGCCGAGCCTGCCGGGACACAGGATGCCCTCGCCGCGCCCGAAAACGGCGGCAAGGACGCCGAGGACGACGACTGGGACCTCCTCAAGAAGATCTTCGAGCAGAAGGACCGCGAGAGGGGCAAGTTCTGAGTCGAGGCTCCGCAGGTAGATACGTTTAGAGAAGAACCTCCCGCTCCATAAGGAGCGGGAGGTTCTTTTCGGAAACAGGTTTGCACAAGAAAGCATGTCTCTGTTACTGCAATGGATGTTGCAGATATAACTAATTTGTGCTAAAATAAACCTTAATACTAAAGAAAAGGAAGGTAGGAGTATGACAGAAGCTGAGCGCGGTCAAATACTCGAAAAAGCGAAGGACTTTTTTAGAGAAAGCATAGCGGAGAGACACAAAGCTAACACGGAAAAGCTTGCTTCGCTTGATGAGTTTAATGTAAACCCGTTCCTGCACAAATACTTGGCGAGATTTGCGTTTGGAGACTCTTCACCGGAAAATATGGCAAAAGCTCTCATATATCCGAGAGTATTGGGAACGTCAATAACTACTACATTCGGAACCCAACTCCAGTATTTTTGCAATGAATTGCTCGCTTCGTATGCTTCGACAACACCCGGGATAGATATAGAGTTTGTCGACACTGTGGATGGGCGCAGGAAATATTGTCAGATCAAGTCCGGACCAAATACCATAAATCATGACGATGTCACGACGATCAAAAACCATTTTAGAGACCTTGCTCGGTTAGCAAGGACAAATCACAGTCCCTTGGTAGTGACAGATTGCGTTGTCGGAGTGTTTTACGGCACAAAAGAAAGCCTAAGTCAGCAATACAAGAAAATAGACGAGGAATACCCTGTATATGTAGGGAAAGAGTTCTGGTACAGACTGACCGGGGATACCGACTTCTATGAAGACTTGATAAACGTATGTGCGGAAGTGGCGGACGAGATGAACAGCTCTGATCTTCTTGACAGAGTTATTCAAAACCTTGCAGACGAACTTGGCCGTTAGAAAGCTCTTTGTTCCGATATTCAAGTATAGCGTTCTTCACCTGTACACCGATACGTCTTGCCATTTCGACAGGTACGGCATTGCCTATCTGCTTATACTGTTCTCCCATACCTCCGCAGAAATTCCAGTCATCGGGGAAGGATTGGATCCTTGCGTATTCCCGAATAGTGAAAGGACGGGTTTCATCCGGGTGACAGCGCTCGGTCTGCTTTTGCGAAGGGCTGCAGGTCAACGTCAAACAAGGCTCGTCCCAGCTTATGCGCCGAGCCATACCACGTTTCCCTCCGCCGGAAAAATAGGATTTTCCCATATAGCTCTTGGCGACTTCTTCGGGGAGGTCTACCCAACACCCGCCCGGGGGAACTAAATCTAAAACTTTTCGCTTTTTCTCACTGTAAGATTCGCCTAAACTCGTGGGACAATTTTGAAGCGCCTCCCGCAGAGTGGTCATCTTTTTTGCCGGAGTCGGATAAGTAAAGTGTATCGGCAAATCATTTCTAATGCCGACGATAACTACTCGCTCACGCTTTTGCCCTACCCCAAAATATGCGGCGTTCAGTATCTTGTATTGAGTATTATAGCCAAGGGAATTCAGAACAGAAAGTATAGTTTGCAGTGTGCGTCCCTTATCGTGCGAAACTAATCCGCGGACATTTTCGGCAAGAAACATTTTGGGTTGTGTTTCCCGCACACAACGCGCGAACTCGTGGAATAACGTTCCGCGAGTATCGTCAAAACCGAGTTTTTTCCCGGCATAGGAAAACGCCTGACAGGGGAAACCGCCCGAAACGAAATCTATTTTTCCGGAGTAACCGGAAAAATCAACATCGTGTATGTCCTTGCATACGATATTCCATTCCGGCCTGTTAGTACGCAGTGTTTCGCAGCAAGCCTTGTCTAGCTCCACATATTCGACTGTGTGTATACCTGCCTGTTCAAGACCCAGTGCTAACCCTCCGGCTCCGGCAAATAGCTCTATGGCAGTAATTTCATTTTTCTCAAAGGTAAATGTGGGCTGATGTGTGCGGTTTTCAGAAAATTCTATGATTTTTTCCGGAGTTATCTGAAGCACCCGGCACAGATCGTTGACCCTGGACTTTAATGGATCATAACTGTCTGACAGCATTACGGAGAGTTGGTTTTTGCTTATGCCGACTGTGGCAGCAAGATCTGAAAAAGTCTTTAGACCCTGTTGCTCCATAGCCTCTCGTATTCGCACTTTTGATAAATGCACATAAACCATCCCCCAACCGGGTTTAGGAAAAGTTGTGATTTTATATTAACACTCAATAACCAAGAAGTCAAGGGATTTATGAAAAATAATTAAGAGAAAAATGAATCTCACAGACCGAACATAATAGACAGTTCAGTCTCTAAACTCGAGGTACGCGCCCTTCATCGGGCTTGCGGCGTGCTCGCCGAAGAGGCGGAGCGCGCCGCTTTTGTATTTGCGCGGCTTCGGACGCCAGCGCTTCCGGCGCTCCGCGAGCACCGCGCCTATCTCCTCCGCGCTCCGTCGCTCGCCGCCGACGCCGACTATCGCGAGCCGCCGCGCGGGAATGTCTATTTCGATGAGGTCGCCGTCCTCGACGAGGGCTATCGGGCCGCCAGCTTGCGCCTCCGGACTGACGTGGCCTATCACCGGACCGGTCGAAGCGCCGCTGAAGCGCCCGTCGGTGATGAGCGCTATCGAGCGCCCGAACTCCGCGTCCGAGCTTATCGCCTCGCTCGTGTAGAACATCTCGGGCATGCCGCTCGCCTTCGGACCCTCATAGCGGATAAAGACCGCGTCGCCCTTATCGACGCGGTGGTGAAGCACCGCGTCAAGGCACTCCTCCTCGCTGTCAAACGGACGGGCGCGGAGGACGGCGCGGAACATCTCGCGGGGACAGGCCGTGTGCTTTATCACCGCGCCCTCCGGCGCGAGGCTTCCGCGCAGGACGGCGATACTGCCGTCCGTGCCGAGCGGACGGGAAGCGGGACGTATTATGTCCTCGCGCGTGAGGCTGAGGCCGTACCGGCGGTTCGCGTCCTCCAGAAGCTCGCGGCAGCGGTCGTAGTAGCCGGAGGAGCGCAGCTCCGCGAGGTTTTCGCCGAGCGTCCTGCCGGTGACGGTGAGCGCGTCGAGGTGAAGCGCGTCCTTTATCTCCTCCATTATCGCGGGCACGCCGCCGGCATAGCCGAAAAACTCCGCCGGCCAACGCCCGGCGGGGCGGATGTCGAGGAGCCAGCGTGCGCCGCGGTGCAGACGGTCAAAATCGTCACCGTCCAACTCGACGCCAAGCTCGTGCGCTATGGCGGGGAGGTGGAGCAGGGCGTTTGTACTGCCGGATATGGCGGCGTGGACCATTATCGCGTTCTCGAAGCTCTCACGAGTGACGATGTCGCGCGGGCGGACTCCCTCGCGCGCGAGCTCCGCCGCGCGGCGTCCCGCGCGGTACGCGAGGTCGTCTATATCCGTCCCGGAGGCGGGGAGAAGCGCACTGCCAGGGAGGGCGAGACCCAGCGCCTCGGCCATTATCTGCATGGTGGAGGCGGTGCCGATGAAACTGCACGCGCCGCAGCCGGGGCAGGCGTTCCGCTTTGCCCACTCGAGGTGCGCGGCGTCTATCTCGCCGCGCTCGAACCTTGCGCTGTACATCCCGAGCTGTTCGAGCGTGAGTAGCTCCGGCCCGGCGCTCATCGTTCCCCCACAGACCACGACCGACGGGATATTCACCCGCGCGAGACCCATGAGGTTCCCGGGAAGTCCCTTGTCACAGCTCGCTATGAACACGCCCGCGTCGAACGGGGTGGCGTTCGCCTGTATCTCTATCATGTTTGCGATCATCTCGCGGCTCGCGAGGCTGTAGTTTATCCCGTCGGTGCCCTGACTTTCGCCGTCGCACATATCGGTGCAGAAGTACCGCGCGCCGCGTCCGCCGCCGTCTCTTATCCCGCGCAGGACGGCGTTCGTGAGCCGGTCGAGGTGGCAGGAGCCGGGGTGACTGTCCCCAAAGGTGCTTTCAACGAATACCTGCGGCAGGGAGAGCTCCTCCGGCGTCCAGCCGGTGCCGAGGCGGAGCGGGTCAAGCTCCGGCGAGAGTGCGCGCAGTTTTTGACTTGCAAGCATGGTTTCGCCTCCCGAATCACTTTATCCTGAAGCGGAGAGCCATGAGGCTGTCCGCAAAGTTGACGTTTTCTATGGAAAGGCGGGGGCTCCTTTCGGCGAGGTCGACGCCGGTGAAGTTCCATATTCCGCTGTAACCGAGCGAGTTAAGGCGGCTCGCCGCATCCTCCGCGCCGGAGGCCGGAAGCGTCAGCACTGCGACCGACGGGCGGTAGCGCCGCGTGAACTCCTCGAGGACGTCGAGAGGGTAGACGCTCACGCCGTGCTGAGCCGTGCCGACTATCGCGGGGTCGACGTCGAACGCGGCGAGCATCCGGAAGCCGCACGCCTCAAAGTCGAAGTTTTTCAGTATCGCGCGGCCGAGGTTCCCCGCGCCGAGGAGCACCGC
>CANPWY010000073.1 GCA_947585215.1 uncultured Clostridia bacterium
GCGAAGGTGGGCAAGGCTGTTTTCGTCGCAAGCGGAAAGGGCGGCGTCGGAAAGACGTCCTTTACGGCGGGAGTCGCGTCCTGCCTTGCGGCGATGCGCTTTCGGACGCTTTGCATCGACGCGGACGTCGGGCTCCGTAACCTCGACATCCCGCTCGGGATGAACGACGTCACGGCGCTCGACCTGGGAGACGTTCTCCGCAGGGACGCGGCTCTCGGGGACGCGGCGGCGGAGCATCCGGACATACCCGGTCTCTACCTCCTCGCCGCTCCGCCTAGTATGGACAGTGAGGAGCTGAAGCTCCTTCCGGCGCTTATCAGCTACGCCGCTTCGGCATACGATTTCTGCCTGGTGGACGGCCCCGCGGGGCTCGGGCCGATAGTGCAGAGCTGTTCTAAGGTGTCCGGAACGGGAATAATCGTCACCACGCCGGACAGGACAAGCCTGCGGGACGCGGAGGCGGCGGCGCGGCTCTTTGAGCGCGTCGGCGGCCGGCACCTCGAGCTCCGTCTCGCGCTGAACCGCGCGAGGCCGTCGCTCATGGCGTCCGGCGGAGCGCCCAATGCGGACGACGCGATGGACGCTGTCGGCATCCCGCTCATCGGGGTCGTGCCCGAGGACGAGCGGGTGATAGTGAGCTCGAACCGCGGCGAAGCTCTCGTGCTCACCGCTTCGGACGGCGCGGCGGCCGCGTATCTCCGCATAGCGAAGCGGCTCGTGGGTGAGAGCGTTCCGATAGCAAAGGAGTTTCTGAGATAGTCCACACACGGATAATGTACAAATACAAAGGGAGATAGGTCGGCGGCAGGCCGGATCCGAAAAAGGGATACCGTTCCGGTGCGACCCGATAAACATAAAACGAGAGGGGAACAGGACAGATGAATATCGCTCTTATCGCACATGACGAGAAAAAGGAGCTCATGGTGCAGTTCTGCATCGCCTACTGCGGGATACTTTCCAAGCACTCGCTTTGCGCCACCGGCACTACCGGAAAGCTCGTGAGCGAGGCGACCGGGCTCAAGGTGCAGCGTTTCCTCACGGGCCGTCAGGGCGGCGACCAGCAGATCGGCGCGCGGATAACCTACAACGAGATAGATATGGTTATCTTCCTCCGCGACCCGCTCGACCCGATGAGCGACACGGATATAGAAGGACTTCTGCGCCTCTGCGACCTGAACACGATACCGATGGCGACGAACGTCGCCACGGCGGAGATGCTCATACTCGGCCTCGAGAGGGGCGACCTCGACTGGCGCAACATCACCGTCGGCAGATAGGCCGGCGTTTCGGAGGGGTCACATGTCGGGAATACCGGAAAATGTGCGGATGGTCGTGGACACGGACTACATCCGAATGAAACGTCCGGACTTTATCCGCGCGGAGCGAAGTGACCTCGACGCAGTCATTGCCCTCTACCGCGAGGCGCGGAACGCCGCGCCGCAGGAGCTTGCGGAGGCTCTGCCGATGTACGACCGCGTTGAGCGGGACGTCGAGGAGGGTCTCTTGTGGTACACCCGCCGCGACGGAGTGCTGACGGCGGCCTGCGCCGTGACGCCGGAGCCGGTATTCGGCCTCGAGTGGGAGGTCGAGGAGCGCGACGAGCACCTCGGACGCTTCCCCGGCGAGAACTGGTTCCGCCCGGGACAGAACTGCGTCAGCGCGCTGAGGCAGGCCGCAAAGCCCGGCCCGGGCCGAGAATGGCGGGTGGGCGAGATAACGCTTCTCGCGGCGATGCTCGCGCGGAGCTGCGGCATTTACGAGCTCAGGACGAGAAATATCTGCGACGATATGCCGACAAGCCGTGTGCTCAGCACCTACGGATGCCGGCTTGTCGGTGCGTGCAGAGATCCGGACGGTCTGCGTTGGTACGGTTACTGCCGGTACTGCGGCGGCCCGCGCGAGGACGACTTTTCGCACGTCTACCGTCCCCTGCGGGAGGAGTACAACGGAGACGGACGCCGCCGCTTCGACTACGCCCGGAGCGCGGAGGAGCTTGAACATCTCCGCGCGGAGGGGCGAAAGAAAGACGATCTTATGGAGGATATGTGATGGGTGAGATAATGACGCCGCGTATTCTCAGCGGCTTTATAGAGCTGCTGCCGGGGGCACAGCTCCGATTTGACGAGATGCGTAGGATAGCCGAGGAGGTGTACGAGTCCTTCGGCTTCGTGCCGCTCGACACGCCCGCAATTGAGCTCAGCGAGATACTTCTCGCGAAGGGCGGCGGAGAGACCGACAAGCAGATGTACCGCTTCACGAAGGGCGAAAACGACCTCGCGCTCCGCTTCGACCTCACCGTGCCGCTCGCGCGGTACGTCGCGCAACACGCGGGGGAGCTCTCCTTCCCGTTTAAGCGCTATCACATCGGGAAGGTCTACCGCGGCGAGCGGCCGCAGAGGGGACGCTTCCGCGAGTTCTATCAGGCGGATATCGACGTTGTGGGAGACGGCTCGCTCGACATTATGAACGACGCCGAGATGCCCGCGATAATATACAAGGTCTTCACCCGCTGGGGCATCACCCGCTTCCGCATACGCATAAACAACCGCAAGCTGCTCGGCGGGTTCTATGAAAGTCTCGGTCTCGGCAGTCTCTCGGCGGAGATAATGAGGACGGCGGACAAGCTCGAGAAGATAGGCGAGGAGAAGGTCCGCGCCATCTTCACGGACGACCTTGGCATTCCCGCCGACAAGGCGGACGAGATACTGTCGTTCATGGCGCACTCCGGGGAGAGCGGCGAGACGCTTGCGTTCCTCGAGACCCTGCGCGGCTCGAACGCGCTTTACGACGAAGGGCTCGACGAGCTCTGCAAGGTCGTCGAGGGCGTCCGCGCGTTCGGCGTACCGGACGAAAACTTCGCCGTCGACCTCACCATTTCGCGCGGCCTCGACTACTACACCGGCACAGTGTATGAGACGACGCTTCTCGACTACCCGGAGATAGGCTCGCCCTGCTCCGGCGGGCGCTATGACAACCTCGCCTCGAACTACACCGAGCGCCGTCTGCCCGGCGTGGGAATATCAATAGGTCTTTCGCGGCTCTACTGGGCGCTCTGCGACATGGGGCTCGTCGATACCGAGACCCGGCGCTCGACGGCGGACGTTCTCGTGATACCGATGACAGACGACCGCGCGGGGGCGATAGCGGCGGCGGAGGCGTTCCGCCGCGCCGGTGCGAAGACGCAGGTGTACTTTGAGGAGAAGAAGTTCAAGGGCAAGATGAACTACGCGAACCGGCTCGGTGTGCCGTTCATCGCCATCATCGGCGAGGACGAGCTTGCCGCGGGCGAGGTGTCCCTGAAGGACATGCGCTCGGGCGAGCAGAATCGCATGAAGCCGGAGGAAGCGGCAAAACTCGCGGCAGATGCTCTGTCCGCGGAGAAGAAGCGCCCGATAGTGGCGGAAAAATAACGTAAATTCCCGGCCGGGAGGCGTATGCCGACCCTGCCGGTCGAAATATGGTGGAGGCGTTAAGACCATGGTACAGTCCAGAACACATAACTGCGGCGAGCTCCGCATGACAAACGTGGGCGAGACCGTCCGCATTTGCGGATGGCTCGAGAATCTTCGCGAGGTGGGCTCGGAGCTCGCATTCGCGGTGCTCCGCGACTTCTACGGCACGACTCAGGTCGTGCTCGAGACCCCGGAGCTCATAGCCGAGTTCAAGGCGCTCAACAAGGAGTCCACCGTCGCGGTGGACGGCGCTGTGCGCGAGCGCGCGAGCAAGAACCCCAAGCAGCCCACCGGCGACATCGAGGTCGTCCCGACGAAGATGGAGGTCCTCGGCCGCTGCCGCTACAACGAGCTGCCCTTCCAGATAAACCGCTCGAAGGAGGCGGACGAGACCGCGCGCCTCAGATACCGCTTCCTCGACCTGCGGAACCCCGACGTCAAGAAGAACATCGTGCTCCGCTGTCAGGTCGTCGCGGCGCTCCGCGCGGCTATGACCGAGCAGGGATTTCTCGAGATAACGACGCCGATACTCACCGCGTCAAGTCCCGAGGGCGCGCGCGACTACCTCGTTCCGAGCCGCAATCACCCCGGGAAGTTCTACGCCCTTCCGCAGGCGCCGCAGCAGTTCAAGCAGCTGCTCATGGCGAGCGGCTTTGACCGCTACTTCCAGATAGCGCCCTGCTTCCGCGATGAGGACGCGCGCGCCGACCGTTCCCCCGGCGAATTCTACCAGCTCGATATGGAGATGGCTTTCGCGTCTCAGGAGGACGTGTTCGGCGTGCTCGAAGCGGTCCTTCCCCCGATATTCACGAAGTTCGGAAAGTACCCCGCGTCCGCGCCGTTCAAGAGGATACCCTACCTCGAGGCGCTCGAGAAGTACGGCTCGGACAAGCCCGACCTCCGCATACATCTCGAGCTGACTAACGCGACAGAGGCGCTCGGCGGGTGCGGCTTTGGACCGTTCGAGGGCGCAAACATCTATGCCGTCGTCGCGCCCGGCTTCAACCACCCGCGCAAGTTCATCGACAAGCTCATAAGCGACGTGGAGGTGCAGACCGCCGAGAAGACCTACTGGTTCCGCCTCGACGAGAACGGCGAGCCGGTCGGCGGCATAGCGAAGTTTGTCGCGCCGGTGAAGGACGCCGTCACGGCGGCGCTCGGTCTGAAGCCGGGCGACTTTGTGGGTATTGCCGCGTCCCCCGCGCGCCTCACGGCGCAGAAGACCGCCGGCACACTGTTGAAGCTCCTCGGCAACGCCTGCGACGAGTACATCGACCGCGAGCGCTACGAGTTTTGCTGGATAGTGGACTTCCCGATGTACGAGATCGGCGAGGAGTCCGGCGAGCTGGAGTTCTGCCACAACCCGTTCTCGATGCCACAGGGCGGCCTCGAGGTCCTGAAGAAGGCCGAGGCGGGAGAGATAGACCCGCTCTCGATACTCGCGTACCAGTACGACCTCGTCTGCAACGGCGTGGAGCTGTCGAGCGGCGCGGTGAGAAACCACGAGCCCGAGATAATGATAGAGGCGTTCAAGTTCGTCCGGCTCGACGAGGACGCCGTCAAGAGCAAGTTCCCCGCGATGTACAACGCGTTCTGCTACGGCGCGCCGCCTCATGCGGGCATAGCCCCCGGCGTCGACCGCATGGTGATGCTGATGGCGGGCGAGGAGTCGATACGCGAGGTCATACCCTTCCCGATGAACAAGAACGCGCAGGACCTGATGATGAGCGCCCCGAGCGAGGTCACGCAGAAGCAGCTCGACGAGCTGCACATAGTCGTCACTGCGACCGAGGAGGAGTAAAACCGTCCCCGCACACACAGAGGAGGTACAGCCATGAGCGATATGCTTGTCAACCTTTACGACGCCGAGCTCGAGCCCGACCTTGCGCGCCCGTCGCTCGAAGGCGTGCGGTTCCTTCGGCCGATAGCGCCGAGCAAGGGCAAGGTGCTGGAGTTCATCCGCGAGAACTTCTCGGAGGGCTGGGCGCACGAGTGCGAGGCAGCGTTTTCCGAGTCGCCCGCCCGCTGCTGGACAGCGGTCGCGGACGGCGAGGTAGTCGGCTTTGCCTGCTATGACGCGACGGCGCGCGGCTACTTCGGCCCGACCGGCGTCCGGGAGGATATGCGCAAGCGCGGCATCGGCGCCGCGCTCCTGCGGCTCTGCCTCCGCTCGATGCGGGACATGGGCTACGGCTACGCGATAATCGGCTGGGCGGCGGAGGACGCGAAGCCGTTCTATATCCGCGCTGTCGGCGCAAAGGAGATAGAGGGCTGGACGCAGGAGAAGAGCGTCTACTCAAAGATTTTCTGAGCTCGCGCGACCATCAAAAGTGCAAAACAGACCGGCACGGGCTGCCGGTCTGTCTGTTATTCGGCGGGAACCGTCCGCCGCAGAAAAAGGGGAGAAAACTTATGTTTCGTAAAATGAGAAGAAGCGCGCAGGAGCTCGACCGCAAGGTCTGCGAGGAAGTGCTTTCGCGTGGGACGAGCGGCGTGCTCGCCGTCCTCGGCGACGAGGGGTATCCCTACGCCGTTCCGCTGAGCTATGTGTTCGCGGACGGAAAGCTGTACTTCCACTGCGCGAAGCAGGGACACAAAATGGACGCTGTCCGCGCGTGCGACAAGGTGTCCTTCTGCGTCGTGGATAAGGACGACGTCGTGCCCGAGGAGTACACGACCTACTTCCGAAGCGTGATAGTCTTCGGGCGCGCCCGCGTGCTTGAGGACGCAGCGGAGATTCACGCGGCGCTCGAAAAGCTCGGGCGGAAGTACCACCCGTCGGACAGCCCGGAGGGGCTTGCCGGTGCGATAGACCGCGAGCTCGCGGCCGTTGCCGTCATCGAGCTCACGCCGGAGCATATCACCGGCAAGGAGGCGCGGGAGCTCATGAAGCGCCGGAAGGAAAGCAGATAAAAGTTCGGGGCGATGCGAAAGCACCGCCACGATTTTATCAGTCTACGTTTTCGCTTGCGCGCATGGCAAGTATCGTGCGCTCAAAGAGCGTGTCGAGATCCCAGCCGAGCATCTCCGCGCCGCTGCGTATCACGTCGCGGGAACAGCCGGCGGCGAACTTCTTGTCCTTGAACTTCTTCTTCAGCGACGAGACCTCGAGGTCGCTCACGCTCTTCGACGGGCGCATCATAACCGCCGCGCCTATCAGACCGGTGAGCTCGTCGGTGGCGTACAGCACCTTCTCCATCTCGTGCTCCGGCTTTATATCGACGCAGATGCCGTAACCGTGGCTCGCGGTCGCACGGACGACGCGCTCATCTATCCCGAGCCCGCGCATTATCTCCTGACTCTTTACGCAGTGCTCCTCCGGCCAGCGCTCGAAGTCCAGGTCGTGAAGGATCCCGACCGTCTGCCAGAAGTCCGCCTCGTCTCCGTAACCGAGCTCGACCGCGAACCACCGCATAACGTCACCCACTATCCGCGCGTGCTTTCTGTGAAACTCGCCCTCGTTGTATTCCTCGACAAGGCGCAGAGCCTCCTCGGGAGTCGGTACCATAAATATCACCTCAAATTCAGGATTTGCGCCGCAGAGCGCATACATATTCCAAACTACTGAATTATATAACGTGCAGGCGAATGTGTCAAGACCGTGTCGTCAGCGGGCAGAGCCCGCCGCCTTGCAGGGCATTGCCCCGCACCCTAACTGCGGGCATGCGCCCCCCACCCATCCAGCGGGGAAGCCCCGCGGGCATTCGCGGGGCAAGCCCCCGCATCCCTACAGGCACTTTGCGGGGATTGCATCCCCACCCCTCTAGCGGGGCAGACCCCGCAGGAATCTGCGGGGCGGGCCCCGCGTCCTGAAGTGAGGCTGAGCCTCACCACTACTTTCGCGGGGCTGTGCCGCCCCGCACCCCTGCGATACTTTTTGCTCGCGCAAAAAGTAACCAAAAACGCGCTTAAGGGAGAGGGCTCCGCCCTCTCCCTTAATAATCCCTCTCCCAACACAGACACACAACCGCAACCCACATAACAGGACACACTCTGTATCAAACAAATCTATCGTCCTACCGGGTGAGTTTCTGGGGGAACATCCGACTATTCGACAACATCGAACAGTTCCTGCGTAGTAGATATAAAAGTCCGGTCCTACGCTCACACTATAAGCGTAATGCAGATGCTTTCCCTAGAAAACGAAACTTTCGGTTCTAGTGGAAAGTTTGAGCGTGTGCGCGTGTACTAAGCTACGGACAGAGGTCCCGCGTAGCAGAAACCTTCCGGTCAAAGGAAAGAGGGGTACAAAGGGGAGAAAACCATAGGTTTTCTCCCCTTCGTGTGCTTTTTGGTTACTTTTTGCACAAGCAAAAAGTAACGCAGGGTGTGGGGCGGCATGCCCCACATCTGCCGGTGAGGCTCTGCCTCACTCAGGGACGCGGGGTCTCGCCCCGCGGATGCTCGCGGGGCTTCCCCGCTATATGGGTGAGGGGCAGACCCCGCTGATTGAGCTTTGCCCTCAAAATCTATATGACTTTGAAGTTCTTCCACTTCCCCGAGCGCTTGCGGTATATGAACAGCACCGCGCGGATCACCCAGTCGCAGCACATCGCGAGCGCGACACCGATGACCTGCCAGTCAAAGACTATGCAGAACAGGTAAGAGAGCGCGAGCCGCCCGACTATCGTGGAGAATATCGTGACGTACATCGTGTACTTCACGTCGCCCGCGGCGCGGAGCCCGTTGCTGAAACCGCCGGAGAACGGGAACACAAACGCGTTGAACACGTTGTGTATCAGCACGAGAATGAGCACAAGGTGCTGAGTCTCCGGCTCGAGCGCCGAGAGTGCGCACACTATCGGCGTAATTGCAAAGGAGACGGCGTTCCACGCGGTGGATATGAGTATCGTCCATTTGGTGAGCTTCTTGAAGTAGAAGTCGGCGGCGTCGGTATCTCCCGCGCCCATACAGCGGCCGATGACGGTTATGTACGCCGTGCCCATCGAGTTCGAGGCGGAGGCGGAGAGCGACCAGAGCGTCTGCGCGACGCCGTTCGCGGCTATCTGGCTCGTGCCGAAGAGCGCGACGATGCTCGTGAGCGCGACCTTCACGAGCTG
>CANPWY010000074.1 GCA_947585215.1 uncultured Clostridia bacterium
CGTTAATCACAAGAATTTTCATTGAAATCCCTCACTATCTCCGCCGCCGCGTCCTCCGGGCGGCGGTCGTTTTTCACGCTGACGTCCGAGCAGGCGAGGTAGGACGGCGCCCGCTCGGCAAGCATCTCGTGCAGGCGCTCCCGGGAGGTCGAGAGCGGCCGCCCGTCGGTCGAGAGCAGAGCGACATCCCGATTGACGTAGTAAACCCGCGCCGAACGGCGGAGAGCCGCGCGGTTCTGCTCGAAGGTCGGAGCGCCGCCGCCGGTGGCGATGACGGCGCCGCGCATTGCGGACGCCTCGGCTATCGCCGCGCGCTCGCGGCGGCGGAAGCCCGCCTCTCCCTCGGCGGCAAATATCTCGGGGACGGTCATGCCCGCCGCCTTTTCGACCATCTCGTCGGTATCGACGAGCTCGCGCCCGAGCGCCTCCGCGACGAGCTTGCCGACGGTGCTCTTTCCGCACCCCGGCATACCGATGAGGGCGACGTTCTCGCGGCTGCGGAGAAGGCCGGAGTAGACCTCCTCGCAGGAGGCATGGTTCTCCGCGCCGAAGATCTTCCGCGCCGCCTCCGCCTGGGAGACAAGCATGTACAGCCCGCCGCAGGCCGGTATCCCGGCGGCGCGGGCGCGGCGGACGAGTTCGGTGCGGAGGGGGTTGTATATCACGTCAAGTACGCACTCAAGCCGATGAAAGCGCTCCGGCTCGATAGGTACGGCGTCTTCATTAGGGAACATCCCGACGGGCGTGGTGTTTATCAGTATGTCCGCGTCGAGATGGCGGTCTATGTCGCCGTAGCCTATCGTTCCCTCACCGGAGGGGGTGCGGCTCGCGACGAGTATTTCGCGCGCGCCCTCGTCCCGCGCGACGGCGCGCGCCGTGAGCGACGTGCCGCCCGAGCCGAGGATGAGCACCTTCTTTCCCGCAAAGTCCGCGCCGATGCGGCGGGAGAGGGCGAGAAAGCCGGTGTAGTCGGTGTTGTCTCCGAATATACTGCCGTCCGGACGGCGGACGAGCGTGTTCACACTGCCTATCGCCCGCGCGGCGGAGCCGAGCTCGGAGCAGAAGGAAATGACGTCCCGCTTGTAGGGGATGGTGACGTTGAGCCCGTCCCACTCGCCGCGCGTGAGAAAGTCCGCAAGTTCCTCACGCGCGAGCTCGTGCAGGAAGTAGTCCCCGCCGAAGCTCTTGTGTATTATCGCAGAGTAGCTGTGGCCAAGCGGGTTTCCGATAAGACCGAGCTTCATCCTACACCTCCGAATAAGCGCCGAGGAAGCGGAAGCTCTCGGTCACTGTCTCAAGCTCGCCGATGAGCGCGCGGACGTCCGGGTCGGACGGGTCGGCCTCGATGTCGAAGTAGAAGGTGAACTCGAAATCGCGCCCGGGTATCGGGCGGCTCTCAAGCTTTGTGAGGTTCAGGCCGAGCGCGGCTATGCGGCTTATGAGCGAGTAGAGCGCGCCGGGGATGTGCCTCAGCGAGCAGACAAAGCTCAGCTTGTTTGCGCCGGGGTATATCCGCATCTCCGGCGCTATACAGATAAAGCGGGTGAAATTCGAACTCTCGTCCTGAACGTCCTCCGCGAGGACGTCGAGCCCGTACAGCTCGGCACAGCGAGCGGAAGACAGCGCCGCGAGGTCGCGCCGTCCGCTCTCCGCGACGGTCTTTGCCGCGAGCGCCGTATTCTCGACGGCGGTCGCTGTGACGCCGAGCTTTTCGAGGTAGGCTCTGCACTGTCCGAGCGCCTGCTCGTGGCTTATAACCTCGCGTATGTCGCGAAGACTGACGCCGCTTGGCGCAAGGAGCGACTGCGAGACCTTAAGCTTCGTCGAGCGGACGATGCTGAAGCGGTGCTCGAGCATGAGGTCGTAGACGCGGCTCACCGTGCCGTGGGTGGAGTTTTCGGCGGGAAGCACTCCGTAGGCGCAGAGACCGCTTTCCACTGCGGAGAACACCGCGTCGAAGTTCTTGAAGAAGAGGATGTGCGCGTCCGGCATGAGGTCGAGACACGCCTCCTCGGAGAAGGCGCCGGTGACGCCCTGACACGCCACGTTCCCTCCGCGCGGGAAGTCGTCCCGTACGGAGGCGCCGTCAAACGCGCGCACGATGTCGTCCCCCGCACCGTCGAGGTGCGCCTGATAACTTCGGCTGAGCGCCATCAGCGTCGAGAAGAGCGCGCGGGCATATCCGCCGAGCTCGCCCGCCTCCGCGCCGACGCGCTCGAGTATCTGCTGTTCGCGGTCGGGCTGGTAGAGCGCGAGCCCGTCGCGCTTCTTCACCGCCGCCACGTCGGCGGCGATGCCCATGCGCTCCGCAAAGAGCGAGAGAAGCTGTTTATCCACAACATCCAGCCGGGCGCGAAGTTCAGAGAGTTCCATTTTCGGTCGCTCCTTTGTTTCCGAGGATAAGGTCGAGAAGTACGCAGGCCGTCACCGCTTCGACGCACGGAACGGCGCGCGGGACGATGCACGGGTCGTGCCTGCCCGCGATGACAAGCTCGGTCTCTCTGCCGCTCGCGAGGTCAACAGACCTCTGCGGCTTCGAGATGGACGGCGTGGGCTTGAACGCGACGCGGAAGAGAAGCGGCGCGCCGGTCGTCATGCCGCCGAGGACGCCGCCGGCGTGGTTCGTGAGCGGCGTCACTCTGCCGTCCGACACGCCGTAGCCGTCGTTATGCTCCGAGCCGCGCATCGCGGCGGCGGCGAAGCCGTCCCCGAACTCTATGCCGCGCACCGCACCGAGGGTGAACATTGCCGCAGACAGGCGATTCTCGACGCCGCCGGAGAGCGGCTCGCCGAGACCGGTGGGAAGTCCGACGGCGGCGCACTCGACTATGCCGCCGACGCTGTCACACTCGGCGCGCGCAGAGGCTATCGCCGCGAGCATCCTTTCGGCGGCGGAGTCGTCGAGGGTGGGAAACTCCTTTTCGCCCGCCGCCTCGAGCTCCGCGCGGGTGACGCGGAGGGGATCAAACGCCGCGTCGCGCACCCCTGCTATCGCGGCGGCGTGCGCGCCGACGTATATCCCGCGCCGCGCGAGTATCTGCTTTGCAATGCCGCCGACGGCGCATATCGCGGCGGTGAGGCGGCCGGAAAAGTGTCCGCCGCCAGAGCGGTCGGCGTATCCGCCGTACTTTACGTACATCGGATAGTCCGCGTGGGAAGGGCGGGGTATGTTCTCAAAGGACTTGTAATCCGAGGAGCGCTGAGAGGTGTTCTCGATAAAGAGCGCGAGCGGCGCGCCGGTGAGGACGCCGTCCCGGATACCGCTGAGGAAGCGGGGACTGTCCGCCTCGCGGCGCTGTGTCGAGAAGCTCTTGCCTCCGGCGCGGCGCGCCATGAAGCGCGCGAGCTCGTCCTCGTCTATGCGCTCGCCTGCGGGAAATCCCTCCGCGACGGCGCCGATGCCCGCACCGTGCGACTCGCCGAATACCGTCACCCTGAACGCTTCGCCGAAGCTAGAGGACATGGACTATCCCTCCCAGATGAGTAAAATCTTCAAAGAATCCCGGATAGCTCTTTTCGACGGCCTCCGCGCCGCGGATGACGGTCTCGCCGGAGGCGTGCGCGGCGGCGACTGCCGCCGCCATTACTATCCGGTGGTCGCCCGCGCCGTCGACCTCGCCGCCGGAGAGCGGAGAGGGTTCGACTGTGAGGCCGTCCTCCGTCTCGCGGCAGACGCCGCCGAGCGCGCGGAGCGCCGCCGCGACGGTGGCTATCCTGTCGCTCTCCTTCAGGCGCAGGCGCGCACCGCCGACGAAGACCGTTCTCTCGCGGGCGGCGGACGCCGCGAGCGCGAGCGCGGGAAAGAGGTCGGGCGAGCCGCTGACGTCCACCGTGCCGCCAAGGGTTTGCAGCAGACGCGCGGCGGCGCGGTCGGGCTGTGCGGAAGCACCGTCAAGACCCTCGACCGAGACGTCCGAGCCGAAGGTGTTCGCCTCCTGCCAGAACGCGGCGGACGACCAGTCGCCCTCCGCGTCCACATGGCCGGGCGAGCGGACTCTGCCTGACACGGCAAACGTCCCGCCGCCGTGCGAGACCGATACGCCGAAGCGCTCGAGCGTCCGCAGGGTCATATCGACGTAGCCCGAGCTCTCGAGCGCCGTCGTGAGGCGCACCGAGCCGCCGCCGAGGTGCGCAAGCGCCATCAGCATACCGCTGATGAACTGAGAGCTGATGTTGCCCGGGAGCTCGTACTCTCCGGGGCGAAGGCGGCCGCTTATCTCTATCGGAAGAAGGTCTGCGGAGACGGAGACGCCGCCGCTCCGCAGGGCGGCGGTGAGGGGGAGCATCGGACGCTCGCCGAGGCGTCCCTCCCCGACGAATTTTGCGTTCACGCCGAGCGCCGCCGCGACGGGGAGCAGAAAGCGGAGCGTGGAGCCGCTCTCATGGCAGTCGAGCGTGAGCGGCGAAGCGGGAACGGAGGACACCGGCGTCACAAGAAAGCCGTCCTCCGTCCGCTCTACGCCCGCGCCGAGCGCACGGAGGAGCGACGCGGTGGCCTCGATGTCCCGCGAGACGTCGGGGCATCCCACGAAGGTCTCCATTTCCGCGAGGGCGGCGAGTATCAACAGGCGGTGCGCGTCCGACTTGGAGGGTATCGCACGGAGCGAGCCCGAGAGCCGGTGCGGGGTTATCCTGATATCCATGGCGTCTCCTTATTTCGCGCCGGCGGCGGCGAGGACGCCGCCGAGCCGGTCGGTGGGTATGCGGACTATACGGCAGCGGCCGACCGTCTCGGGGAGGATGAAGTCTATGCCGTCGCCCGAGCGCTTCTTGTCCGAGAGCATCACCTCGGCGAGCTCGGAGGCGGGGATGTCCGTCCCGGTGGGAAGCCCCGCCGCGCGGATGCCGTCTGTTATCTCGTCGCGGTCTGCTGTGGAAAGGATGCCGAGCGAGCAGGCGGCGCGCGCCGCCATCGCCGTTCCTATCGCGACGGCGTGGCCGTGCGAGACGGCGTAGCCGCTGCACTTCTCTATCGCGTGGCCGAAGGTGTGGCCGAGATTCAACAGCTTGCGTGCGCCGCTCTCGCGCGTGTCCGCCGCGACGACGCTTGCCTTGAACGTCACGTTCGCGGCTATCGTCTCCGGACGGAGCGCGCCGTGCGCGGCAGTGTCGCGGAAGAGCTCACGGCTCGAAAGAACGCCGTGCTTCAGAGCCTCCGCCGTGCCGTCACCGATGAGCTCCGGGGTGAGAGTCGCAAAGAGCGACGTGTCACAGACGACGGCGGAGGGCTGGTGGAACGCCCCCGCGAGGTTCTTGCCCGCAGAGAGGTTCACGGCAGTCTTGCCGCCGACCGAGCTGTCAACGGCGGCGAGAAGCGTCGTCGGGACCTGCATGAGTCGGACGCCGCGAAGGTAGCTCGCGGCGGCGAAGCCGGCGACGTCGCCGACTATCCCGCCGCCGACCGCGACGACGGCACAGCGGCGGGTGAGCTTCTCCGCTGCCATGCGCTCGAGTATCATTCCGAGCGTCGTGAGATTCTTGTTTTCCTCGCCGCCCGGCATGACGATACGCGTCACGGGCGCCATCCGTCCGAGCGCCGCTTCGGCACGGCCGCCGAAGAGGCAGTCGGTGTTCTCGTCACAGACGAGAGCGAAGCCGTCCGGCGCGCCGCCGCGCAGAGGGAAGAAATCGACGAGGTGCTCGAGCAGTCCTTCCCCGATGTGGATGTCATAGCCGCGCGCGTCCGGCGCGGCGTCTATCGGGTCGGCGGAGACGTGGACGAGTATCGCATCAGACATTTTCGCTTGCCTCCTTCATCTCGACGCCGCGCTCGAGCATCACGGCGAGAGTTTCCGCGTCGCCGGTGCGTATAGCGCTCTCGAACGCGGAGAGGCGGTCGATAAGGCCGCGCAGCTCGAAGGAGAGCGCGTCCCGGTTGTCAAGAAAGAGCTCGGTCCACATATCCACCTTGAGCCGCGCGACGCGGGTGAGATCCTTGAAGCTGCCGGCGGAGAAGCCGCCGTGCATCGCGGAGGCTTCACTCTGGACGTAGGCGTTCGAGACAACGTGCGCGAGCTGCGAGGTGTAGGCTATGACGCGGTCGTGCCGCTCCATCGTCGATACGGTTATCCTGCCGAAGCCGAGCGACAGAAAGAAGTCGTGAAGCGAGCTCATGAGGTCTGGATCGACGTCCTCCGGCGGGACGAGTATCATCGAAGCGCCGTCGAACAGCTCCTCCTGAGAGGCGGAGAAGCCGGAGACCTCGCGGCCCGCCATGGGATGTCCGCCGACGAAGGCGAAGCCGTGCTCGCGCGCCGCCTCGAAGCATTCGGGGCAGACGGCGCCCTTCACGCCGCAGAGGTCAACGACGGCGGTGTCGAGCGAGAAGAGGGGTGCGTGCTCGAGCACGTAGTCCACCGTGGAGCGGGGATACAGCGCGACGAGCACTAGGTCGCAGAGGGGCAGAGCCTCGTCGGTGAGGACGGCGTCAACGACGCCCTCGCCGAGCGCCGCTTCGAGCGGCGCCTTCGAGCGGTTGCACGCGTAGACCGTGTGGCCCGCGCCGGAGCGCTTTATCGCGCGCGCCATGCTCCCGCCAATGAGACCGAGGCCGACTATACCTATATTCATACGGTCACGCCTCGCGCTCGTAGGCATAGGGACGGAGCGCGTCGATGCTCCGCATGAGGCGCTCGAAGTTCTTCGGGGTGAGCGACTGCGGGCCGTCGCAGAGGGCGTGAGCCGGGTCGTTGTGTACCTCTATGATGAGGCCGTCCGCCCCGGCGGCGACCGCCGCAAGCGCCGTCGGCGGGACGAGCGAGTGCTTGCCGGTGGCGTGGCTCGGGTCGACTATGACGGGGAGGTGGCTGAGGTCCTTGAGGACGGGCACGGCGCTGATGTCGAGAGTGTTGCGGGTGTAGGTCTCAAACGTGCGGATGCCGCGCTCGCAGAGCACGACCTGCTCGTTGCCGCCCGCCATGATGTACTCGGCGCTCATCAGCAGTTCCTCGAGCGTGGAACTGAGGCCGCGCTTGAGGAGTATCGGCTTGCGGAGATGTCCGAGCTCCTTCAGAAGCTCGAAGTTCTGCATGTTGCGCGCGCCGACCTGTATCATGTCCACGTCGTCGTACAGGCCGAGCTGGGAGAGGTCCATTATCTCGGTGACTATCGGCAGTCCGGTCTCGCGCTTGGCCTCGACGAGGAGACGGATGCCGTCCTCGCGCAGTCCCTGGAAGGAGTAGGGCGAGGTGCGCGGCTTGAACGCGCCGCCGCGCAGAAGCGTCGCGCCGGAGGCCTTTACGGCCTTTGCGACGGCGCATATCTGCTCCTCGCTCTCGACCGAGCACGGGCCGGCTATGACCTGAAAGTTTCCTCCGCCTATCTTCACGCCGCCGACGTCGACGACGGTGTCGTCCGGGTGAAACTTGCGGTTCGCGTTCTTGAACGGCTCCTGGACACGCTTGACGTCCTCAACGATGTCGAGCGCCTGAATGAGGTCGATGTCGACCTTCGAGGTGTCGCCGACGAGGCCGAGGATGGTCTGGAGGTGGCCGACGGTCGTATGGACGCTTATGCCCATGTCGTCGAGCCACTTTGTCAGCATGTCGAGCTGTGCCTTGTCCGGGTTCTGCTTGAGAATGACGATCATTTTTAATTCCTCCGATACTTTTTGAAAGCGGGGCCCGTTTCGCGCCGCGCGGAACAAAAAAGCTCCGCGGCGGTCTGCCGCGGAGCGTTGCTGCACAGATTAGCGTCTATGCCCTGACGTCTTCCACAGCAGAACAAGCCTTGCCGAAGTAATAGCCGGCAAAGCTGAAGCTAAAGTAGAAGTATCCGTTTTTACGCGAACAGTCAGACATAGGTTGAAACCTCGCTTTTGAACTTACGAATATTTTATATCCCGAAACCCGTTTTGTAAAGTGCAAAATGATTTCCCCGGGGATATTTGTGACCATGCGACAAATATCCCCGGGGGAAATGCGAAAATTCTATGGAGTTTGACGGCGTCACACGGCGGCCGGTGCAACTGCCGCTTCGGCGGCGAGGCGTTCGTCGCGCTTCTTTTTCATGGGGTTCAGCTTGTATTTCTTCAGCAGGAAGTAGCTGAGAAGGTGAATGAGCGCCGTCGCTGCCCACGAAATTGGGTAGGAGATGAAGAGCGTGAAGAGCGTGTGGTGCATGGCAAAAATGGTGTATATCCAGAGTATGCGCGAACCGCAGACTCCGAGTATCGACACGACCATCGGGATAAACGAATAGCCGGTGCCGCGCATGACGCCGCAGAGAACGTCCATCATGCCGCACAGGAAGTACGGCGCGCTCAGAAGCAGCAGACGGTCGATGCCGTACTGTATCGCGACCTCGTCGTTTGTGTAGATGGAGAGGAGCGGGTGGCCGAGAAGGTACACGCCCACGCCGAACACGAGACCCACTATCGTCACCATCATCTCACAGAGCAGGAGAACGCGGTCGATGCGCTCGTACTTCTCCGCGCCCATGTTCTGGCCGGTGAAGCTGAGAGCCGCCTG
>CANPWY010000075.1 GCA_947585215.1 uncultured Clostridia bacterium
AACACTACTCTCATGCTTTGTCTCCTTCTTATTCGAGGAAGCCCTTGTAGTTGCGCATGAGCATCTGCGACTCCAGCTGCTGCACCGTCTCAAGCGCGACTCCGACGACTATCAGCAGCGAGGTGCCGCCGAGCGCGAGGCCGTTTATCGAGACGAACTTGTTGGCAATTATCGGGATAATCGCAATGATGCCGAGGAAAAACGCACCGAAGAGCGTCACTTTGTTAAGCACACGAGCAATGAAATCCGCCGTAGGACGTCCCGCGCGGAAGCCGGGGATGAAGCCGCCGTTCTGGCGCAGGTTGTTCGCGATCTCTACGGGGTTGAACTGGATAGCTGCATAGAAATAGCTGAACGCCACGATGAGCACGAGCAGCACTATGGCGTAGACTATCGACTCGTTGGAGATTCCCTCCAGGAAGTTGTACCAGAAAGTCCCTTCCGCCGGCTGCGGGAAGAACGCCGCGATGGTCGCCGGGAAGGAGGCTATCGACTGAGCGAAGATTATCGGCATGACGCCGCTCATGTTGACCTTGATCGGGATGTGCGACGACTGACCGCCGTACATCTTGCGGCCGACAACGCGCTTGGCGTACTGGACCGGTATCCTGCGCTCCGCCTGAGTGATGAATACGACGAACGCAATCATCAGCACCATAACGATAAGGATTATCGGGATGGCGACGGGGTGGATGACCTGCACGCCCGAAGCTCTCAGCTCGTCGGTAAGCTCGACGTGGTTTGCCCAGTTGGAGACGCCGGAAGCAAAGCTGCCGATTATCGACGGGATACGGGAGACTATCGACGCGAAGAGGATTATCGAAATGCCGTTGCCGATACCGAACTCGGTAATCTGCTCGCCGAGCCACATCACGAACGCGGAGCCCGCGGTGAAGCTCAGGATGATGACTATCGCCGCCCAGACACCCTCGTTTGCAAGCGCGCCGGCGTTGCGTATCATGGTGTAGTACGCGAAGCCGAGGAGCAGGCCGAGGAGGACCGTGACGTAGCGGGTCATCGAGGCTATCTTCTTCTGGCCTTCCTCGCCGCCTTCCTTCTGCATACGCTCGAGGGCGGGTATGGCGATGGTCAGAAGCTGCATGATTATCGAGCTGTTGATATACGGCTGGATGCCGAGCGCAAACAGCGTTGCAAGTGAGAACGCGCCGCCGCTCATCATGTTCATCATTCCGAAGAGCGTGTTGTCATACCGGCTGAACGCCGTGCCGAGTACATTCGTATGAATGTAGGGCACCGGTATTGCGGAACCGAGGCGGTATATCAGCAGTATGAAGAGGGTGAAGAGTATCTTCCTGCGAAGGTCCTTCACCTTCCACGCATTCCGCATGGTAGTAAACACTTAGACCACCTCTGCCTTTCCCCCGGCGGCTTCTATCTTCTGGCGAGCCGAGCCGGAGAAGGCAGCCGCATTGACGTTGAGCTTCTTTGTGAGCTCTCCGTCACCGAGTATTTTAACACCGTAGCGGCACTTGGAGATGATGCCGCGCTCAAGAAGAGTGTTTGCGTCAACGGTAGCGCCGTTGTCAAACACCTCAAGGGAGGAGACGTTGACCGACTCCAGCGGGCGTGCGAATATATTGTTGAATCCGCGCTTCGGGAGGCGGCGCGCCATCGGAAGCTGACCACCCTCGAAACCACGGCGGACACCGCCGCCGCTGCGGGCCCACTGGCCCTTGTGACCACGACCGGCGGTCTTGCCGTTGCCGGTGCCTATGCCGCGTCCTTTGCGCTTCGACTCCTGCGTCGAACCGGAGGCGGGTGCAAGATCGTGAAGTTTCATTTTGCTTGCTCTCCTCCTTACTTTGTGACTTCCTCCACCTCGAGCATGTAGCCGATGAGGGCTACCTTGCCGAGAGTGGCGGCGTTCTTCGGCTGGCACACGGTGTCGCCGATATGCCTGAGTCCGAGCGACTCCGCGGTCGCCTGATGGTTCTTGAGGCGGCCGGACGTGCTCTTCTTCAGGGTGATTTTAAGAAGCGTTTCCTTGTTAGCCATTTCAGCGCTCCTCCTTAACCGAGTATCGAGGCGGCGGTCTTGCCGCGCGTCTGCGCGACTTCCTCCACGCTCTTCAGCCCCTTCAGACCCTCCATCGCCGCCGAAACGACGTTCTGGGGGTTGTTGGAGCGCAGGCACTTCGAGCGGATGTCATGGATCCCCGCCGCCTCAGCGACGGCACGGACGGCGCCGCCGGCGATAACGCCGGTACCGGGAGCCGCCGGCTTGAGGAGAACTTCACCCGCGCCGAACTTGCCGACTATCTCGTGCGGGATCGTGGTACCGTAGAGGTTCACGCGCACGAGGTTCTTCTTTGCGTCTTCGATGCCCTTGCGTATAGCGTCCGGCACCTCCGCCGCCTTACCGAGTCCGAAGCCCACGAGACCCGCGCCGTTTCCGACGACGACGAGCGCCGAGAACTTGATGACGCGGCCGCCCTTGACCGTCTTGCTGACGCGGTTCAAAGAGACGACCTTCTCGGTCAGTTCGAGAGTGTCCGGGTCGAGCCCGAGCAGTCTGTTGTAAGCCATAATGTCGTCCCTCCTTTAGAATTTGAGGCCGCCCTCACGGGCGCCGTCTGCGAGTTCCTGAACGCGGCCATGGTAGATATAGCCGCCGCGGTCGAACACGACCGCCTCGACGCCCTTGGCACGGGCGCGCTCGGCTACGAGCTTTCCGACCTCGCGGCTGACTTCCTTCTTCGTACCCTCGGCGTCCTTGATATCAAGGCTCGAGGCGGCGGCGAGGGTCTTGCCGGCGACGTCGTCTATGACCTGCGCGTAGATGTGGTTAAGGCTGCGGAAAACGCACAGGCGCGGTGTCTCGGGCGTGCCCGAAATCTTACCGCGGACGCGCTTATGCCTCTTGAGGCGCGCGGCCTTTGTATTCGGTCTGTTAATCATCTAGGCACACCTTCCTTTACTTCTTCTTGCCGCCGGCCTTACCGGCCAGACGACGGACATGCTCGCCCGCATAGCGGATACCCTTGCCCTTGTACGGCTCGGGCGGACGCTTCTCGCGCACCTCGGCGGCAAACTGACCGACTTTCTGCTTGTCGATGCCGTTGATGATGACGCGGTTCGGGGCGGGAACGTCAATGGTTATCTCGTCGGTGTCCTCAAAGAACACCTGATGCGAAAAGCCGAGGTTCATGACGAGCTTCTTGCCTTCCTTGGCGGCACGGTAGCCGGTGCCCTCTATCTGGAGCTCCTTGCTGTATCCCTCGGTCACGCCGACGACCATGTTGTGTATGAGCGAGCGGGTGAGGCCGTGGAGAGCACGGTTCTCCTTCTCGTCATCGGGACGGGTGACGTGGATAACGCCCTCGTCCACCGTGATGCCCATGTTCGGGTTGAAGCTCTGTGAGAGAGTACCCTTCGGGCCCTTGACCGTGACGGTGTGTCCGTCGACCTTGACCTCGACGCCGGCCGGTACGGTGATGGGCGATCTGCCGATTCTAGACATGGTTTTCTCCCTCCTTACCAGACGAACGCAAGGACTTCGCCGCCCACATGCTCGCTGCGAGCCTGCTTGTCGGTCATGATGCCCTTGGATGTCGAAATGATGGCTATGCCGAGGCCGCGGAGCACCTTCGGAAGCTCGTCGGTGCCGACGTAGATGCGGAGACCCGGCTTGGACACGCGGCGGATGCCGCTGATGGAATGGACCTTGTTGTTGTACTTGAGGGTTATGCGGATAACTCCCTGTCCTCCGTCCTCGATGAGCTGGTAAGCGGAGATATAGCCCTCATTTGCGAGTATTTCCGCAATCGACTTCTTCATCTTGGAAGCCGGCACGTCAACCGTCGCGTGCTTCGCGGAACCTGCGTTGCGAATACGGGTGAGCATATCCGCAATCGGGTCGGTGATATGCATAATTCTCTCCTCCTTTTACCAGCTTGCTTTACGAACTCCGGGGATCTGGCCCTTGTACGCCAGCTCCCGGAAGCAGATGCGGCAGATGCCGTAGTCGCGCAGATACGCGTGCGGGCGGCCGCAGAGCTTGCAGCGGTTATACTTGCGGGTCGAGAACTTCGGCTCGCGCTGCTGCTTGAGGATCATAGATTTCTTAGCCATTTGTCGCTGCCTCCCTTACGAGCGGGCGAACGGGGCGCCGATGAGCGAAAGGAGCTCGCGCGCTTCCTCGTCCGTCTTTGCGGTGGTGCATATAACGATGTCCATGCCGCGTATCTTGTCGATCTTGTCGTACTCAATCTCCGGGAAGATGAGCTGTTCGGTAAGGCCGAAAGCGTAGTTGCCGCGCCCGTCAAAGGAGTTGGGGTTGATGCCGCGGAAGTCGCGGACACGCGGAAGCGCTACGTTGAAGAGCCTGTCGAGGAACTCCCACATCCTGTCGTGGCGGAGAGTGACCTTGACGCCTATCGGCATACCCTCACGGAGCTTGAAGTTTGCCACCGACTTCTTCGCGCGGGTGATGACGGCCTTCTGTCCGGAGATGGCGGTGACGTCGTTCACGACGGCCTCGAGGCCCTTCGGGTTGTCGCGGCAGTCGCCGCAGCCGACGTTGATGACGACCTTCTCGATCTTCGGGATCATCATGACGTTCGGATACTCGAATTTCTTCTGAAGGGCGGGGACTGCCTCTGCCTTATACTTATCGTTCAAACGTGCCATAGCTTCGGTTCCTCCTCCCTCATATCTCCGCGCCGCACTTCTTGCAGACGCGGGTCTTGGTTCCGTCAGCCTTTATCTTGTGGGCAAGACGGGTAGGCTTGTTGCACTTCGGGCAGACGCGCATCACCTTGGAGGCGTTGATGTAGCCCTCGCGCTCGATTATACCGCCGGTCTCGCCCTGACGGCGCGGCTTGGTGTGGCGGTGGACGATGTTGACGCCTTCGACAAGCACCATTCCGGTCTTCGGCTCGGTCGCGAGGACCTTGCCCTGCTTGCCGACATCCTTGCCGGAGAGCACTACGACGGTGTCGTCCTTGCGGACATGCAGGTTATTCATTCCGTATACCCTCCTTATATAACTTCCGGAGCAAGCGACAGTATCCTCATGAACTCGTGCTCGCGAAGCTCGCGGGCGATCGGCCCAAAGATACGGGTGCCCCTCGGGTTCTTATCCTCACGGATGAGAACCGCGGCGTTGTCGTCAAAGCGGACGTAGCTGCCGTCCGCACGGCGGATCGGCTTGGCGGTGCGGACTATGACCGCGCGGACGACTTCGCCCTTCTTGACGCCGCCGCCGGGGGTGACCTTGCGCACCGAGGCAACGATAACGTCGCCTATGCTGCCGTATTTACGGCCGGAACCGCCGAGTACACGGATGCACTTGAGTTCCTTTGCGCCGCTGTTATCGGCAACGCGCAGTCTTGTTTCCTGCTGTATCACTTCGGTTCCCTCCTTTACTTAGCCTTTTCGATTATCTCAACGAGGCGCCAACGCTTATCCTTCGACAGCGGGCGGGTCTCCATGACCCGGACGCGGTCGCCGACGCCGCACTCGTTCTTCTCGTCATGCGCCTTGAGCTTGTAGGTGCGCTTGACTATCTTGCCATACAGGGGGTGCTTTACGCGGTCCTCTATGGCGACGACTATCGTCTTGTCCATCTTGTCAGACGTGACCATACCTACCATGGTCTTTCGGAAAGCTCTCTCGCTCATGTCTTATCCTCCTTACGCGCCCGCGACGCGGTGCTCGCTGATGACGGTCTGGACCCTTGCGATGTCCTTCTTTATCGCGGCGATCCGCTGCGGATTATCGAGCTGATTCGTGGCGTGCTGGAGCCTGAGCTGAAAGAGGTCCTTCTTGAGGCTGCCGAGCTGCTCTTCGAGCTGCGCCGTGGTAAGGTTCCTTAACTCTTTAGCCTTCATTTTCGTCACCACCAGTCGAATCTTCCCGCTTGACTATCTTGCACTTGAGCGGGAGCTTGTGCGAAGCGAGACGGAGCGCCTCGCGCGCTATGTCGTCTCCGACGCCGGCGATCTCAAACATCACGCGGCCGGGCTTGACGACTGCGACCCAGTACTCGGGAGAGCCCTTGCCGGAGCCCATTCGGGTCTCGGCCGGCTTCTGAGTTACCGGCTTGTCCGGGAAAATCTTTATCCAGACCTGACCGCCGCGGCGGGTGTAACGGGTCATTGCGACACGCGCCGCCTCTATCTGGCGGGAGGTGACCCATGCGGGCTCGACGGCCACGAGGCCGTAATCACCGTAGGTGACGGTGTTTCCGCGGGTAGCCTTGCCGGTCATGCGGCCGCGGTGTACCCTGCGGTATTTGACGCGCTTAGGAAGCAGCATCAGCGCTCTCCTCCTTCCCTGTTGCCGCCCGGCGCCGCCGGACGCGAGCCGCCCTGACGGTTGTAGCCGCCCTGGCGATTATTGTTGTTGTAGCCACGGCGCTCGCCGCCGTTGTTACGGTCGCCGTTCCGACGGTCGCCGCCCCTGCGGTCTCCGTTACGGCGGTCGCGGCGGTCACCGCGGCGGTCGCTGCGCGGAGGACGCGGAGCCTCGAGCGAACGCGAGAGCTTGCGGCCGGTGGTCTGGAGCACTTCGCCCTTGTATATCCACACCTTGATGCCGATCTTGCCGGAGGACTGCGCCTCGGCAAAGCCGTAGTCGATGTCGGCGCGGATGGTCTGAAGCGGAATGGTGCCCTCATGATAGTGCTCGTAACGGGCGATCTCGGCGCCGCCGAGACGGCCGGAGGCCGCTATCTTGATGCCGCGAGCGCCCATGCGCATGGCGCGGCCGATGGCCTGCTTCATCGCGTGGCGGTAGCTGACGCGCTTCTCTATCTGAGCGGCGACGTTCTCGGCCACGAGCTGCGCGTTGAGGTCGGGATTGCGTATCTCGATGATGTTGAGCGCGACCGGCTTCGAGATCATGTCCTCGAGCTTCTTGCGGAGGACCTCGATGTCGGCGCCGCCCTTGCCGATTACCATGCCGGGACGCGCGCAGTGCAGGAACACGCGGACGCGTGCGCTGTCGCGCTCGATCTCGACCTTCGGAATGCCTGCGGCGTAGAGGCTGCCCTTGAGGTACTTGCGGATCTTGTTGTCCTCAACAAGGAGGTCGCCGACCTTCTCGTTGGAGGCGTACCAGCGGCTGTCCCAGTCCTTGATGACGCCTACGCGCAGTCCGTGCGGATTAACTTTCTGTCCCATAGCCTTACTCCTTCTCCGAAAGCGTGATGGATATATGAGAGGTGCGCTTGTTTATCCTGTACGCCCTGCCGTGCGAGACCGGCTGGATACGCTTGAGTATCGGGCCGGGGCCGACATGGATGTAGGAGACGTAGAGCTTCTCGGTATCCATTTCGTGGTTATTTTCGGCGTTAGCGACCGCGCTGTCGAGGAGCTTTATGACACTCTCGCTCGCAGCCTTGGGGGTCTGCATGAGTATCGCGCGGGCGGTGGAGGCGTCCTTTCCCCGGATGAGGTCGCAGACGATCTGCGCCTTGCGCGGGGAGATGCGCAAATACTTAAGTGTTGCTTTCGCTTCCATGTTTATCCTCCCTCACTTCGTGGTCTTGCTGCCCGCGTGACCCCTGAAGGTGCGGGTCGGGGCAAACTCACCCAGCTTATGGCCGACCATATCCTCGGTGATATAAACCGGGACGTGCTTGCGTCCGTCATGGACGGCTATCGTGTGCCCGACGAACTGCGGGAAGATGGTGGAGGCACGCGACCAGGTACGAACGACCTTCTTGTCGCCGCTCTCGTTCATCTCCTCGATGCGCTTGAAGAGCTCGGGGGCAACGAAAGGCCCTTTCTTAATGCTTCTGCTCATAGCTTCTCAGTTACCTCCCTCACTTGGCGTTCCTGCGGCGAACGATAAACTTATCGGTCGGGTTCTTCTTCTTGCGGGTCTTGTAACCCAGAGTGGGCTTGCCCCACGGAGTGACAGGTCCGGGACGGCCGACCGGGCTCTTGCCCTCGCCGCCGCCGTGCGGATGGTCGTTCGGGTTCATGACAGAGCCGCGAACCGTGGGACGGACGCCCATGTGGCGCTTGCGGCCGGCCTTGCCGACCTGCACGTTCTCATGCTCGAGATTGCCGACCTGGCCTATCGTGGCCTTGCAGTTCATGGGGATCATGCGGACTTCGCCGGAGGGAAGGCGGACCTGAGCGAGCTTTCCTTCCTTGGCCATGAGCTGGGCGGCGGTGCCGGCGGTGCGGACGAGCTGAGCGCCCTTGCCGGGATGCATCTCGATGTTGTGGATAAAGGTGCCGAGCGGGATGTTCTCTATCGGCAGGCAGTTGCCGGGCTTGATGTCCGCCGAGGCGGAGCTGACGACAGTGTCGCCGACCGAGAGGCCGATGGGCGCGAGGATGTAAGCAAGGGTGCCGTCCTCATACTTTATCTTCGCGATGTGCGCCGAACGGTTGGGGTCGTACTCGAGCGTCTCGACGGTGGCGGGCATATCGAGCTTGTTCCGCTTGAAGTCGATGATGCGGTACTTGCGCTT
>CANPWY010000076.1 GCA_947585215.1 uncultured Clostridia bacterium
CTCGGCGAGCTCTCAAAGCTCGCGACCTGCTACGGCTTTATCGACCGGGGACGCATCGTCCGCGAGATAAGCGCGGACGAACTGGAGGCTTCCGCCGAGAAGCGCACGCGCGTCGAGGTGAGCGACGTCCGTGCGCTCTCGCGCGTGCTCGGGCGCATGTCCCTAGAGTACCGCATACTCTCGCCGACGTCGGCGGATATATACGCAAAGCCCTCCGTCTCCGCCCTCGTCCGCGAGCTCGGCGAGGAGGGGTGCGAGCTCCTCTCGGTGGAGGAGCACGACGAGAGCCTCGAGAGCTACTACATCCGGCTCGTGGGAGGTGACGCGGAATGAACCGACTTCTGTGCGCCGGCTTCTGCCGGCTGCGGAGAGACAAGTCCTTTTGGATATGCGCCTTCGCGGTGCTCGCCGTCTCCCTGCTTTACGCATTTACCGGCGGCGTCGAAAACTACCTCATTATGCTTGAGGAGGGGCGGGAGAAGCCGCTTGAATACTTCATCTTCGAGTTCACGCCGTTCATTTCGGCGTTCTTTGCCGCCATGGTAAGCCTGTTCCTCGGCTCCGAGTACACCGACGGAGGTATACGCGGCAAGCTCATCGTCGGCCACACCCGCGGCGGCGTCTACTTCTCTAACTTCCTCGTGTGTTTTACGGCGGATCTCGTCCTCGCGGCAGTCTTCCTTCTGGGACAGACCCCCTGCTTTGTCGTTATCGGCGCGCCCGCCTTCGGCTGGGGCGTGTTTGCCGCGTACATTCTCGCCCTCGTCTGCTATACGGCGGCGTTCACGGCGATATTCTGCGCCGTCTCCATGCATGTCACGAACCGCGCGCTCGCGGTGATTGTCTGCATTGCCGTCTGGACAGTGCTTATTCTCGCGGCAAGCGGCATAGACGACCGTCTGCTCGAGCCGGAGCTGACCGGCGGAATGGTATATACAAACGGTGAGTTTGTGATGGTGGATCCGGAGCCGAACCCGCTCTACGTCTCGGGGACGGCGCGCGCGGTGCTCGAGCGTCTGCTCGAGCTGCTTCCGAGCGGGCCCGCCATCCTCATGACAAACGCGACGCTTGAGCACCCCGTCCGCGCGGCGGCGCTCATGCTCGTCCTCTCCGCCGTCGTGAACGCCGTGGGGATGCTCACGTTCCGAAGGAAAAACCTGAAATAGGAGGTTCTGATGACTGTGTTGGCATGGACGGCGGCAGGAGCGGCTTCGATTCTCTCCCTCCTACTCCTTATAAAGATACTCGTCATGCGGAAAAGCGCACGGGAGATAGAGGAGGCGTTTCACGACCGCCTCATGTCCGACACGAACACGCTTATCGACATATCCTCGCGCGACCGGCGAATGCGGTCGCTTGCGGAGGCGGTAAACCGCGAGCTGCGGGTGCTCCGCGCGGAGCGGCTTCGCTTCCTGCGCGGAGACGAGGAGTTGAAAAGCGCCGTCACGAACATCTCCCACGACCTCCGCACGCCGCTCACCACGATATGCGGATACCTAGACCTGCTCGACCGCGTGGAAAAGAGCGACGCCGTCGCGCGTTACCTCGACGTGATACGCGGCCGCGCGGAGTTCATGACAGGCCTCACCGAGGAGCTTTTCCGCTACTCGGTGATACTCTCCGGCGGCGCCGGAGACGAGCCCGAGGCGGTGTCTGTGAACGCCGTCCTCGAGGAGTGCGTCGCGGCGGGCTATGCCGCGCTCACCTCGCGCGGCATAGAGCCGGCGGTCTCCCTGCCGGAGCGGAAGGTCGTGCGGACGCTCGACCGCGCCGCCCTCGTCCGCGTATTCTCAAACCTGATAAGCAACGCCGTAAAGTACAGCGCGGGCGACCTCGACATAGTCCTCACCGAAGGCGGCGAGGTCACGTTCTCAAACTACGCGCCGGGGCTAGACGAGGTGCAGGTCGGGCGGCTCTTCGACCGCTTCTACACCGTCGATACGGCGCGGCGCTCCACCGGCCTCGGCCTCTCGATAGCGCGGACGCTCATGCGCCGCATGGGCGGCGGAATCTCCGCCGAGTACGCCGGGGGACGGCTCACCGTCCGCGTCACACTGCCGGAAGAGTAGCGCGCGGCTATCTGTGGGCCTCGCCCACGGATTTGCCGCACAGCCTCACTGCTCTTGCAGCGCTTTCGTCATGTGTATGTGCGGGCAGTGCTCATCGAGGTATACCTCCCCCTCCGCCGCATAGCCGCAGTTCTCGTAGAAGCCGCGCGCCTGAACCTGCGCAGAGACGGCGGCGCGCTTCGCGCCGTGCGCGAGGCACTCGCGCTCGGCTGCGGCCATGACCGCCCTTCCGCGCCCGCCGCCGCGAAACTTCTTCCGCACGGCGACGCGGCCGATGTTCCACTCGCCCGCCTTGTCGGAGGGATATATCCTGCACACCGCGGCGGCCTCTCCGTCCTCGCGGAAAAGAAGGTGCAGCGACCTCCCCGGCTCGTCGAGTTCGTCAAACTCGACCTTGAAGCCCTGCTCCTCCACAAATATTTCCAGACGTATGGCGCGCTCCTCCTCGGAGGGCGCGCCAGTCACTTCGTAATCGGTCATCATCTCACCTCACACGCTCGCCCGCGAGATACACGCTCTCCACCGCGCCTGCCTCGTCCACCGTGACGAAGTCGGCGCGCATACCGATATCGAAGCTCCCGGCGTCCTCCGCGCCGAGCGCGCGGGCGGGATTTGCGGAGCATATCCGCACCGCATCCGCCGGCGCGACGCCGAGCGACAGGAGGTTCACAAGTGCCGCGTCGAGCGTGCGGCAGCTTCCGCAGATCGTGCCGTCCGGGAGGCGCGCGACGCCGCCGGAAATGCGGTACGTCACGCCGCCGAGCTCGTGCTCGCCGTCCCCGAGACCCGCGCCGCTCACCGCGTCGCTTATAGTGGTGACGCGCGCCGCGCCCTTGGCAAGCAGCACGAGCTTCACCGCCGGCGCGGAGAGGTGGACGAGGTCGCATATCATCTCGCACTCGACGCGAGGGTCGGTGAGCGCCGCGCCGAGAAGTCCCGGCTCGCGGTGCGCGAACGGAACCATGCCGTTGAAGACGTGCGTCGCGCGGCGGAAGCCGGCGTCCACCGCCGCCTCCGCCTGCTCGTAGGACGCCGTCGAGTGCCCCATCGAGAGCTTCACGCCGAGGCGCGCGGCCTCCGCCGCGAGCTCCGCCGCGCCCTCAAGCTCCGGCGCGACGGTCATCAGCTTCACAAGGCCCTCGCCCGCCCCGACGAGCTCGCGGAAGAGCCGGACGTCCGGCAGGCGCAGGTTCTCCGGGTTGAGCGCCCCCGCGCGCTTCGGCGAGACGAACGGCCCCTCGAGGTGTATGCCGAGTATCCGCGCCTCGTCCGCGCCCTGAACGCGACTCGCCGCGACGATGTTCCGTATCGCCGCGAGCGCGTCCTGCTCGCCGAGCGCCGAAAGCGTCGGCGCAAACGCGGTGACGCCCGCGCGCGCGAGCATCCTCGCCGCGCGGTGCAGGTCGGCGTCCGCGTGGTCGAACGCCTCCCCGAAGGCGCCGTGGATATGCGTGTCTATAAGCCCCGGCAGCGCTCTCGCGCCGCCGAGGCTTATCTTCTCACCCTCGCCGGAGGCCGAAAACACGCCGTCTTCGACCCTCAGCTCTCCCTTTTCCCAGCCGTCTCCGGCGGGAAGATACAGGTCGGTAAAAATCATGTCAGTCGAGCACGACCTCGTGCCCGGTCTCCGCCGACTTGTAGACGGCGCAGAGTATCTTCATTATGTCGACGCCGTCCTTCGCGGGACTGCGGCAGGGCTCGCCCTTTGTCACGCAGTCGACGAAGTGGTTTATCTCGTTTGCAAAGAGCCCGTTGAAGTCGAGCGCGGTGTTGTGGGCGAAGTTCACGTCCGCAAGGTAGTCGTTCATCTCGGTATACAGCTCGACCTCCGGCTCTATCTTCGCGCCGCCCTTGGTGCCGAACAGCTCTATCTTTCCCTCGTCGTGCTTGATGTTGAGGCTGAACGCCGCCTCTATCGACAGGACCGCGCCGTTGTCGTAGCGGATCATCGCGCTTGCAAGATCCTCAACGTCGCATATATCGTCCGCGCCCGCAGAGACCGACGTGTATCCCTTGCCGCTCTTGATGTTCGGACGGTTCCCGAGCTTGCGGAAGGTCGCGCCGTAGACCGACACCGGCTTGGGGTTGCCCATGATGTAGCGGGTGAGGTCGATGACGTGTACGCCGAGGTCGATGAGCGGGCCGCCGCCCGAACGGCTCTTGTCGCCGAACCAGCCGCCGGGGTTTCCGTTGCGGCGGAGGTATGTCGCCTTCGCGTAGTACATCTCACCGAAGAAGTCGCTCGCAACGAAATCCTTCAGGAGCGAGCAGTCGTTGCCGTACCGGCGGACGAAGCCTATCATCAGGAGCTTGCCGTTCTTCTCGGCGGCCGCCTTCATCGCCTCCGCGTCCTCGACGGAGGTCGCCATCGGCTTCTCGCATAGGACGTTAAGTCCCGCATTGAGCGCCGCGATCGTTACCGGCGCGTGCTGGCTGTTCCAGACGCAGACGCTCACCGCGTCGAGCTGCTCGCTCTTAAACATCTCGTTGTAGTCCGAGTAGAGCTTCGTTATGCCGTACTTCTCGCCCATAAGCTTCAGCTGCTTCTCGTTGATGTCGCAGAAGCTCACGAGCTCGACCTCCGGGTTCTTCAGATAAGCCTGAATGTGCTCGTTTGAAATATTTCCGACGCCTACGACGCCGACTCTGAGTTTTGCCATAATGTTTCCTCCTCACGTTTATTGTTCCGCCGCATGACGCGGCGCCGTACGTTACATCAGTTTTCTAAGGAAGTCCGCCGCGAGACGGATATCCGCCGTCGGGTCGGCTCCGACCTCACGCTCTATCGTAAGGAATCCCCTGTACCCGACGTCCTCGAGAGCCGCAAGCCACCCGGGGAAGTCGACGCTGCCCTCGCCGAGCGGCACCTCCTCGAACGCCCTGCCCTCCTGGATAGCGTCCTCTATGACTCCGTAGATTATCTCCGGGTCGACGTCGAGGAGCTTCACGCCGTCCTTCGCGTGGGTGTGAACTATGTAGTCGCGGAGGGTGTAGACGCCCTTCACCGGGTCGTCTCCCGTGACCATGACGAAGTTTGCCGGGTCGAAGTTGACGGCGACGCCCTTCGAGCCGAGCCCGTCGAGGAAGCCCTTCAGCGTTTCCGCGGTCTCGGGGCCGGTCTCGATGGCGAAGTGGCCGCCGAGCGAATCCGCATACTCCGCAAGCTCGCGGCATGCCTCCTGCATGACCTTGTAGCGCTCGTGCGACGGATCGGACGGCACGACGCCGATGTGCGTCGTCACGATGTCGGTGCCGAGGTCCTTTGCGAGGTCCATGACGCGCTTCGACTTCTCGATGAGCTCCGCGTTGAGTTTCTTCTTGCCGAAGCCGTGTCCGAAGTCGCCGCATATCGCCGAGAACTCGAGCCCGTGCGAGCGGACCATGTCGAGCAGTTCGTGCCGCGCGGAGGCGGTCAGCTTCTCCGGCGTGTACTCCCCGCGCGAGGCGTACATCTGGATACCGGCGGCTCCTAGACTCTCCGCGAGCCCGAGCGCCGTGGAAAAGTCGGTTCGGAAGCTCTCGACCATAACTCCTATCGGAAATTTCATTGTTCTCCCTCCGTTTTTCTGTATTGCCGCGCCGCCATGCGGCGCTCCTCTCAGCCGTATCATAGCACACCCCGGGGTGCGCCGCAAGGTGTTTTCGGATAAAATGGGAAAAGAATATTATGCGCGAGCCGATTTTACGAAACGTGCGCGCGGCGGTCAAGTTTTCCCTTCCCGCGGCATACACATTCCGTGAGGAGGGATAGTAATGAAAAAAGCACTTCAAGCGCTCTCCGCATGCTTCGGCGGGGGCAAGGCACGGATATTCCTGATACGGCGGTGGTACGTCGCGGCGGCGGTGCTCGGGCTCTGCGTCATCGGGATATACGCCGTGTTCGGAAACGAGACCATCGTGGGCGCGGCGGCGGCAAAGCGCGAGCTGCCGATATACTGCGTGAAGCGCGAGGACAAGGCTGTCTCGCTCACCTTCGACGCCGCGTGGGGCAATGAGGACACTCAGCAGCTCATCGACATACTCGGACGCTATAACGTAAAGGCGACCTTCTTTGTCGTGGGCGACTGGGCGACGAAGTACCCCGAGTCGGTAAAGGCGCTCTCGGACGCGGGGCACGAGGTCATGAGCCACTCCGACAAGCACAAGCACATGACCCAGCTCTCGGCGGAGGAGATAGCGGCGGACGTCACCGCCTGCTGTGACAAGATTTCCGCCGTCACCGGCGTCACGCCGACGCTCTTCCGCGCGCCCTACGGCGAGTATGACGACAAAGTAGTCACTACACTCCGAAAGATGGGTATGTACACCATCCAGTGGGACGTGGACAGTCTCGACTGGAAGGAGCTCTCCGCTTCGGAGATACACGAGCGCGTGATGTCGCGCGTCGCGCCCGGCTCGATAGTTCTCTTTCACAACGCCGCGCTCCACACGCCGGAGGCTCTGCCCGGGATAATTGAGGCGCTTCAGGCGGACGGATACTCCATCATGCCGGTAAGCGAGCTCATATACAAGGGCGAGTACACCCTCGACCACGAGGGGCGGCAGATCCCCTCGGCCCCCGCGCCGTCTCCGTCCCCCGCCGGCTAAACCGCATTTGTATTTTTTGCGGATTTTCCGTCATATTTCCGCAAAATTTTCAGCCGATTTTTTCTTTGGAATTCGGTTTACAGCCGCGATTTCCGGTGATATAATAGCCGAGTACGAAATTATGCGCCGTTACCGGCCGTTTTCACTGGGAGTGACTGTTTTGGCTCGCACACGCAGCTATGAAATGGATATGGTCAACGGACCGCTGCTCGGCAAGATATGCCGGTTTGCGTTCCCGCTCGCACTGTCGAGCATGCTCCAGCTTCTGTTCAACGCGGCGGACATCATCGTCGTCGGCAACTGGGGCAGTGACACATCGCTTGCCGCCGTCAGCTCCACCGGCTCGATGGTCAACCTCATCGTCAACCTCTTTATCGGCCTGTCGATAGGAACGAACGTCCTCGTCGCGCGCTACTATGGCTCGGGCGACCGCGAGATGCTCGAACGTGTGGTACATACCTCTATCGCGACGAGCCTCGCCGCCGGCGCGATACTCGCCGTCATCGGCTGGTTCTTCGCCCGCCCGATGCTCGAGCTGATGGGTTCGCCCGAAAACGTCATCGACCAGTCCGCGCTGTACGTGCAGATCTTCTTCCTCGGTATGCCGGGGAACATGCTCTACAACTTCGGCGCGGCGGTGCTCCGTTCCGTCGGCGACACGCGCCGCCCGCTCTACTTCCTTATGATCGCGGGCGTGCTGAACGTCCTGCTGAATCTGCTTTTTGTCATCGTGTTTAAGATGGACGTCGCGGGCGTCGCGATAGCGACTATCATCTCGCAGTACGTCTCCGCCGCGCTCGTGCTGATATGCCTTGTGAAGAGCGACGGACCGTACCGCGTCTATCTCCGCCGCCTGCGCATACACCTCGACATGCTGTGGGGGCTTGCTCGCATCGGCATTCCGGCGGGCATCCAGGGCATCATCTTCTCCCTGTCCAACGTCATTATCCAGTCGTCGATAAACTCCTTCGGCTCGGTCGTCATGACCGGCTCGGGCGCGGCGGCAAACCTCGAGGGCTTCGTGTACGTCGCGATGAACTCGTTCTATCAGGCCGCACTCAGCTTCACCGGGCAGAACATGGGCGCGGAGAAGTACGAGCGTATCGACCGCGTGCTGCTGCTCTGTGAAATGATGGTGACGATCGTCGGCCTGGTGTTCGGCGTCGGCGTGTACCTTCTCGGCCACCCGCTGCTCTCCATCTACATACAGGACGAGGTCGCGATACAGTACGGCATCGACCGTCTGCTGCTGCTGAGCGCGCCGTACTTCCTGTGCGGCATGATGGACGTTCTCTGCGGCGTCATGCGCGGAACCGGCTACTCGTTTATTCCGATGGTCGTGTCGATACTCGGCGTCTGCGGCTCGCGCATACTCTGGATATACACCATCTTTGCCATGCACCACACGCTCTTCACGCTCTTTATCTCCTACCCCATTTCGTGGGCGGCGACGGCGCTCATACACCTTCTCAGCTACTTCCTGCTGAAGAAGTTCAAGCTGAACCCGATGAAAAAGAAGCGCGACGAGCGGTTGGCTGCGGAAGCGGCTGCGGCGGCGGCCGCCGTCTGACCCCGTCAAACTCCATAGAATTTTCGCGTTTTCCCCGGGGATATTTGTGGCAGCGTTACAAACATCACCGGGGAAATCATTTTATACTTTACAAAACGGGCGTCAGGATATAAAATATCCATAAGTTCAAAAGCGAGGTTTCA
>CANPWY010000077.1 GCA_947585215.1 uncultured Clostridia bacterium
CTGTGGGTCGCGACGCGCGCGCGGAACGGCATGGGCTCGCTCGTGTGCGTCGGCGTGGCGTCGATGATGATATTTCAGGTGTTCGAGAATATCGGGATGTGCGTGGGGATAATGCCGATAGTCGGCATCACGCTCCCGTTCTTCAGCTACGGCGGAAGCTCGGTGATGGCGTCCTTCATGGCGATGGGGCTTGTCAGCTCGGTTAGGCGGCACCCCAAGCCGGGATGGCTCCAGACTACCGAACGCAACCGAACCGCCACGGGAGGTCAGTGATGGAGAAAATACTTCTGCGCACCGTTGAGGACACCGAGCGCTTCGGCGAAGAATTTGCCGCGACGCTCGCGGCGGGGGACGTCCTCGCGCTCACGGGCGAGCTCGGCGCGGGCAAGACCGCGTTCGCGCGCGGACTCGCGCGCGGCCTCGGCTATGCGGGGCGCGTCACGAGCCCGACGTTTGCCATTGTCGGGGAGTATCTCGGCGGGCGGCTCGATATGTTCCACTTCGACCTCTACCGCCTCGGCGGGGAGGACGAGCTCTACGACATAGGCTGGGAGGACTACCTCGCGCGCGGCGGCGTCTGCGCCGTCGAATGGGCACAGCGCGCGCCCGGCGCGTTCGGGGAGGACGCGATAAGGCTCGACTTCCGCGTCCTCGGGGACGGAACGCGCGAGGTGACGGTCACACGGAGGAAAGAATGAAGATACTGGCGCTTGAATCATCCGCCGTCGCGGCGAGCTGCGCGGCGTACATAGACGGACGCCTCCGCGCCCGGAGCTGGCAGGACGCGGGTCTGACGCACTCCCGCACGCTCATGCCGATGGTGCGCGACATGCTCCGGAACTCCGGGCTGGACATACGCGGCTTCGACGTCGTCGCGGTGAGCCACGGCCCGGGGTCGTTTACCGGCGTGCGGATAGGCGTCGCGACGGCGCTCGGCATCGCCGAGGGGACCGGCGCGCGCGCCGTCGGCGTCTCCACGCTCGCGGCGATGGCGAGGCTTCTCACCGAGGGCGGCGTCCTTGCGGACGCCGTGACGCTTGCGGCGATGGACGCGCGGCGCGGCGAGGTGTACGCCGCCGCGTTCGATGCTTCCGGCCGGCTCACGCCGGACACCGCCGCTCCCGCGCCGCTCGTCTGCGTCCGCGCGGCGGAATTCGCGAAAAAAACCGGAAAGCCGATAATTTGTATTGGTGACGGCGCGGAAATATGTTATAATTATCTAAAAGAGATGGGGGAGGACTGCCGGCTCGCGCCGCCGCACCTTCTGCGGCAGGACGCCGCCGGGGTGGCGTTTGCCGCCGCCGCGCTCCTGGAGAGCGGCGAGGAGATACCCCCGCTCCGCCCGGTCTACCTGCGCCTGTCGCAGGCGGAGCGGGAGCGGCTCGAACGTGAAAAAGCCGCCGCAGAGA
Source organism: uncultured Clostridia bacterium (assembly GCA_947585215.1). Classification (GTDB taxonomy): domain Bacteria; phylum Bacillota; class Clostridia; order Oscillospirales; family JAAYOS01; genus CANRIN01. Next base: position 1,410 of record CANPWY010000077.1, read on the forward strand.
CCGAAAACACCTGAAAGCAAAACGTCAAAACAATATACAGGAGGCAGAAAAATGGAAAACTTCACCGTAATGGATCACCCGCTCATTCAGCACAAGCTGTCGATACTGCGTGACGAGCGCACCGGCGTAAAGCAGTTCCGCGAGCTCGTGAGCGAGATAGCGATGCTCATGACCTACGAAGCAACGCGCGACTTCCCGCTTGTCGACGTTGACGTAAAGACCCCCGTCGCCGTGGCAAAGTGCCGCCAGATAGCTGGCAGGAAGGTAGCGATAGTTCCGATACTCCGCGCCGGCCTCGGCATGGTGGACGGCGTGCTCGAGATAATCCCGTCCGCTAAGGTCGGCCACATCGGCCTCTACCGCGACCCGGACACTCTCGAGCCGGTGGAGTACTACTGCAAGATGCCCTCCGACATCAAGGAGCGCGAGGTCATAATCGTCGACCCGATGCTCGCCACCGGCGGAAGCGCCGCCGCCGCGATACACTTCATGAAGGGCTACACCGACCGCTCGATAAAGCTGATGTGCCTGATAGCCGCGCCGGAGGGCGTCAAGCGCGTCCACGATGAGTATCCCGACGTGCCGATATTCGTCGCCGCTCTCGACGAGAAGCTGAACGAGCACGGCTACATCGTCCCCGGCCTCGGAGACGCGGGCGACCGCATATTCGGAACGAAGTAACGCCTCCCCGGCGGGAGCTTCCCGCCGGACGGCGCTTCCCCGAAACACAGATTACATAAAGGAGAGAACACGATGGATCCCGCACTTTTCCGCTCCGCCACAAAGCAGTATGTGACCGACGATCAGATGCGCGCGATATGCCGCCGCGCGTTCGGCTCCGACCCCATAGAGTGGAGCGAAGCCGGAGAGGGACAGTTCAACGCGGCATACTACGTCACGACCGGCTCGGGGCAGAAGGTCGTGCTGAAGGTCGCACCCGCCATCGGTACGCCGGTACTGCGCTACGAGCGCGGCATAATGCGCGGGGAGGTCGAGGCGATGCGCCTCGTCGCGAGCCGCACGAGCCTTCCGCTCGCGCGGGTACTCTACTACGACCACTCGCACGACATCGTCCCCGGGGACTGGTTCTTCTCCAACCGCATAGACGGCGAGAGCTTTCTCACGCCCGAGACGCCCATCACGGACGAGCAGCGCGCGCACATACGGCGCGGCATCGGCGCGATGACGCGCACGATAAACGAGATTATCGGCGAGGGCTACGGACTCTTCACCTGGAAGGACAGCCTCCGCCCGGACTGGCCGACGGCTTTCCGCGACATCATCGGTGGGACGCTCCTCGACGCGGACGATGCGGGCATGGACCTCGGCTTTGACCACGCCCGCGTGCTCGGCGCGCTCGACCGCGACCGTGAGATCTTCCTTGAGGTGGACAAGCCGCGCCTCGTCCACTGGGACATCTGGTCGGCAAACGTCTTTGTAAAGAACGGCGAGATAGTCGGGCTTATCGACTTCGAGCGCTGTATCTGGGGCGACCCGCTGCTCGAGGTCGGCTTCCGGGGGACATTCTCCGGCATAGACCCGGAGTTCCTTGCCGGCTACGGGCGCGGACCGCTCGACGCGCACGAACAGCGCCGCGCGTGGTGGTACGACCTCTATCTCCTGCTCAACATGGCGGTCGAACCCGCGTACCGGAAGTATCCGGACGGCGGCAAGCAGACGCGCGACTGCATAGCTATGATAAACAAGATGCTCGACGAGGGACTCTGAGCCGAGCATGCAAAAGCTCCGTCGGGAGAGCGTTCTCGCGACGGAGCGAAAAAACGGGGCGCTTGACACGCCCCGTTTTCAATATGAGTATGAGGTCTGCGGACGGTCACGCCTCCGGCGTTCTCCGCTCCGCGCCGCCTTCGACGAGGCGGCTGATAAGGTCGCGGTAGACGCTCTCCGCGTGCAGGCGCCAGCCGCGCTCCGCGGCGCGGGCGCTCTCTGCGCTCGGAAGCTCGAGCTCGATGTGCAGGGAGAGTCCATCGCCGCCGTCGAGCCCGAGGCGCGCGACGTACCCGGTGCCGTGCGGGACTATCTCGCTTGAGATACAGCCGTCCTTTTCGAGCGTGCGGCGCTCGAGGCGCGCGTCCTGCTCGGCGTAGGCGCGGGTGGCGGCGGGAATGACGTTTTCCACCTGTTCCACCGTCTGCCGCCCGAGCTGGGTGATGGCGAGAAGCTCGCCGCGCCGCTCTACAAGCCCGCGAGTCACCAAGTCCTCGAGGCAGGCGGAGTATTCGAGCCGGTCGGAGACATAGTCCATCGTGAGACCGGTGAGGGTCTCGGGCAGGATGGCGTCGTCAAAATGGCGGAGCATAAACAGGATAAAGGCCTTCGTCTCAAGCTCCCCGCGAACGACGTTCTTGCGTACCTGTTCCATACCGCACCTCCGATACGATAGATGTACCAGACAATTCTAGCACACTTTTTGCATTTATGCAATCGACATTTTTCGGCTTGCTCCGACATTGCTCGGGCGGCGGGGAAGCAACCGCGCCCGACGGGTGCGGAGCGCCGCACAAAAGTCTGCCGGAGACCCGGCAAACCGAAGGAAGGTAGAAAGTATGAAGAGAATTACCGCGCTGCTGCTCGCGGCGGTGCTCACGCTCGGACTGTTCCCGCTTGCGGGATGCGGAGAGAGCGAGCCCGTCACATCCGAGGAACCGGAGGCATCCGCCTCGCCGTCGCCCACGGCAAAGCCGTCCCCGACGCCGACGCCCACACCCTCGCCGTCGCCCACGGCGACACCCTCCGAGGAACCGTCGAACCTCGACCCGCTCACCGGCCTTGAGATGGCGGAGGACGCGTCGGCGGGCGACAGACCCGTCGCGGTGATGATAAACAACATCAAGCAGGCTCTGCCGCAGTACGGCACCGGCGCCGCCGACATCCTCTTTGAGGTCGTCGCGGAGGGCGGCATCACCCGCCTCGTCGCGATATATCAGGACCCGACCGCCGCCGGGACTATCGGTTCCGTCCGCTCGACGCGGAAGTACTACCTCGACATCGCCGGCAGCTACGACGCGATACTCTTCCACGCCGGCGGCAGTGAGGAGGCGTACTCGCTGATAAAGAGCAGACAGCAGGCAAGCGTCGACAACGTGCGCGGGGGAGGAAACCCCGGCGACACGTTCTACCTCGACGCTGACCGCCGCAAAAATAACGGCTATGAGCACTCGACCATGACGACGGGCGAGCGCATAGACGCGTACCTCGAAAGAACGTCGCTCCGCACCGAGCACGCGGAGAACTACGAGTTCGAGCAGACCTTCTCGCCCGACAGGAAGGGCTCGGGCGAGGCGACCGACTACGCCCGCGTCTTCTTCTCGAACTACAAGCAGGCGGTCCTAGAGTACGACGGCGGGGAGGAGAAGTATCTCGTCAGTCAGTACGGCGCACCGCACGTAGACGAGGACACCGGGGAACAACTCGCCTTCGAGAACGTCTTAGTATTGTACGCCTCGATATCCGCGATACCCGGCGACACGGCGGGACGCATGACCGTGAAGCTCGAGAACGGCTCGGGCGGCGGACTGCTCCTTGCCGGCGGCGCGCGGGAGAAGATAAGCTGGTCGAAGGGCGCGTGGAACGAGCCCTTCGAGTTCGAGGACGCGGACGGCGAGCCGCTCACGCTCCGCACCGGGCGCACATACGTCTGCGTCGTCGCGGGGGAGGACAGGGTGAGCTTCGACAAATAGAAATTTTATACGATATATTGTTGAAAAATTTCTCCGTTGCCGCTATAATTTGTAGTAGGAACCGTACAGGAGGTATGATCATGAAAAAGAGAACTGTCGCACTCGTGCTGGCGCTCATCATGGCTGTCGGGCTTGTCCCGGCGGCGTCCGCCGCGACGGCATTTCCCGATGTTGCGGGGCGGTGGAGCGAGAGCTACATAAACGCCATGACCGAGCGCGGGCTGTATCAGGGCTACGAGGACGGGACCTTCCGCCCGCAGGAACTGCTTACCACGTCTCAGGCGATAGCGCTCTGCGTCCGCATGTGCGGCTTTGACGAGACGGCCTCGGCCGCCGCCGCAAAGGACTACGAGACGCGGGTGTACGCCGCGACGGGCGGCGCGCCCGCCTGGTTCCAGGAGGACTTCGCCGTAGCCGCCGCCGCGGGCATAGCTACGCCGGACGAGCTGAGGGAACTCAGCCTCGGCAGAAAGATGAACGGCGCGCTCACCCGCGAGGAGTTCTCGAAGTACCTCGTCCGCGCGCTCGGGCTCGAGGTCCCGACCGGGACGCTCGTGTTCGCGTTCGGGGACGCGGCGAGCATAGCAAACGAGTACCGCCCCTACGTCTCGGCGCTCAGCAATATCGGCGTCATTCTGGGAGACGACAAGGGGAATTTCAACCCGAAGAACAGCATAAAGCGCGAGGACTCGGCGACGATGTTCAGCCGCGCGGTCGACTACATGGACGAAAACGCGCTCCTGCTCGAGCTCCCCGGCTACGAGGACTACGACGTGCAGGTGGGGACCGTCCAAAGCTATACAAACGGCATCCTTACAATAGATAACCTCACCGGCGGCAGTGTCGGAATAACTCTCCCGGCCGGAACGTCGGTCTACAGAAACAACCGCATCGCGGACGGCACGGCTCTCACCGTCGGAAGCTTCGTCCGCGTGTGCTCGAGAAACGGCGCGGTGTTCGCCGTCCGGGTGGAGACGGGACGCATACAGCGCTACACCGGCACGCTCGTGAGCTTTGACGCCAAGACCGGAACGGTAAAGATAAACACCGGCACGCGTACCTATGAGTGCACGGCGGACAGCGCGACGGTCTATGCCGCGGGCGGCGTGACCGGCGGCGCGGAGGTGTACGACAGCGATTCGAACTACACCTCGGTCACGGCGATAGTCGACCCGCTCGGAAGGCTCGCCGTCGTCTCCTTCGAGGGCGGCAGCCGCTACGAGAGCGTGTTCCTCACCGGAATAGACAGGACCGAGGGCACCATCGACGTCGAGACGCCCTCCGGCAAGCCCTCCACGCTGAAGCTCGCGGAAAACGTCGAGTACATCCTGCCGAACGGCGCCACGGCCTTCGGCGGCACATATATCGACCGCCGCTGTGACATCCGCGTGGATAACGCCACAAGCGAGGTCATTTCGATAGAGCCGGACATGAGCGCCGAATATGTGCGCGGCGGATTCGTCCGCGTGAGCGGCACCACGACGATGACCGTCACGATAGAGAACGTGCCGCGCGGCGGCACGACGAGCTGCCGCATAGCGGACGCGCCGGTCGTGACCGTGAACGGCACCCGTGCGCGCCTCACGGACATCAAGGAAGGAATGTTTGTCACCATGCGGCGTACGACCTCGGCCGTGGCCTCGGTCATAACGGTCGACGCCATTGACGCTTACGACGCCGGCAGTGTGCGCGACTGCGTCCTGGACGAGATAACCTACGGCAAGACGGTGACGATGTCCGTCACCTATACCGGCGGTGAGAAGGGCACCATCTCCTTCGAAGCGGACAAGGCGCCGCGCATCGAGCGGAACAAGCGCGTCACCTACGTCGACCGCCTCCGCGTGGGCGACAAGCTCACTGTCACCACAGAGTACTGGCGCGTCACCCTCATCGAGGTAGACCCGTTGGAGAGCAACCTCTCCGGTACGATAGAGGGCATATCCATCACGAGCGCGGGCACGAGCGTCACCGTTAAGGACGACGCGGGCACGACCGCCACATATCCTCTCGCACCGACGGCGGAGATAGTCCGCGACGGCAAGGAGGTCGCGATAACCACGATACAGGGCATGCACGCGGCTCTGACGCTCAGCGCGGGCGAGATAGTGGCGATAGAGGTGAGCGCGGCGGAGAGCATTCAGGGCAGCTTCAGCGGCAGGATACTCGTCGTCAACTCCACGACGCGCGAGCTCCTCGTCGAGCGCACGGACACCGGCGCGCAGGAGCGCGTGTACGTCGACTACGACACGACCGTGCTCACCGGCACGGGCTCGAGCTCGTCGTTTGGCAACCTCGAGCCGGAGACCCGCGTGAACATCTACTACGAGCTTGTCGACGGCGTCATGAACGCGACGATCATAATCATCGGCGGGTGATGCCGATGAGAAGGGACAAGATAAACTACTACCTCGACATCGCGGACTCGGTCTGCGAGCGCTCCACCTGCCTCCGCATACGCTACGGCGCGGTGATAGTGCAGAACGATGAGATAGTGTCCACCGGCTACAACGGTGCGCCGCGCGGACGGAAGAACTGCTCGGACATAGGCTTCTGCCTCCGTGAGGCGCGCGGGATACCCTCCGGGGAGCGCTACGAGCTCTGCCGGTCTGTCCACGCCGAGGCGAACGCCATCATCAGCGCGGGACGGCGCGAGATGCTCGGAGCATCGCTCTACCTCGCGGCGCGGGACGCCAAGACGAACGAAGTCCTCGCGAACCGCACGAGCTGTTCGATGTGCCGCCGCCTCATCATCAACGCGGGGATAAAGAACGTCTACATCCGCGAGGACGACGAGCACTACTCCACGGTCGACGTCGAGCGTGACTGGATAGACCGTGACGATTCACTGGTGACGGAGTAATAATTTACGGCGAGAATCTCGGCGCGAGACTCTGAAAGGCTTGCCTACACCGTCCGCGCCTGTTGCGCGGTGGAAGTTGGCGGCTCTGCCGACAACTTCGCGCAGGGGCGATTCACTCGCCCCGAGCATGTCAAATCCAAAGGGGCCCCAAAAGCGGCGTAAAACGCCGCTTTTGGGAAGCATTTCAATCGGAAGGGCTCCCAAACGGCGCAAAGCGCCGCTCCGCGCCGGTTCGCGCGGGTGATGTTGCCGAAGGCAACATCGCGCAGGCGGAATTCATTTCCGCCGAGCATTTCAATCGGAAGGGCTCCCAAACGGCGCAAAGCGCCGCTCCGCGCCGGTTCGCGCGGGTGATGTTGCCGAAG
>CANPWY010000078.1 GCA_947585215.1 uncultured Clostridia bacterium
AACCTGTTGACAAAACAGGTTCTCTATGCTATACTTCTATATTGCACCATTGATATTATGGACAACACTCACCTTTTTACACATGACATTATATCACGTGCAGATGTCGGTTACAAGGGAGTGTCGAGCGAAAGTTTCAACCCTTCCGGGTGTTTCATGCAGATGAACGCCCGAGTACTACAGAAATGGAGTTGATCAAATGCCGGATGTTGAGAGCCGACTCAAGGAAGTGCGCTTCGGCCGCACCGTCCGAAAGAGCTACGCGCGACTCGGAGACCTCATTGATATGCCGAACCTCATAGAGGTTCAGAAGAAGAGCTATCAGTGGTTCCTCGACGTGGGCCTGAAGGAGGTCTTCCGCGACGTGGGCACGATAACCGACTACAGCGGCAACCTGGAGCTCAGCTTTGTCGGCTACACCCTTGAGGACACTCCGAAATACACCGTCGAGGAGTGCAAGGACCGCGACGCGACCTTTGCCGCGCCCCTCAAGGTGAAGGTGCGTCTTCGTAACAAGGAGACCGAGGACATCAAGGAGAGCGAGATATTCATGGGCGACTTCCCGCTCATGACCGATTCCGGCACGTTTGTAATAAACGGCGCGGAGCGCGTCATCATCTCGCAGATAGTCCGCTCGCCTGGCGTCTACTTCAACGTCATAGACGAGAAGAGCGACCCGCTGCTCTACGCGAGCACCGTCATACCATACCGTGGCGCGTGGCTCGAGTATGAGACCGACCCCGCGGGCGTGTTCTATGTCCGCATAGACAAGAACCGCAAACTGCCGATAACCGCATTCATCCGCGCGATAGGCGTTGAGACGAACGCGGAGATAAAGGAGCTCTTCGGCGAGGACCGCGTGCTCCTCACCACCCTCGACCGCGATCCCTCCTCGAATGTGGACGAGTCGCTCATCGAGATCTACCGCCGTCTGCGCCCCGGCGAGCCGCCCACGACCGAGTCGGCACGCACGCTGATAAACAACCTGTTCTTTGACTCGCGGCGCTACGACCTCTCGAACGTCGGACGCTACAAGTTCAACAAGAAGCTGTCGCTCGCGAGCCGCATCGCCGGCCGCAAGCTCACCCGTCCCGTCGCCGACCCGCTCACGGGCGAGGTCATATTTGACGACGGAAAGCGTCTCAGCCGCGCTGACGCTGAAGCGCTCGAGCGCCGCGGCGTGACCGAGGTGTGGATAGAGGTCGAGAGCATCCACCACAACCAGCAGCCGATAGAGATAAAAGTCTTTACCAACCGCATGGTGGAGCTCGGTGCCTTTGTGGACTTTGACCCGGAGGAAATAGGCATACACGAGAAGGTCTCCCTGCCGGTTCTGAGCGAGCTGATGGAGCAGTTCTCCGGCGAAGCTCTCAAGGAGGCGATAGACGCCTCCCGTGACGAGCTCATGCCGCGCCACATCACCCGCGAGGACATACTCGCCTCTATAAATTATATGCTCGACCTGCACTACGGAGTCGGCTCGGTGGACGATATCGATCATCTCGGCAACCGCCGCCTCCGCTCGGTGGGTGAGCTGCTCCAGAACCAGATACGCATAGGCTTCTCGCGCATGGAGCGCACCATCCGCGAGCGTATGACCATTCAGGACGCGAGCGAGGTCACAGCGCAGTCGCTTGTCAACATCCGGCCGGTGACGGCGGCGGTCAAGGAGTTCTTCGGCTCCTCGCCGCTCTCGCAGTTCATGGATCAGAACAACCCGCTCGCGGAGCTGACGCACAAGCGCCGTATCTCCGCACTCGGCCCGGGCGGTCTCTCCAAGGACCGCGCGACATTTGAGGTGCGCGACGTCCACTACAGCCACTACGGCCGCATGTGCCCGATAGAGACCCCCGAAGGCCCGAACGTCGGCCTTATCAACTACCTCTCGATATTCGCGAGGATAAACGAGTACGGCTTCATCGAGGCGCCGTACCGCCGCGTCGACCACGAGACCGGCAAGGTAACGGACGAGGTCACCTACATGACCGCCGACACCGAGGACGACTACATCGTCGCGGAAGCAAACCAGCTCGACGAGAGCGGAAACTTCAAGAGCGACCGCGTCACCTGCCGCCATCGCAACGAGATAATCGAGGTCGAGCCGGGCAGGGTCGACTACGTTGACGTCTCGCCGAAGATGATGGTCTCGGTCGCGACCGCGATGATACCCTTCCTCGAGAACGACGACGCGACCCGCGCCGCGATGGGCTCGAACATGCAGAAGCAGGCCGTCCCGCTCCTCAAGCCGGAGGCGCCGATAGTCGCCACCGGCATCGAGTACAAGGCGGCGGTCGACAGCGGCGTCTGCATTCTCGCCGAAGGCGACGGCTTTGTCCGCTCGGTCTCGGCCGACAGGATAACCGTCGAGTACACCGGCAGGGGACAGGTCACCTACAGGCTCATAAAGTTTCTCCGCTCCAACCAGGGCACCTGTGTCAACCAGCGGCCGGTCGTGTCTGTGGGCGACGAGGTCCACAAGGGCGACGTCCTTGCGGACGGCCCCTCTACCGTCGAGGGCGAGGTCGCGCTCGGACGGAACGTCCTCGTCGGCTTCATGACCTGGGAAGGCTACAACTACGAGGACGCCATACTCCTCTCCGAGAGAATGGTCACCGACGACGTGTTCACCTCCATACACATCGAGGAGCACGAGATAGAGTCGCGCGACACCAAGCTCGGCCCGGAGGAGATTACGCGCGACATCCCGAACGTCGGCGACGACTCGCTCAAGGACCTCGACGACCGCGGCATAATCCGCATCGGCGCGGAGGTCCGCCCGGGCGATATACTCGTCGGCAAGGTCACGCCGAAGGGCGAGACCGAGCTCACCGCCGAGGAACGGCTGCTCCGCGCCATATTCGGCGAGAAGGCGCGCGAGGTACGTGACACCAGCCTCCGCGTTCCGCACGGCGAGAGCGGCATCATCGTCGACGTCAAGGTGTTCAGCCGTGACGCGGGCGACGAGATGAACCCCGGCGTCAATATGGTCGTGCGCTGTTATATCGCCCAGAAGCGCAAGATCTCGGTCGGCGACAAGATGGCCGGCCGCCACGGCAACAAGGGCGTCATCAGCCGCATACTTCCGCGCGAGGACATGCCGTTCCTGCCGGACGGCACCCCGCTCGATATAGTGCTTAACCCGCTCGGCGTCCCGAGCCGAATGAATATAGGACAGGTGCTCGAGATACACCTCGGGCGCGCCGCGCAGAAGCTCGGCTGGAAGGTCGCGACGCCGGTCTTCGACGGCGCGGACGAGAAGGACATCGAGGAGACGCTCGAGCTCGCGGGCATCGAGCCGGACGGCAAGAGCGTCCTCTACGACGGACGCACGGGCGAGAGGTTCGACAGCCCGGTCACCGTCGGCTATGCGTACTACCTCAAACTGCACCACCTCGTTGACGACAAGATACACGCGCGTTCCACCGGTCCGTACTCGCTTGTCACCCAGCAGCCGCTCGGCGGCAAGGCGCAGTTCGGCGGACAGCGCTTCGGCGAGATGGAAATGTGGGCGCTCGAGGCTTACGGCGCGGCGTACACACTGCGCGAGGTGCTCACCGTCAAGTCGGACGACGTTGTAGGCCGCGTTAAGACCTACGAGGCGATAGTCAAGGGTCACAACATCCCCGAGCCGGGCGTGCCGGAGGCGTTCAAGGTGCTGCTGCGCGAGCTGCAGTCCCTCGGTCTCGACGTCCGCGTGCTCGACCGCGACGGGAACGAGATAGAGCTCAAGGAGGACGATGAGGACACCAGCTTCGGCGCGGTCGAGCGCAGTGACTACCGCTCGGGCGACGATGAGTTCGAGTCCGCCGGCTTCCGTCTGCGCGAGGCGGGAGAGGAGTTCGACGACGACCTCGCCCAGTTCGACACCGACGACGAGGACTTGAGCGACGAAGACAGTGAGGACGAGGAGTTCGGGGACGACCTCGACTCCATGGAGCCCTCCGACGACGATATATTTGACCTTTGAGTGGGGAAGGAGAAGTAGATGAGCAACGATACCTTTGAAGCAATAAAGATCGGTCTTGCCTCGCCCGAACTCATACGCGACGTCTGGTCGCACGGAGAGGTCAAGAAGCCCGAGACGATAAACTACCGCACCCTCAAGCCCGAGCGCGACGGACTGTTCTGCGAGCGCATCTTCGGGCCGATGAAGGACTGGGAGTGCCACTGCGGAAAGTACAAGAAGGTCCGCTACAAGGGCAAGATCTGCGAGCGCTGCGGCGTTGAGGTCACGCGCGCGAAGGTCCGCCGCGAGAGGATGGGTCACATCGAGCTCGCCGCGCCGGTGAGCCATATATGGTACTTCCGCGGCACGCCGAGCCGCCTCGGCCTGATGCTCGACATCAGCCCCCGCCTGCTCGAGAAGGTGCTGTATTTCGCAAGCTATATAGTCATAGACCCGGGCGACACGCCGCTCGTCAAGAACCAGATACTCTCGGACAAGGAGTATCAGGATATGTACGAGCGCTACGAGAACGACTTCCGCGCCGGCATGGGCGCAGAGGCGATAAAGGAACTGCTCCAGGAGATAGACGTCGAGCAGCTCTGCCATGACCTCCGCGAGGAGCTTGCGTCCTCCTCCGGCCAGAAGAAAATGCGCATAATCAAGCGCCTCGAGTGCGCCGAGAGCTTCCGCCAGAGCGGCAACAAGCCCGAGTGGATGATCCTCGACGTACTGCCAGTCATACCGCCCGACCTTCGCCCAATGGTCCAGCTCGACGGCGGACGCTTCGCCACGAGCGACTTAAACGACCTCTACCGCCGCGTCATAAACCGCAACAACCGCCTCAAGAGGCTCCTACAGCTCGAGGCGCCGGAGATAATCGTCCGCAACGAGAAGCGTATGCTCCAGGAGGCGGTCGACAGCCTTATAGACAACGGACGCCGCGGGCGCTCGGTCACGGGACCGAACAACCGCGCCCTGAAGTCGCTTTCCGACCTCCTCAAGGGCAAACAGGGACGCTTCCGCCAGAACCTCCTCGGCAAGCGCGTCGACTACTCCGGCCGTTCGGTCATAGTCGTCGGCCCGGAGCTCAAGATATACCAGTGCGGCCTGCCCAAGGAGATGGCGGTCGAGCTCTTCAAGCCGTTCATCATGAAGAAGCTCGTCGAGGACGGCGTCGCGAACAACATCAAGAGCGCAAAGAAGATGGTCGAGCGCACCCGCAACGAGGTCTGGGACGCGCTCGAGGAGATAATCAAGGAGCACCCGGTCATGCTGAACCGCGCGCCGACGCTTCACCGCCTCGGCATCCAGGCGTTCGAGCCCGTGCTTGTCGAGGGACGCGCGATAAAGCTCCACCCGCTCGTCTGCACCGCCTTCAACGCCGACTTCGACGGCGACCAGATGGCGGTCCACGTCCCGCTCTCCGCAGAGGCGCAGGCCGAGGCGCGCTTCCTCATGCTCTCGGCAAACAACCTCCTCCGCCCGCAGGACGGCAAGCCGGTCACCGTTCCGACTCAGGACATGGTCCTCGGCTCCTACTATCTTACCCTCGAGCGCCCCGGCGAGAAGGGCTCGGGCAAGATATTCGAGAATATGGACGAGGCCATCATGGCCTACGACAAGGGCGTCGTGAACATCCACGCGCCGATACGCGTCCGCCGCACGCTCGAGGTCGACGGCGTGGAGTACACCCGCACGATAGACGCGACCGTCGGCCGCCTCATCTTCAACGAGGTCATACCGCAGGACCTCGGCTTCGTTGACCGCTCCGACCCGGACAAGATCTGCGACCTCGAGGTATCCTTCCTCGTCCGCAGCCGCGAGCTCGGCCAGATAATCGACCGATGCATCGCAAAGCACGGCTTCGCCAAGGGCTCCATCATGCTTGACGATGTGAAGTCGCTCGGCTACAAGTACAGCACCCGCGCGGCGATAACCATTTCGATAAGCGACATGGTCGTCCCGAAGGAGAAGTGGGAGATCATCGGCGAGACCGAAAAGAAGGTCACCGAGATCGAGGGCGAGTACGAGACCGGCCTCATCACCAACGAGGAACGCCGCCGCCTTGTCATAGAGGAGTGGGAGCGCACGACAAACGACGTCACGAAGGCGCTTCAGGACACCCTCGACGAGATGAACCCGATATACATGATGGCAAACTCGGGCGCGCGCGGCAGCATGAGCCAGATACGTCAGCTCGCAGGCATGCGCGGACTGATGGCGGACACCATGGGACGCACGATAGAGATACCGATTCGCGCGAACTTCCGCGAGGGACTGTCGGTGCTCGAATACTTCGTCAGCTCGCGCTCGGCGCGTAAGGGCGGCGCGGACACCGCGCTCCGTACCGCCGACTCGGGCTACCTCACCCGCCGCCTCGTCGATGTCTCGCAGGACGTCATCATCCGCGAGGTCGACTGCGGAACGGAGGACGGCGTCGTCGTCCGCGAGATAACCGACTCGTCCGACGCCGTCATAGAGAGCTTCGGCGACCGCCTGCGCGGACGCTACCTCGCCGAACCGATAGTCCATCCCGAGACGGGCGAGGTGCTCGTCCCGACCGACCACATGATAACGAACGAAGATATCGACCGCGTCGTCGCCGCGGGAGTCAAAGAGGCGAAGATACGCTCGGTCCTCACCTGCCGCGCACGCCACGGCGTCTGCGCGAAGTGCTACGGCTCCAACCTCGCCTACAACACGCCGTCCAACGTCGGCGACGCGGTCGGCATAATCGCCGCACAGTCGATAGGCGAGCCCGGCACCCAGCTCACCATGCGTACCTTCCACACCGGCGGCGTCGCGGGAGACGACATCACTCAGGGTCTTCCGCGTGTCGCGGAGCTTTTCGAGGCGCGCCGGCCGAAGCGTCTCGCCATCATGGCGGAGGCGAGCGGCGTAGTCAAGCGCGAAGAGATCCGCCGCGCCGGACAGCGCGGCATCTCGATAACGAACCCGGAGGACGAGAACGACGTCACCCACATGACCATCCCGTTCGGCTCGATAATGAAGGTCCGCGACGGCGACGTTGTGCGTCAGGGCGACGAGCTCACCGAGGGCTCGCTCAACCCACACGACATCCTCCGCATACAGGGCGTGCCGGCGGTGCACAACTACCTCATCCGCGAGGTCCAGAAGGTCTACCGTCAGCAGGGCATCGGCATAAACGACCGCCACATCGAGATAATCGTCCGGCAGATGATGCGCAAGGTCAGAGTGGAGGACGCAGGAGACACCGACCTGCTCGTCGGCTCGCTTGTGGACTCGCTTGAGTTCGAGGAGATAAACGCCGCCGCCCGCGAGAAGGCCGAGGCGGAGGGCCGCGGCGAGGAGTTCGTCCCCGCTGTTGCGTCCCCGACGCTCATGGGCATAACGAAGGCTTCGCTTTCCACTGAGAGCTTCCTCTCCGCCGCCTCCTTCCAGGAGACGACGCGCGTACTCACCGACGCGGCGATAAAGGGCAAGGTCGACCACCTCGTCGGCCTGAAGGAGAACGTCATCATCGGCAAGCTCATACCCGCCGGCTCCGGCATGGAGACCTACCGCGATTTCGATATGGAGGTCGACGAGCCGGTCCGCCCGGACTTTAAGGAGTTTGCGGAGTCGTTTGCCGCAAGCCACGGCGAGGCGAGCGTGGAGCCCATCATCCAGCCGGCGGTGGAGGAGTAAGAGCCTCCGTCCGGCAGTAAGACACAGACAACGCACGGACAAAGCATCCCTTTGCGGGCGGCATCCGCCGCCCGCAAAGGGACTCGCACCATACTGAACCGCACGTTTTTCGTGCAGTTTCACGTGGCGGAGATACGCAGAAAAGCGTATTTTGGTCAGGCTGAAGTATTGACTTTGGCGGAATTTGGTGCTAAAATACGATGTTGTGCGTTGTCGGAGGAATACGATGATAGATGAACTGAACACCGACAGAAAGGTCGTCGGGCTGAAGCAAACCCGGCGCGCAGTGAAGGAAGGAACGGCGGCGAAGGTCTTCGTCGCGCGGGACGCATCGGCGGCGATACGTGAGGAGCTCACGGCGCTGTGCGGCGAGAAGAAGGTCCCGGTAAAGCTCGTCACGTCCATGCAGGAGCTCGGAGAGAGCTGCGGTATAAGCGTCGGCGCGGCGGCGGCGGCCGTTCTGAAGTAAAATCGTTTCTTCGCGGGATAAATGAAAATCGTCCCGTTAAGAATATAATCATTCCGGAAAGGAGGAAAATCATGCCTACTTTTAATCAGCTCGTGCGCCACGGACGTC
>CANPWY010000079.1 GCA_947585215.1 uncultured Clostridia bacterium
CGTCCCAGACGCGGCACCCATCGGGTATCTTCTCCGCCACGGCGGAGAGGCGCGGGTCAAGCCTGAACAGCCGCATTCTCTCACCTCTCATTCCCTGCAAATCATTCCCTACAAAAACAGCCGCGCTCGTGCGGGCGTGGCTGTTCCCTCTCTTTGGCTCCTGCGGCTTACTGCTCGTACTGAGCGGCCTCGAGGTAGTTGTTCATCTGCTCGACGAGCTCATCGGCGTCAACGCCGTGGACCTGGCATGCCTCCTCGACGGTCTCTCCGGCGGAGGCCGGGCAGCCGATGCAATGCATGCCTATCTGCATGAGGAACCTCGCGAGCTGTATGTCGATCTTCAGCAGGTCGCCGATAACGGTGTCTTTGGTGATAACTGCCATTTGGGATACGCATCCTTTCGCGTAGAATTTCGTACAGATATATTATACACCGCCCGAAAGTTTTTTTCAAGTATTTTCGCCGAATAGAAAGGGGGCAGACAAAGTCTGCCCCCCGCGATTTTCCGCGAAATATCTTACTCGTCCATGTACTGGATACGGTCGTTGTAACGGCTGAGAGCTGCCTGATAGTAGCTGACGGCCTCATCGATCTTGTTGTCCTCGAGCTGCTGGCACATTGCCTCCCAAGTGTCAACGCTCTGCTCGCCGGTGACGACGGCGGCTATCCATTCGTTGACGATGGTGTTGCAGTTTGCAAGGATGACCGAAGCGTCGTTGCCTTCCTGAGCGGTAAGGGTAACGCCGTCCGGCCAGACATACTCGATGCCGACCTTGTCCCAAGTGTTGCAGTACTCGATCTGGTACTTCTCAAGCGTGCACCACTCGCGGCTCCATATACGGTAGCCCGGGGTGAGGAAGCTCGAGACCTTGACCTGAACGTTGGTGACGTTGTTGCCGTACTTCTCCATCAGAGCGGGCTGATAGCACTCCTGATGTCCGTCGCCGTTAGCGTCGGTCGGGTCAACGAAGTAGGTAGCGCTGGTGTCGCCCTCGGGTCCCTCATACGGACCCCAGTTCGCTGCCTCAATGCCTTCCTCGGTGAAGGCATAGTCCCAATACTTGCAGGCAAGCTCGAGATCGTTGCACTGCGTGGAGATGCCCATGGAGTTGACCGAGAAGACCTTGTCCTGACGGTTGCGGAGATGGATGTCGCTCCAGTCCATGCTCGCGTCAACCTTCGGGGTGGTGATTGCGCTGAGCGCGAAGTCCGGATCGGGCTGGAGCTCGCTCAGAGCGGCGGAAGCGGCGAGCATCTTGTCGTTGGTGTAGACGAAGTCGCCCACGCCGCACTGACCGTTGACCCAGCGGTCATCGGGAGTCGACCAGGAGCCGGTAGCAACATACTCGGTGTTGACGAGACCCTTGGCGTACCAGTCGGCTATCTTCGCGACGTAGTCCTTGAATCCGGTTTCAAGCGGGCTGTAAACGGCGGTGCCGTCCTTGTTGATGATGCCGTTGTTCGACCATGTGACCGAGGCGACGTTGTAGGAGCCGTTCAGCGCGCAGGACGGGCTGAACGCGCCGTTCGAGAGCCACAGCGGGCCGCAGTTCTCATAGGTCTTGTCCTTGAACGCGGTAAGTATCGACTCGAGGCCGTCTATAGTCTCGGCGGTGCTGATGTCTATGCCGAGGTCGTCAAGCCAGTCCTGACGGACGCCGAAGCCGAACCATGCGCCCTGCGGACGGTCGCATATCTGATGGATGCCCCAGATGTTGCCTTCGTCGGAGACGCACTGGATGAAGGTCGTCTCGTCCTCATAGAGCTTGGCCTTGTAGTGAGGCATGATATCCATGTAGTCGTTGAGCGGCTGGAGATAACCGTCCGAGACCATCTTATCGACGCCGCCGGTGTAGTAGCCCTTGACGCCCTGAATGAAGTCGGGCAGCTCGTTGGAGAGTATCATGGTCTGGAAAGCCTCCTGAACCGAACCGGAAGCGGGGTGGTTCCAGACTATGTGGACGTTGGTCTGATCCTCCATCCACTGGAAGAACAGGTTGTCGCCATAGGTCGAGAAGTCCTCAAAGGAATAAGGATTCTCTATCCAGTACTCGAAATCGTGGATGTCGTCCACGAGCGGCAGCTCTATCTCTGCCGGCTCGGTGCTCTCCACAGGGCCTTCATAGCTCGGGGCGGTGGTGGGCTCGGTGCTCGTCGTCCCCTCGCTCGAGGGCTCGGTGGAGGGTGTCTCCTCGCCGCCGCCGCATCCGGCGAGCAGACCCGCCATCATCAGCAGAGCGAGAAGAAGGGCAATAAACTTCTTCATTGCGTGAATACCTCCTAAAAAATTTTTGGCAGGATCTCCTGTCTTTTTGAGCTATTGTATTATATAGCACATTTTCGGCAAATGCAATACTTTTCTTTAAACAATTTCCACAAACTTCCGATTTGTTTCAGGAATTTTTTGTCAGTGATTTGTTCCGCGCCGTAACACCGGAAAAATGCCGCCAATCGCGATTCGCCGCGAACATCAAACCCGAGACGGCAAAAGCCGTCCCGGGTTTGATGTGGTGAGCCCCGCCTTTTTTGTAAAAGGCGGGGCTCCGAACTATCGCAATACCTTAGTACCGCTGAACTCAGTTATCTGTTGTTACAGAATTACTGGCCCATGTACTGGATACGATCGTTGTAACGGGTAAGAGCGGCCTGATAGCAGGCAACAGCCTCATCTATCTGGTTGGTCTTCAGCTGCTCGGTCATAGCCTCCCAAGTGTCAATGCTCTGCTCGCCGGTGATAACCGCAGCAGCCCATTCGTTAGCGATGGTGTTGCAGTTGTTCATGATGGTCGAAGCACGAGTGCCTTCGTCGGTGGTGAGGGTAACGCCCTCGGGCCAGACGTAGTCGGCAGCGACCTGATCCCAGATGTTGCAGTACTCTATCTGGTACGGCTCAAGCGTGCACCATTCACGGCTCCAGATCGAGTAAGTCGACATGTTGTGGCAGGCGACCTTGACCTGAACGTTGGTGACGTTGTTGTACTTCTCCATCAGCCAAGGCTGATAGCACTCGACGTGACCGTCGCCGTTGGCATCGGTCGGGTCGACGTAGTAGGTAGCGCTGGTGTCGCCCTCGGGTCCTTCCTTCGGACCCCAGTTGGACGCTTCAATGCCTTCCTCGCTCCAAGCATAGTTCCAATAAGCGCAAGCAAGCTCAAGGTCGTTGCACTGAGTGGTGATGCCCATGGAGTTACCGGAACGGATCTTGTCCTGGTTGTTGCGGAGATGGATGTCCGACCAATCCATGCTCGCGTCGAGCTTCGGGCTGGCTATAGCGCTGAGCTTGAAGTCGGGCGAGGGCTGGAGCTCGCTTATAGCAGCGGAAGCCGCAAGGAGCTTGTCGCCGGTGTAGATAAAGTCGCCAACGCCGCACTGGCTGTTGACCCAACGGTCCTCAGGAGTCGACCACGAGTTGGTGGCAACATACTCCTTGTTGACGAGGCCCTTGGCATACCAGTCGGCTATCTTTGCGATGTAGTCACGGTAGCCGGTCTCGAGCGGGCTGTAAACGGCGGTACCGTTCTTGTTGATGATACCGCTGTTCATCCACATGGTGCTCGCAACGCCGTAGGAGCCGTTAAGAGCAGCAGACGGGCTGAATCCGCCGCCGGAGAGCCACAGCGGGCCGCAGCCCTCATAGGTCTTGTCCTTGAAGGCGGTAAGTATCTGCTCAAGGCCATCGATAGTCTCGGCGGTGCTGATGTCTATGCCGAGGTCGTCAAGCCAGTCCTGACGGACGCCGAAGCCGAACCATGCGCCCTGCGGAACGTCGACTATGTGATGGATGGCCCAAATGTTACCTTCATCGGAAACGCCCTGAATGAAGGTCTCCTCATCGCGATAGAGCTTAGCCTTGTAGTTGGGCATAAGATCCATGTAATCGTTGAGGGGCTGGAGGTATCCGTCCGAGATCATCTTGTCAACACCGCCGGTGTAGTAGTTCTTGACCGACTGGATGAAGTCAGGAAGCTCATTGGACAGGATCATCGTCTGGAATGCCTCGGTCTCGGAACCGGAAGCGGGGTGATTCCATTCGATATGGACGTTGGTCTGATCTTCCATCCACTGGAAGAACAGGTTGTCAGCGTAGGTCGAGAAGTCCTCGAAGGAGTAGCCGTTCTGAATCCAAAACTCGAAAGTATGGATGTCGTCAACGAGCGGCAGCTCGATCTCGGTCGGCTCTACGCTCTCCGTCGGAGCCTCATAGGTCGGGGCGTTGGTGGGCTCGGTGCTCGTCGTCCCGGAAGGCTCTTGCGAAGTTGTCTCCTCGCCGCCGCCGCCGCAGCCGGCCAGCAGGCCCGCCATCATCAGCAGAGCGAGAAGAAGGGCAATAAACTTCTTCATTGCGTGTAGACCTCCTACAATATTTTTTGGGCAGGATAATCCTGTCCGTCTGACCTCTGTATTATATAGCAGTTTTTCGATTCGCGCAAGGGGTTTGTTAAAAAATTTTTAACAAATTTTCATCGCCGTTACAGGTAATATCGCCGAATTTTCTCGAACATACGTTTTAATTTCTGTGCGTTTCCACAAACTTGAAGTCGAAAACTTTCACACTTTTTTAACACTTAGTCAGCAAAATCGCGACGTTCCGAAATAAATGCGATTGTTTGGGGAAAACTGCGCCCCGCGCATCCGCGCGGGGCAGGTTACGGGTCGCATTTTGTCAGACTGCACAAAAGCCCTTCCGAAAATCAGCCATCCCGAAAAAGGCTTTTGTCGGTTATGACGACCTGCGGGGAGCTTCACTCGCCGTCGTCCTCGCTCGCGGGCTTTCCGGGGTCTATTTCGCCGAGCTTTTCGCCTATGCCGTCGAGGCCGCGAAGGAGTTCCTCCAGCCCGCCGCGCAGACGGTCGACGGCGGCGAGGCCGTCCCCTATAGCTCCGGCGGCGGACGAGCGCGCCGCGCCGTACCTGCGGCACGCGTCGCGCAGCAGCTCCTCGCTCTCGCGCCGGACGGACTCGGCGCGCTCCGCCGCGTTCTTCTCTATCACGCGGGCTCGCTCGTGCGCCTCGAGCTCGATGTCGGTAACGCGCGCCTTGACGCGCTCCAGCTCCGCGAGCTTTTCCTCAAGCGCGGTGTCGGCCGACTCGTAGCGCTCAAGCTTCGCGCGCACGCCCTCAAGCTCGCCGCGGAGCGCGTCCCGCTCGGAGGCGGCGCGCTCGAGCTCGGAGGACTTCTCCGCAAGCGACGCCTCCGCCTCCTCGAGCGAGCGTCGGACGCCTGCGGCGTCGCCTCCGTCGCGCAGGGCGGCGTCCCGCTCGCCCGTGACGCGGTCGAGCTCGCGCCGGAGCTCCGCCGTCTCCCGGCGGTGCTGCTCGGTGAGCATATCTATGTAGGCGACGACGTCTCCGCTGTTGAACCCGCCGATAAGCGCCCGGCGAAGCTTTTTGTTTATGTCCATATCTCTCCCCCGCAGTCCCCGAGGACGCGGCTTCAGCGCCGCGCCGTTATGAATTCCTCAAGCTCCTCCTCCGAGCTGAGGCCGATCATCCTGTCGACCGCCTTGCCGCCGTCGAAGACGATGAAGGTCGGGATGCTCATGACGCGGTTCATCACCGCGAGCTCGCCCTGCTCGTCGATGTTGAGCTTGGCAAACTTTATCTTGTCGCCGTGCTTTTCCGCGAGCGACTCGAATATCGGCGCCGCCATCTTGCACGGGCCGCACCACTCCGCCCAGAAGTCGACGACTACGGGACGGTCGCTCTCTACTACCTCTGCCTGAAAATTGTCCTTTGTAATGTGAAGCATAACGCTTTTCCCCTTTCGTCGGAATTTTCCGCGCACACGCGCGGTATACACACAGTTAGTATAGCACAAGCCCGCGAAAAAAACAACGGTTTTGCGGAAATGCGCGGAAACGCGCGGCGTCCTTCGGACGGAAAACGTGAAATTTTGAATAATTTCACAAAATCTTTGAAAATGCTCTTGACTTTTTATGATTTTATCATATAATTACTTGTGGTGTTAAATGTTGAAATATGGAAATTTGACCTCGCTTGGCGACGAGGAGCTCTGCCGTCTCGCCCGTGAAGGGAACCGCGACGCGGAAAACGTCCTCGCCGAACGCTATTTCTACATAGTCCGCGCAGCCGCGCGGTCATACTACCTCGCCGGCGGCGACCAGGAGGACCTCATCCAGGAGGGGATGCTCGGGCTCGTCAGCGCGATACGCGAGTTTGATCCGGCGCGCGGCGGCTTTTCCGCCTTCGCGCAGAGGTGCGTGCGGAACCGGATGATCTCGGTCGAGCGCGCCGCCTCCCGGATAAAGCAGCTCCCACTCCGCGACTATCTCCCGCTCGGAGACGTTGCGGAGGACGGCGATCTTCCCGCCGGACACGCCTCCGACCCCGCCGAGATGCTTCTCGAACGCGAGAGCTATCTCGAGCGGCTGCGCGAGTTTCGCGCGGCGCTCAGCCGGTTCGAGGCGAAGGTGCTCGACCTCTACCTCGAGGGACTTGCGACGGCGGAGATAGCCGAACGGCTCGCAAAGCCGAGAAAGTCGATAGATAACGCCATTGGGCGGATAAGGAGAAAGCTCCTCCGCCTCACCGAACAGGGCAGCA
Organism: uncultured Clostridia bacterium; assembly: GCA_947585215.1. Classification (GTDB taxonomy): domain Bacteria; phylum Bacillota; class Clostridia; order Oscillospirales; family JAAYOS01; genus CANRIN01. The sequence continues at coordinate 6,565 of CANPWY010000079.1, forward strand.
ACGGTTGACGCCGTTTTTTGCATATATGCCGCAGTAGCTCAACAAGAGCGCAGATTTCTGAGATGGCGGTGAAAATCCGTTCTGCGGTAAAAAGTTTTATTTCAAACGAGGGATCAGGAAATGTACGAGGACAAGGTATTAGTTTGTAAAGAGTGCGGCGAGGAGTTCGTCTTCACCGCCGGCGAGCAGGAATTCTACGCAGAGCGCGGCTTCCAGAACGAGCCCCAGCGCTGCAAGAAGTGCCGTGACGCCCGCAAGGCCGCCGCGCGCGGTCCGCGCGAGTACTTCACCGCCACCTGCGCCAACTGCGGCAAAGAGGCGCGCGTACCGTTCGAGCCGAAGACCGACCGGCCGGTATACTGCAGCGAGTGCTTCGCCAAGCTCCGCGAAAACGGAAGCCTTTAAGCTGCTCAGTCCGCTGGACTGCCTGCACACGGGGAAGCTGCGTTATCACGCAGCTTCCTTTCGTTTCGCTTGGAATAGGCAAAGGAGCGGGCAAAGCCCGCTCCTTTCCTATTTCAAGCGATGGCACCTGACAGAGCTTTGCTCTGTCAGGTGCCAAACGCTCCGCTTCGCGCCTCGACGGCTTCGCCGCCTTCGACGCGCGCTCCGCGAGAGGTATTTTCGGCGCCGTACACGCCGCCGCCGAAAATGATTGAAACCTATTTCGCGCCTGACGGCGCGAAACTCTGCGAGGCTTTTGAAGCCGTGGGCTTCAGCCGCGCTGGTTCGCGCGGTTAAAGTTGCTTGCCATAGGCAAGCAACTTTGCGGAGCCCCGATTCATTCGGGGCGAGCATTTCAATTAAAGGGGTCCCCAAGCGGCGCGAAACGCCGTTTGGGACTTGGCGGGCTTTCTCCAAAAATTGGATTGCTCCCCGCGGCTTTTCGGAGTATAATACATTATAATATATACAACAGGAGGTGACTGTGGTGCCCGGGTTCATAGAACACATAGACGTCGCGATACTCGGCTTCTTTCAGTCTATAGACGTTCCGATACTCGCGCGGCTCTCGCGCGTGCTCGCACTCTTCGGAGACGGCGGGATTTTCTGGGTACTGCTCGCGGCGGTGCTCGCCGCCCTGCCGCAGACGCGGAAGTACGGCGTCACGATGCTTCTCGCTCTGCTGTTCAGTCTCATCATCACGAACCTGACGATAAAGCCGCTCGTCGCGCGGCCGCGCCCCTACGACCTCTACACCTTCATCCCGAAGGCTCCCCGCCCCGACGACTTCTCCTTCCCCTCCGGGCACACAAGCGTGGCGTTTGCGGGCTCGGTCGCGTTCGCGCTCTGCCGCCGCTTCTGCGGCGAGCCGCGCGGTGTCGGTCGGGCGCTCGTGATATTTGCGGCGGCGATAGGCGTCTCCCGCGTGGTCGTGCTCGTCCACTACCCGAGCGACGTCGCGGCGGGCGCCGTCATTGGTACGTTCTGCGGACTCGTCGCCGCGCTCATAGTGACACGCATAGCAAAGGCCGCGTCCGCACGGCGCGCCGCCGGAAAGGAGAAAGCACAATGAATCCCCGCTTCGTAAATTCCTTCGACATAACCGAAGACGTGTACATGGACTGGTCGAAGCACCCCATC
>CANPWY010000080.1 GCA_947585215.1 uncultured Clostridia bacterium
CAGGCCGCCGTCATAGACCAGCCTGCTCGTGAGCTTCTTTTCGCCAAGCTCCATTGTTACCGCCTCCGCGTTTTGATCGTGTTTTCGCGTCTCAGCCGCCGCAAGTTGCTCAGGCTGTCCGGCTCCTCACCCAGCGTATCGACTGTGCTATGCTTTCGAGCATATACTCTCCCTCACAGCCGTATATCTCGACGATGAGCCCGCCGTCGTAGCCCTGTTCCTTCAGCCGGTCTATTATCTCGGCTATTTTGATGAAGCCAGTGCCCACCGGGGTCGGATAGTAGGTAACGCCGTCCGCGCAGACGCACGGCCAGTCCTTCCCGTGGAGTTTTTCCGTACCCCTGTCCTTGAGGTGCATCGTGCATATTTTGTCGCGAAAACGCTCGAACGCCGCCGTCTCGTCCTCGTGGTACATGACGAAGTTGCCGGTGTCAAAACTGCACTTGAGGCCGGGCACGTTCTGCATGAACCAGTCGAGGCCGTCCGCCGTGCAGAACGGAGCCGCGAGCCCGTCGAAGTCCTCCATCGACACGTCGACGCCCTTCTCACGTCCGTAGGCCACGGCCTTTACGAGCGCCGACTTCATGTTTTCGAGCAGTTCCGAGCGTCGCGCTTCCTCCTCCTTCGGTATCATACCGGGGACTATCAGGACGTTCCCCGCCCCCGCTCTTACCGCGAGGTCGACTAGCCCTTTATACCCCTCGTCCTCGGGGTGGTGCGGGAGGTCGAACCAGCAGTGAAGTCCCTCGACCCCGAGCCCGAGCTCATTCAGGACGTCGAGCAGCTCATCCTCGCCGCCCGCGTGTTCCATTCCCTGCGGGCTGAAATAGAGCTTTTGAAGCCCTGCGTCCTTCATCTTTTTCAGCGCCTCGCGGATGGATATGCCCTCCGCCTCCGCGCCGGTCAGTATGTTCTCCAGAAATGCCGCAATGTACATCTTGTGTCCCTCCTTATTTTTACCTTCACCGCAATTATAGCACGCGCACGCGCGCCGCGCAAGAATCTAAACGCGCGCTTGACGAACCGCCGCGTTTGTGATACCATTTTCATACGCGCGGGTATGATGGAATCGGTAGACATGCGAGATTTAGGTTCTCGTGCCCCGGCGTGTGGGTTCGAGTCCCACTACCCGCACCAGAACAGAAGCCGCGACTTTGTCGCGGCTTCTGTTCTGGTGTTTCCCGACAGGCGCTGTGCGCCTGTCGGGAAACCATTCCGAGTTACAGGATCTGAGCGAGGGTTTTCAGGACTTCCCCTCTGTTCAGCTTGGAGGGAATTTCCGGGGTCCTGCCGAAAATCGGGTGCAAAAACGCCGTCAGAATCTCCGCAGTGAGCGGGGCTGCCGGGTCAAAGCGAGGCGTCCGCTCCAGACATCCCATCTCCATGGCAAGCTGCACCGCCGCGCCGTAAGGGTGGTCGACGGAGAGGCCGCAGGGCCACGGACCGGCCTTTTGGGTGATTCGCTCCACCCGCTTTTTTGCCGCCTCCCAGCCGAAGACCGTCTCGCACAGTTCTCCCACGGTCATCACTGCTTCCGGGCGGACGGTGTTGTCCCGATAGGCGGGACAACAACGCTTCCCAAGAAGCTTCCTCGCCGCCTTAAACGCATCATCCCCCGGCCCCAGATCGGCAAAGGGCGAGCGCTCCATGAGCTCCGAGACCGTCACCACCTTGTACCCGGCGTCCGACAGGAGCTCCAGCTGCTTTTCGAGCCCGTCGGCGATGGGGGTACGGCGCGCCATATTGAAGCCGTCCTTCTGGAAGATTATCTGCCCTTTCAGGCTGTCAGGATCCTCCGAAAGAGCCTTCTCGAGCGGCCGCCACGTCGCCTCCACCTCGGCCTCGTAAGTGGAAAGCGGCAGCCAGCCCGCGCCGTCAAAGCTTGCGCCCATGTACTGGTATCCCATAAGGGCGAGGGCGTCGTAGCTTGTAAGGCCGGGCGCAATCTTATCCACATAGTGGGGCGGCCGGGAAAGTCGGATAGTGTATCCGTGGCGCTCCTTCATAAGGGTATGGAGCTTTTCGAGGTCGGAAACTGCCTTCTCAAGATCCCCCAGGTACTTCCTGCTGCCGTAGACCACGTTTTTCGGACCGTAGAGGACGTGGGCGTAGGTGTGGCTCGTGATCTCGTGACCTCCGGAGAGGATGCGGTCGATCTCCTCCCGGCAGACCTCCGCGCCGCCCTCCGCGTCGTGACCGATGTCCGGGTAGTGGTCGTATTTTTTGCCTCCCCAGGAGGCGGAGCCCTCTTTTCCCGCTTCATCGGGGTAATTTGCGGCGGTGGAACCGACGACGTCAAAGGTCCCCTTGGCGCCGTACTTTTCCAGAATGTCTACAAGCTCCATGGTAAGGCCCTTCCCGTGCTCCCCACGGGGGTTGGGAAGCATCCGGCAGGGGCCGTCGTCAAAGGTCATGGCGACTACCCGCTCGTCCGTTTTCACCCGCTCGATGCGCCGGACCGGGGAGACGTAGACCGGGGTCCGTGCCTTGATCTGAGCGTCAAAGCGGTGCTTCACCTTTTTGGCGACGCCGATACATTTTGTTACGACAGACATAGTTCCTCCTTTTGAAACTCAGACGTGAAGTATGTCCCGAATCACGCAGTAGGCGATATACGCCGTACCCACGCAGAGAGCCTTGATCCCGCCCCGTCTGCGGGCCGCCCTGAACTGCGAAAATCCCTTGCGGGTGCGGGAGGTGTTTTTCAGAAAGACCGGGCGGCACTTTCCCTCGCGAAGCGCTGTCTCGATGCACTCCGCTGTGCACACCTCGCAGTCAAGCTCGGTGTAGCAGTTTCCTACCTCTCCGCTGTGGTGGGCGTCGCTCCCTCCGATGGCCGTAAGCTTATGCCGGGCGGCAAAGTCCGCCGCCATCTCGCCCGCGCGGGAGTTGTGAAACCACGCCCGGGCGTTGGCGCACTCTACGCCGTCGAGACATTCCGCCTCATCCTCCCTGTCCCTGTCCGCGCGTGCGAACGGGTGAGCGATAACGGCGACGCCTCCGTGGGCGCGTATAAGCTCCGCGGCCTCGCAAAGCTCCGGCAGCTCCGGCGGAGCCTCAAATCGCTCCTTGCAGAAAAGCGCCAACAGGTGGCCGGTTTTGGTGGATACCTCGCACCCCGGCAGGAGAAGCACGCCCTCCCGGAGCTCCGGAGCGGCGAGAGTGAATTTGTTGTGGTCGCAGATCACGATGGCGTCCAGCCCGCGCTCCCCGGCGGCTTTTGCAAGCTCGTCCGGGGAGGAGCGCCCGTCCGGGGAGGCGTCGGAGTGGACATGGATGTCTACTTTCAGTATCATTTCTCCCCTCCCCGCTTCAACAGCGACGTGTAGTACCGTATGGCGGGTTTCATATCTCCGAACTCCCAGACCCCGTCCGCCACGCGGGGATCGAAGAGAGAGCCGATGGCTCCGAGCGCCCGTTTTTTCTGTCCCAGCTTCCAATACCCCGCGGCCGCCGCCATGTCCGAGGCGGCAAAGGTCATCCGCTTGCCCGTTATGAACCGGGGCTTCTCCGACGGCAAGGCTTTTTCCGGGTTTCCGCGGTTCCACGAGAGTCTGAACCACTCCCACGAGAAGCCCGCCCCGGCGGCGCGGGTCAGTGGATACGTACCCCATACCCGTGGGTTGACCTCCAACAGGCGGGGCATGTCCTGCGCATCCAGCTTGAATTCCACCATACAGGGTCCGGAAAAGCCGGTCCTTTCCATGAGTGCCGCGGCGTATCCCTCCAGCTTTTCGTCCCGGAACGCCTCACAGCAGCTGGACGGCCCGCCGGTGACAGGGTACTCCCGGATGCGCCGGTGGCAGATGGCGCGCCGGACCTGTCCCTCCTCCGCGATGACGGAACAGCCGAGTCCGCCGCCGGGGAGGTACTGCTGAATTATCGGCTCCTCGCCGGTAAGCTGCCTAAAGTGCTCCCGGAAGGCGGCAAGCTCCTCCGGGGTCTTCGCTATCCTGTACCGTTCGGCGGCGGGGATGCCGAATCTCTCACCGCACCGAGGCTTCACCGCGCACGGAAGCTTCGCCGTCTCCGGCGTATACTCCTCCGGAACGGGGATCCCCAGCTCGCGGCCGAGCTCCGCCACCGTCTCCTTGTCGTTGAGGGCGCTCAAGGCCTCCGCCGTGGGGACGAGGAGTCCGCAGACCTCCCGGAAGCGCGCCAAAGTCTCCGGCTCCGCCAGAGCCGCCAGCGTCTCGGCTCCCACGACCAGGAGCGCCGGCCGCTCCCCCTCATCCTTGTATAACTGTACGCAGAGTTCAAAAAGGCCGTCTGTATACTCCTCTTTTTGAAAGACGCGGACGTCCCGGCAATATTTGGAGAAGGAACCCACCGGATCCTTCCGGGTATCGCCCCCGATTACCCGGACGCCCCGCTCCCCCAAGTCGCGAATGATAGCAAGGGTCATGCGGTAGCGTATATCCGTGATGATCGCCGTCATGCCCTCGCCCCCTAAAGTTTTTCCAAAGTTTTTCTCATTTTACCATAGTTTTACCGAAAGTTCAATCAAAAGAGCCGGGTGAAACGGAGACCGCACAGACAGGTATTGAAAATCGGCAACGTCACAAGAGGCCTGTCCATTTATCGCCCTCCATAACCTGAAGTTTGGAAACGATCGGTCTGTTCCCCGCATCATATCCCCATGCCCCGGACATCATATAAAGTCCGGCGGCTTTTACCCGTTCAAAGCACGTTCCTTCCGGGCAAATTGCAAAATAGTCTCTGACCGTTCCCCTGCGGAACGTTATACTCATTATATCACAAGGAAGTTTATCACAGATAGCCCTATTCTTTTGCCCATCTCGAAAAAATAAGTTTTCTCGTTCTTTCGAGGGCGGTGCTGATAGAAGATCACCGCTTTGCCTATTTCAAGATAATCTCTGATTTCATCATCCATTATGTATTTGACGGCATATTTTGATGTCTTCCGTGTTGTCTTTGTTATCAAGCCGTTGTCCGGGTCAAGGAAAATGACCTCGGCGAAAGCGAGGCTCTCCACGGCTTCTTTATGCCATTGCTGTCGTTCGGACCCGATTTTTACTGGTTCACGACAATAAATCGTATTCTTCAAAAAGCCGCGATTCTCCAATTCCCGCACGGAACGGTTCGGCATTTCAAAGATACTGCAAAGGCCGAAAAACAGCGCTTCATCACAACCTGCATATCTCTTATCAATAGGCTTGCCGCCGTCATTTCGTCTTTCTTCCTCCTGAGACGGACAAGTGAAATACCAGTTGACCCCTATGGACAGTCCTTGGCGCTCAACCGCTTTCAGTAACCCGAACTTTCCGAAGTCACCGATATCTCCCGCGTATCTGTCCTGCATTTTTACCCCCAACTTGCCTTAATGATATGAGCGCCACTCGGCGTCCTCTCACCCGAAACGCACCTTGCGTATCGTCGTGCGGCAGAGGCAGTTTCCGTCCTCCGCGCCGCCGCTGCAGTACGCTAGGAGCATCGTGTGCTCGTCCGTGAAGTACATCGCGGGGTAGCAGTAGCCATGGTTTTCGTCGCCCTCCACAACCTCGCTCGGGGAGAAAGTGTAACCGTCCCCGCTCTCCGCTATGACGAGCGGCGTCCGTCCGGCGGTTATCCACGGCCCCTCGAGCCGCCCCGGATACTCCGGGACGGGGTTCCAGACGGCGTAGTACCTCCCGCCGAACTCGTTCCGCTTTATGAGCATCGGCGAGCACGGACTGCCAAACCGCGAGGGCTGCGGCGCAAACCAGTGCTCCCCTCCGTCGAGCGACACGCTCTCGTACTGCCACATCATGTCGGTGCGGAAGTAGGCGTAGAGCACGCCGTTTGCGAGTTCAATGATACCCGGCTCCTGAAGTCCGCTCGACGAGTACGACCCGTGCGGGAGGTTCAGGACCGCGCGGCTCTGCGTCCACGTCCGCCCGTCGTCCCGCGACATGAAGAAACAGCACGCGGCGCGGCTGTCGTATCGGACGGTCCCGTCCCCGTCCGGCCAAATCGAGCTCGGGTGCTTCGCCGCCGGAACGATGAGTTCTCCGTTCGGGCGGCGGAGTATGCGGTCGTTGTTCACGACGAAGTACCCCGGATATCCCTGCGGCGCTATGACCGTCTCCGAGTCGAAGCTCTCGAGCTCGTCCGACGAGCGGCGGAGCACGACGTCGCTCGTGAGACCGGGACGCTTTATGAGATACATGAGCCCCGAGTCCCCGTTCCCGAGGCGCACGAGCGACGCGCTCATCACGTTCTCCACGCCGTACTCCGAGGCGCGGACGAGCGTCCTCGGCTCGCCGAAGCTCTCCCCGCCGTCCTCCGAGTACGCGGCGCAGATGTCGCAGGCGGCGTGGTCGCCGGCACTTGTTCCGTGGTAACGGCTGTACGCAAAGACTATCCGCCCGTCCCGCAGGCGGAGAAACGACCCCTCGCTGTTTCTCGGGTTGCCCTCTTCCGGCGCAAGCTCGCAGACTATTCGCGATTCCGTAATTATCATTTTCAGTTTCCTCCCGGTATTATCTGTCGAATATATTTCTGTTTGTATATTTTTTGTCGGACGGACGAAACGTCTGTCGAAGAAAAACGGTTCCCGCACGGCGCGCCGCGCGGGAACCGTCTCTTACGTTTTTACACTCTTGTGACGTTCTTTGCCGCGTCGTACTCGTGCGGCTCCTTCGTTGTGGCCTTGCGGCCTACCGCTATCGCGACCTCGTACTCGTACCCCTCCGGGAAGCCGAGCGCCTTCGCGAAGTGTTCCTTTTTCGCCCCCACCATCGCGTCCTTGATGCATCCGAGGATAACGTTGCCGAGACCGAGGCTCTCCGCCGCGAGGGCGATGTTCTCGACGGCGATGCCGGCGTCGACCGCGCTCCACGAGAATGCGGCGTTGCCCGAGAGGATGATGACCACGGGAGCCTCATAGTAGAAGTTGTGCGCCGGGGCGGCGGCGCCGCCGCCGCGTCCCGCGAGCATCTCCTGCTGGATCTCTTCAAGTATCGGATTTTCGCCGTCGACCACCGAGAAGTGTATCTCCTGACGGTTCGCGGCGGTGGGCGCCTGAAGTCCCGCGTCTATGAGCGCGCCGAGCTCCGCTTCGGTGAGCTTCTCCGCGGTGTAGCCGCGCGTGGAGCTCCTCTCTTTGATGACCTTCAGAATTTCGTTCATGGTACTGCCTCCTTAAGATATATTATCAACTGTGAATATCGGCTTCACAATAGATTTTCAGAACTGATTCCGCATGAAATCGTCCACTATGTCAATGACCTTGTCGGTCCAAAACTCCGCGCCGCCGTGATCCGCGCCCTTTATGAGGTAGAACGCGACATCCTTCCCCGCGGCCTTCAAAGCGTTATAGAGCAGTACGCTCTCGCGGGTGTTGACGGTGCGGTCCTTTGTGCCGTGAAATATCAGCACCGGCGCTATGTCGGTGTCCTCCGTGATGTTCTCCTCGACGGAGAGCGCCCGGCAGAGCTCGGGATGCTCGCGGAGGTTCACTCCGCCCATTTCCATGCCCTCCGGACTGTCCGGGAGATGATGGTTTACCGTGCTGGGGTTGCCGTCCTCGAGCATGACGCTCACCGAGCCGTAGTAGTCGACTATGCACTTCACCTCGGCGGATACTCCGGGGGAGAGGTTCTCCGTTTCGTCACTGTCGTTGTGCCGCAGACCCGCCCAGAGCGCGGTGTGTCCGCCGGACGAGCTGCCCGCGACCGCCATCCGTTCCGGGTCGATGCCGAATCTCTTCGCATTGCTTCGGAGAAAGCGTATCGCATTGCGGGTATCTATCGCCTGAGCAGGGAAGGGAGCTAAGCCGGAGTGGCGGTACTCGACTATCGCGCAGACATACCCGCGCCGCGCGAGCTTTGCTATCTCCGCGACCTCGGCGTACACATACTGCTTCATCCACGCCGAGCCCTGCACAAAGACAAAACAGGGCAGACTGCGGGGCGACGTGAAGCCGCAGTTGCGGCTGAGCGGCATAAGTATCTGAAGATGCAGCGGAGTGCCGTTCATATTGGCATACTCTACGTC
>CANPWY010000081.1 GCA_947585215.1 uncultured Clostridia bacterium
AGCCGCCCGTCCCGCTCCACAGCGCTCACGAGGCACCTTCCCGCGCCGGTGGTGTAGCCCGTCTTGACGCCGACACATCCCTCGACGCGCCGCAACAGCTTGTTGTGGTTTGTCATTGTCCTGTCGGCAAACGTCCCGGAATAGGTCGAGACTATGTCGCGGAACGCGGCGTTTTTCATCGCCTCCGCCGCGAGAAGCGCAAGCTCCTTTGCCGTGGTGTGGTGTCCGTCCGCGTCGAGACCGTTCGGGTTTGCAAACGAGGTATTCACAAGTCCCATGCTTCTCGCCCGCTCGTTCATCGCGGCAACGAAGCCCTCCTCGCCGCCGGCGTGGAGGCTTGCTACCGCCCGCGCGGCGTCGTTGCCGCTCATCAGGAGAAGGCCGTAGAGCAGGTCGCGGAGCGCGACGCGCTCCCCGTACTTCAGGTACATCGACGAGCCCTCCGCCGCCATCTCCCGCGAGAACTCGACCTCCGCGTCCTGCGGAAAGCTCTCGAGCGCGACGAGCGCCGTCATTATCTTCGTCGTCGACGCCATCGGGCGCACCGTGTCCCCCGCGCCGCAGGCGAGGAACCTCCCCGCCGTCGCGTCGTACACGGCAAAGGACGCCGCGCTCACGCCGGGAACGGACACCGCGTCCGCACGGACGGGCTCGGGAAGCGCGGCGAGCATCACCGCCGCGAGGACGAACGCAAGTATCTTCTTCAAAAACTACCACCCCGCACAAGTATTGCACGGGGTGGGGAAAATTATGAGCTTATTCCGCAGGTGCTTCAGGCAGGGCGGTATCGTCGCCGTCGGTATGGTCGGCGGGCTCGCCCGCCTCGCTCTCCTTCGCTTCCTTCTTTGCTCTGCGCTTATCCATGAACGCGCCGAGCTTGTCCGCGACTATCGGCATGACCTCCGCTATCCTGTCAAACGGATTTACGCCGGACGTCTCGACGTTTATCACGCGGACGTTTCCGCCCGACACGACAAGGAAGAGCACGGGGGTGATGCTCACCCCGGAGCCTATTCCGCCTCCGAAATTGGCGTTCGGATTGTTTGAATTCTTGCTGCCGAACTCGCTTCCTCCGCCGCCGAGACCCATTGACAGCTTGGAAACGGGTATGATGGTCGTGCCGTCCGGGGTGGTTATCTGCTCCCCAATTATCATATTCACGTCCACCATTTCCTTTATTCTCCGAAGCGCCATGTCAAGCATATTGGTTACCGGCTTTTCCATTCAACGCACCGCCTTTCTTCCTGTTTTTCAGTATTGTAACGAGCACCCATGAGCCCTTCGAGAACGCGAACCTCACGAGCCGCCCGACCGATACCGACACTTTGAGCTCCAGCTCTATTATCGGCTTCTCCGCCTCGAAGTCAAGGTCTATCGAAACGGAGTGTTCTTTTACGTTCTTGTTATTGTCCAAATGCGGGATGATTATACCCGCCGCACACCACGCGTATCCGTATATCGACGCGGCGGACGCCGGGTCCTTTTTGTTTGCGGATACGAACTTCACCCGAAAGATGTCGGTGTACACCATGTCAAAGAAGTCCGCCACCGCCTCTAGCGCGAAGTCTATCACATTGCCGAGACCTCCGAGCCGCTCGACGATGCCCGGCTCGCCCTCCTTCTTCTCCTTTTCGGGTTTTGGTTTTTCCGGCTTCTCGGGCTTCGCCTTCTTAGGCTCGGGCGGTTTCTTCTCCTTCTCTGGACGCGGGAACAAATCTATCCTCATGCCCGCGATCTTTGCATATGCGGAAAACTTCCCTTCCGCGAGCGCCGCGTCGAGACGGATGCGGATAAATCCGAGCGCAATGAAGACCGCCGCTATACACGCCAACACTATCAGCGCCGTCATGCTCCGCACCTCCCGTAAGTTTTAGCGAGGCTCGTCCTCCCGCGTGTCCGCAGCTGACGCCTGCTCCGCGCTGAGGCGCGCGAGCGCCGCAAGCTCCTCGAGGCCGTTCGGCTCCGCACCGTCCTCCGGGCTTTCCTCTGCGGGCGCGTCTCCGGAACCTTCGTCTTCGATTTTGAGCTGTCCTTCGAGCATGCCCTCCTCGTGCGCGCCGATGTCCGGCAATTCTGAGAGTCCGCTTATCCCGAAGGTGCGCAGGAACGCGTCGGTCGTGCGGAAGAGACGCGGCCGTCCGGGGACGTCCATGTACCCGCAGTCCTCGACGAGTCCGCGCTCGGCGAGGCTCCCAACGGTGCTCGAACTGTCAACGCCGCGTATCTGCTCGATGTACGCGCGCGTCACCGGTTGGTAGTAGGCTATGACCGCGAGCACCTCCATAGCCGCGCGGCTCAATGGAGGCGGCTTCCGGAGCTCCAGCGCGCGCCGCACCTGCGGTGCAAACTCCGGCGAGGAGGTCATCTGCCACGAGTCCTCGAGGCGGACTATCCTCATTCCGCGGCGCTCGAAGCTGTACCTGCCCGAGAGCTCGGACAGTGCCGCCTCTACCGTCTCCTCCGGCAGCTCGAGCGCTTCGGCTATCTTGCTCTGCGCCACCGCGCCGCCGGACGCGAAGAGGATGCCCTCGAGCACCGCGCCCAAATCGTTTATATCCATTATCGACCTGCTTTCCTGCCGCTGCATCTGTCGCGGCGAATCGCGCTCCGCGAGAAGTATTTTTCCGTTTCGATTCGTACAATGTTGGGACGTCGGCGCGAAGCGCCGAGGTCTGATGCGCCCGGTAGACAGTCGGACGCAGTAGAGGTGCAAGGGCGCATTGTACACGCCGCCGGGAAAAATAAATTGAACTCTATTTCGCGCCTATCGGCGCGAAACTCTGCGAGGCAAGCGCTGAAGGCAAGTTGCTTCACTCAATCAATCTTATCACATCGTCCGGCGTTTTTCAAGAGTTATCCCTCGGCTTTTCCCGAGGAAACGGCGCTTCTGAGGGATTTTTCTTATTTCGGCCGCCGCGTGGACGTCAGAAAAGCGAGATATTCGTCGCTATGTTCGACCTCACCTTTCGCTCGGTGACGCGTTCCCCCTCTCCGACGCTGCCTGTAAGCAGCTCGGAGGACGGGTCGTGCGCCGAAAAGCGGCGCTTCGCCGCCTCTACCCCGCTGTCCGTCGCGTAGCAGTAGACGCATCCGTTGAGGCAGGTGTTATACGCGCCGATGTCAATAGACTCACAGCACCCACATCCCGCGCGCTGGTTCCTGTCCCGCGAGACGTCGAGCTCCGCGCCTATTAGCTTCTCTATCCGTTCCCGGTCGATGCAGGCGGAGCGCTCTATTCCAAACCTCTCAAGCCCGCTCTCACAGCATGCGACGGGTCGGATGCCGTACCGCCGCGCCGTCTCCGCCATGAATGAGGCGAGCTCCTCCGTTTCACTCCCGTCCGGCGCGCGGAAGGATGGCGAGCGGAGCTTTGCATAGATGTCGACAAGGCTGAGCGTCACCGTGTCGGTATGCCCCTCGAACCGTTTGCACAGCCGCAGGAACTCCTCCTTGTGACACCTCACGTCAAAGTTGTCCGTGAGAAGTATCGGGTCATATCGCCAGACCGTTCTTTTCGCGCCGATACGGCGCGAAAGGTGAAGAAACGTCTCCTCGATTTCCGGCTTCGGGCGAAGGTTCCGCTCTACGTCCCGCCCGTATGGCGTCAGCGTAAACTGAAAGTAATATGAGTAACCTAGCCGGTCAAGCTCGTCAAGGTACGGCAGGAACTTTTCCGGGTCCTTCGTCCAGAAAACAATGCAGTCGACGACGTCCGGCGTGAGCGGCACGCGCGAGATCTGCGCGTGGTTCATTGGGTTCCGCACGAGCGCGTATCCCGCGCGGAGCCTCCGCATCAGCCACTCGCCGTAAAAGCAGGGTATGTCGGTCCTGCGGGACGCAGAGAGTATCATTCTTCTTCTCCGTTCTCCGCCGCGGGAGCAGGCTCCGCACCGTCCTGCGGCTCCGGCTTGCGCCGCCCGGAGGAGGCGCAGAGAAGTATGTCCTCCCCATCGTCCTCTATCTCGATACTGCCGACGCGGCAGAGCTCGAGCAGTGCGAGGAAGGTCGCTATCAGCTCGGTGCGGCTCGAGCAGGTCTTCCACAGCTCATCGGGATGCACCCTCGGGCGGAAGATGAATCTCTGTTCGAGTTCGGAGAGCTTTGCGTCTATAGAATACTGCTCGTGACCGACGATGCCCCGGAACGCCGCCACCGGCGGCGGGAGCTTCCTGTCGGTGCGCTCGCGCATGTCCTCGAGCGCGCGCAGGAGCTCGTCCGTCATATGTGTGTGGCGGTAGCCCTTGTCCTGCGGCAGAGGCTCCGCCGGGCGGACGTAGATGTTCCGTCCGAGCTCGCTGTGCGCGGCGAAGTAGTCCGCGCCGAGCTGCATGCGGCGGTACTCCTCCATCTGCTGACGCTCCTCGAGGGATTTGATGAGCTTTTCCATCTCCTCGCGGGTCTCCTCGTCCTCCTCGGAGAGCATCATGCGCGTCTTGAGCCAGACGAGGTGCGAGGCCATGACGACAAACTCGCTTGCGACCTCGAGGTCGAGCGCCTTGCGCGCGCGTATCCACGCGAGGTACTGGTCGAGTATCAGCGAGATCTGTATGTCCTTTATCTCTACCCTGTTGCGGTTGAGAAGGTGCAGTATGAGGTCGAGAGGGCCGTCAAAGTCGCGCGCGCCCTCCCTGTCCTGCACCACTCCGTCAAGATGAAATGTGAGCTGTTCCAAAACTGCCTCCAAAAACCGTAGTTTAACTCCGTTCAGTTCAGCCCGAACGGCAGACGCACAAGCCACCTGAACGCCTCGAGCACCGCTTCCCGCGCGGGCGTGAGTATCCTCGCAAACAAATCGAGCTGTGGGAATGCCCTGCCGAGGAACATCAGCGCTACGAGCACGAGCATCCCGTACCGCTCATATCGGAGGAGCGTGTAGTACGCCCGCTCGGGCAGGAGCGCGCCGAGTATCTTCGAGCCGTCGAGCGGCGAGAACGGGATGAGGTTGAATATCCCGAGTCCCGCGCTGAGCGCCGCGGTGTAATAGCAGAAGTTGTAGAGTATCTGCACAAGCCCACTCACGTGCCCCACGCTCCGCACATACGCCTCGAGGCACACGCCGAAGAACACGAACACAAGCGCTATCAGAAAGTTCATCAGCGGCCCCGCCGCGCCGACTATTGCCATGTCCCGCCGCGGGTGCTTGAAGTTCCTCATGTCCACCGGGACAGGCTTCGCCCAGCCGAAGCCGATGAGCACCATCGCTATCGCGCCCACCCAGTCGATGTGCTTCAGCGGGTTCAGGGTGAGGCGGCCGGCGTTCTTTGCCGTCGGGTCGCCGAGCTTGTACGCCGCAAAGCCGTGCGCGCACTCGTGGAGGATGATGCATATCAGCGCCGCGAGTATTATCGGCACCCACTCGCTCGCGAGGGCGAGAAGCATCTCCGGGAAGGTCTGCCACGTCCCCCACCGTATGAGGCCGGACGCAAATACGCGGCTCACTCGAACGCCTCCCCATCAGCTCGCAGAAAGCGCAGGCGGGCGTACCGCGCGAAGTCCGGCGCTTTCCCCGCCGACGCGAGCGCGTCCGCAAAGTATCTCGGGTTTATCGGCGCGTTCCGTGCGTCCAGCCGCGCGAGGAGCACGACCGAGCGCCCGCCGCGCGACTCCTCCCTGATATCGGTAAACGCGTCACGTAGGTTCGATTCCTTCACGCCGCCCTTGCTCTTCTTCATCACGGGGATGTTTTCCGCCGAGAAGGTCTCGAGTATGCCGTCCGGGACGCCGCTGTCGTAGATAAATTCAAGTGTGTAGTCCGCAAAGGCTATCTCCTTTACAGACTTCTCCGGGGTGTAAAGCTTTACAGCTTTAATGTCCTGCGGAAGCACTGCGGCGAGCCGTCCAAGCGCGTCCGGAGCCATATCGTCCTTCGTGTCGAAGTCGACTATCTCGGCGTACCCTTCCACACCGACCGGCAGCGGATGCGCCACCGAAATTCTCGGGTGAGGGTTGAAGCCCTGCGAGAACTTCAGCGGGAAGCCCGCGCGCATGAATGCGCGCGTAAACGTCCGCATGACGTCGAGCTGGGAGAGGTACTTCGCCGTCCCGACCTTCTGAAATATCAGTCTCAGTTCACTCATCGCACTTCACCCCGTTTTCAAGCAGGCAGTTTGCGCCGCAGCCGGTGCATTGCACACGGCAGTCCGGCGAGATCTCCGAGCGGTACGCCGCGTGACGCTCGCGGAGCATGTGGGAAAACTTCACGCCGACGTCGATGTGCGACCACGGAAGCACCTCATCCTCCCCGTGCTCGCGCGTGGCGTAGAAGTCCGGGTCTATTCCGACCTTGCGGAACGCCTCCATCCAGCGGTCGAAGTCGTAGTATTCGTTCCAGCCGTCGAACTTCGCGCCGTCCCGCCAAGCCTGCTCGAGGACGTCCGCAAGGCGGCGGTCGCCGCGCGCGAACACCGCTTCGAGGAAGCTCGTGGACGGCTCGTGCCAGTCGAGATTTATCGCGCGCGGCATCTTCGAGCGGAGAAGCTCGATCTTACGCAGGAACTCCTCGCGCGTGTTCTGAGCCTCCCACTGGAACGCGGTGAACGCCTTCGGCACGAAGCACGCCACCGCCGCGGTTATCTTCACCCCGCGCCCGGCAGTCGAGTGCTTCTTTGCGAGCTGCCACATGCGGTAGCTGAGACCCGCTATCGCCTCGACGTCCTCGTCGGTCTCGGTGGGAAGTCCTATCATGAAGTATATTTTCAAGGTGGAATATCCGCCCTCAAAGGCAATGCGGCAGGTGTTTGCAAGCTCCTCCTCGCGGACGTTCTTGTTTATAGCGTCGCGGAGGCGCTGGCTCCCTGCCTCCGCCGCGAATGTGAGTCCGCTCTTTCGCACCTTCTGGACCCGCTCCATCAGCTCGTAGGAGAAGTTGTCGGCGCGGAGGCTCGGGAGCGAGAGGTTTATCATCCTCGGCTCGCAGTATTCGAGGAGCCCGTCGCACAGCTCGCCGAGTCCCTTGTAGTCGGAAGTGGAGAGGCTCGAGAGCGAAATTTCCTCGTAGCCCGAGTGCTCGAGGGCGCGCTTCGCCTGTTCGACGAGCACCCGCGGGCTCTTGCGGCGCACCGGGCGGTATATCTGCCCCGCCTGACAGAAGCGGCATCCGCGTATGCAGCCGCGCATCAGCTCGAGCGTCACGCGGTCAAACACGACCTCGGTGGAGGGTATGACCGTCTCGCACGGGAAGTACATACTGTCGAGGTCGGTGACTATCCGCTTTCTCGGGTGCTCCGGCGCGCCGTGCGTCGCGGTGATGCTCTTCACCGTGCCGTCCTCATTGTAAAGGACGTCATAAAACGACGGGACGTACACCCCGGGTATCTTCGAGAGACGCATAAGCAGCTCGGTCTTGTCCGACAGTCCTTCGCGCTTCGCCTGCTGTATGCAGCGCACGACCTCGACGTTCATATCCTCGCCCTCGCCGAGGACGAACGCGTCCACAAACGCGGCGAGCGGTTCGCCGTTGTAGGCGCAGGATCCGCCGGCGATGACGAGCGGGAAAATATCGCGCCTGTCCGCCGCGCGGAGCGGCAGGCCCGCGAGGTCGAGCATATTCAGCACGTTCGAGTAGCACATCTCGTACTGGAGCGTGAAGCATATCAGCTCGAAGTCCTTTATCGGGTCGCCCGACTCGAGCGCGTAGAGCGGCAGCCCCGCCGCGCGCATCTCGCCCTCCATATCCGGCCACGGCGCGAAGACGCGCTCGCACCACACGCCCTCCATGTTGTTCTTTATTCCGTAGAGTATCCGCAGGCCGAGGTTGCTCATCCCGACCTCGTATGTATCGGGAAAGCAGAACGCGATGCGCGTGTCTACCGTGCTCTTGTCCTTTATTATCGCGCCGTACTCGCCGCCGACGTACCTCGCCGGCTTCTCGACGCGGGAAAGTATCCTCTCAAGCGTTTCGGTCATTTTCATCCTCCGT
>CANPWY010000082.1 GCA_947585215.1 uncultured Clostridia bacterium
CCGCCGACGGGCGGCATGGGCATCGGCCTCGACCGCTTCGTGATGCTCTTTACCGACAGCGCGTCGATAAGGGACGTTTTGTGCTTCCCGACCATGAAGCCGCTCGAGTGAATCATTCGATCGTGAGCTTACCGATTTTTTAAGTTCTGCTTACAGGGGCCTGCGATGGTAACTTTGCGAGAAATAACCAAGGACAATTACGAGAAATGTCTGAGCCTTTCGGTGGCCGAAAACCAGAAAGGGTTCGTGTCCTCCGTCGCTTATTCTCCGGTGCAGGCGTGGGTTTACCGCGACACCGCCTACCCGTTCGCCGTCTACGCGGGCAAGACTATGGTGGGCTTCGTTATGCTCGGATACTACGAATTGAAGGAACAATACACCCTGTGGAAGCTTATGATAGATAAAGAGCACCGGAACCGGGGGTACGGCAGGGAAGCGCTGCGACTGGGCATACAGTTCCTCGTGGACAGCTTCGGCGCAACGGAGATATACACGGCGTATGAGCGGTCAAACTCGGTGGCAAGGGACCTCTATCGCTCCTTCGGCTTTCGGGAAACCGGCGAGGTCGCGGGAAACGACGTTGAAATGAGACTGGTACTCGACGGCGCACGCAAATCATAGACTCGTCTCCCGGACGGCGAGGCCGTTCGCGCGACCGAAAATGAACAATAACGGATATTGCAAAGCTGCAAACGGTGCTGATTCCCTCGTCTAAATGCCGCGGGATTTCCGGCGCCGTTTTGTTCGGCTTGTTATTTGTACAGAGGTATATGCGAAATTTCATGCAGGAGGCCGCGATAAATGTATTATAACAACATCCTTGAAGCCGTGGGAAACACTCCGCTCGTAAAGCTCAACCGGATGACCGGGCCGGAGGACGCCGATATATTTGTGAAGTTCGAGGCTGTGGGTATCGGCGGCTCTGTGAAGACGCGGACCGCGCTCAATATGGTAGAGGCGGCGGAGCGGGAGGAAAAGCTGAACCGCGACTCGGTTATCTGCGAGCCGACGAGCGGCAATCAGGGCATCGGCCTTGCCCTCGTCGGCGCGGTGAAGGGGTACAAGGTGAAAATAGTCATGCCGGACTCCGTCAGCAAGGAGCGCCGCATGCTGATAAGACAGTACGGCGCCGAGGTCATTCTTATACACGACGAGGGCAATATAGGCAAGGCTGTCCGGGACTGTATGAAATATGTGGAGGATATGGCGGCAAGCGACCCGAAGGTCTATGTGCCGCAGCAATTTGAAAACCCGTACAATCCGGCCGTACATTTTGAAAAGACCGGCGAGGAGATAATCCGGCAGATGGAGGGGCTGTCCATCGACGGATTTTGCTCGGGCTACGGCAGCGGCGGGACGATAACGGGAGTCGGCCGCGCTCTGCGCCGGGTGAATCCCAACGTCCGCATCGCCGTTCTGGAGGTGCAGAACGCTCCGGCGCTTCTGGGCGGTCCCATCGGCAGCCACTTCCAACAGGGAATAGGAGACGGTTTTGTGCCGAAGAACTTTGACACCGGCATCTACGACGAAGTGATAATAGTGAGAGACGAAGACGCCATTGACACGGCGCGCCGCCTCGCCCGCGAGGAGGGACTTCTGACGGGCATCTCCGCCGGGACAAACGTCTGGGGAGCGATGCAAATGGCAAAGAAGCTCGGCCGTGGGAAGAACGTCGTCTGCCTTGCGCCGGACACCGGCGAGCGTTACTGCTCTACGATACTTTTCGACGAAGAATAGAGCGCACACAAAGATAATTGCGGGATCATATGAAAGGATGTGTTCCGATGGAGCAAATATGGAAAGAGATGTTTGAAGCCGCAAAGGCGGTCCGAAACGGCAGAAAAATATCAGAGTATGTGGAAGCGGGAGGGGTCGCGGCGGCGGTGCTGTCCTCATCGGGGAGGATCTACACCGGCGTCTGCGTGGACACCTGCTCCACGTTGGGTATCTGCGCCGAGAGAAATGCCATCTTCAACATGATAACGAACGGCGAGCAGGAAATAAAGAAGGTGCTCGCGATAATGTCGGACGGAAAGGCGGGTCCTCCGTGCGGCGCGTGCCGCGAGCTGATGGTCCAACTCATGCCGGACGGTTATCGGGATATCGAAGTGATGCTGGACTACGAGACGGGGGAGGTAGTCACTCTCGGCGAGCTCACCCCGAGGTGGTGGATATAAATGGTGGATTTTCAGCTTGAAGAATTGACTCACGACAACCTCCCGCAGGTGAGGATGCTTGACAGGGGCGATGTTCCCGAAGCGTATGTCGGTTCTGTCGATGAGATAATGGAGGTAACGGACTACGGCGTGGAGCATCACTGCATCGGCCACGCCTTTGCCGTGAAAGCGGACGGGAAATACATAGGCCTGCTGCTCCTTGGCGAGGCGCTTGAGTGGGATACCGACCCGCCCGAGATGAGAGAGACGCCGTTTTACCGCTTAATGGGTTTTGCCATAGACAGAAATTATCGGAACATGGGGATAGGCAGCAGGGTGCTCGAAAAGGCAATAGAAGTCGTGTACCGGGATTTCGGCATAAGGCCGATCGCTCTGGGCTGCCATAAGGACAATCGCTCCGCCGAGAGGTTTTATCTGCGGCACGGCTTCCGCAAAACAGAGTACCGCGAGGGGGAGGATTTCTACTTTATCCGATACCCGCAGTGATAAACGCCGGTCTGCCCGGCTGGAAGCGCCAAACGGTGAAGCAACAGAGGCGTAAATGCAATCGCACAAAATCCCCTGAGAAAATTGCTTTCTCAGGGGGATTTTGCGTTTCGGAGGCCGCTCGCAGACTCGCCGCCGAGGGGATGCCCGAGCCCAACGCAGAGGGGACTCTTGCGGAGAAATGCCGCGGGTGATCTGAAAGATTTGGTTTTATTCAATGACTTGGCGCGGGAAAGGTACTTGCAAAAGCAAAAAAACTGCTGTATAATAAGAGCCGTATATTTGAAAGGCGCTTCCGCCGCAGGCAATTTCAGGCGCGGGAGCCAACGAAACGACTGATACACAGGCGCGAAGGGGGCGGCAGCATGGCAAAGAAGAACAGCGAGCGCGAGCGTCTGCTCGCGGATATGCGTGCGGCGGGCAATCAGCCCACCGGCTTCAAGGGCTGGTTCAAAAACGTATTCGTCTACCACTACCTGAAGTTTGTGCTGATAGGCATAGCGGCGCTCATCATCGTCGGCATCTTCATTCACGACATGACAAAGGACACCTCTCCCGACTTCACGCTCACCGCCATCTCTCTGAACTTCGCAAACGAGGATGGCAAGGCGGCCGTGCAGAGCAGGCTCATCTCCGAGCTCGGCGACCTGAACGGCAACGGCGAGACGAGAGTGGACATTCAGGACTACGCCGTTATGAGCGCGGAAGGCACGAGTGACCTTGCGTACATGATACAGACGCTCCAGACGAGCTTCGTCGCCGACCCGTCCTCGGTGCTCTACGTCATCCACGAGGATATGAAGAACTACTTTGACCCGGATGCGAGCTATTTCCCGGTCTCCGACTTCGGCATTGAGTCGGACGAGACGTACTTTGTTTCGGCGGCGGGGTGCGAGGCGATAGAGCAGATGTTCCCGGAGGAGGGAGCGTCGAAGTATTACTTCGCATTCAAGGCCTGCCAGGAGTCAAAACGGAACGAGCCGGAGTATGCCGCCTACTATGACGCTGCCGTGGCGGCGTACAACGTCCTCACGTCAGGCAGCTGACACGACCGCGCCGCGCCGGATAGTCCGGCGCGGACTTTCGGTATTTTCGGGAAGGAGTTGAGCGCGCCTTGCATAAGTTCCTCCGCAGGCTCCTGTCGGTCTCGCCGACAAGGATAGTCGCGCTCGGCTTTCTCGCGATAATACTCATCGGTACGGCTCTGCTCGCGCTCCCGTTCGCGACGCGCGCGGAGGGCTCCTGCGGCTTTGTCCCCGCGCTCTTTACCGCCACGAGCGCGACGTGCGTCACCGGCCTCGTCGTCGCGGACACGTGGACGATGTGGACCGTGTTCGGGCAGGTGGTGATAATCCTGCTCATACAGACGGGCGGGCTGGGATTCATGACGGTGTTCGCGGTGTTCAGCTTCCTCCTGCACCGCAGGATAGGGCTGAAAGAGCGCCTCGTCATGGTGCAGAGCTTCAACTTAAACGACATCAGCGGAGTCGTGCGGCTCGTGCGCCACGTCCTTTTCGGAACGCTTGCGATAGAGGGCGCAGGCGCGGCGGTGCTGACTGTCTGCTTTGCACGCCGCTTCGGCTTCTGGGGCGGACTTGCGAGGGGAATCTTTCACTCGATATCCGCATTCTGCAACGCGGGCTTCGACCTCATGGGCAAGGCAGCCCCCGGGTCGTCGCTTGCGCTCTACGCCGCGGACCCCGCGGTGAACATAGTCATAATACTTCTCATCGTGCTCGGCGGACTGGGCTTTTTCGTGTGGGAAGACCTCGCCTCCGCGCGGTCGTGGAAGCGCCTTGGCGTCCACTCGCGGATAGTCCTCACGATGACCGCCGCGCTCCTCCTCGGAGGCTGGGCGCTCTACGCCGCCTTCGAGTGGACGAACCCTGCGACGATAGGCGGCATGAGCACCGGGGGGAAGCTCCTCGCGTCGCTTTTCCAGTCAGCCACGACGAGGACGGCGGGATTTGCGACGGTCCCGCAGGAGAACCTCACCGGCGCGGGAAAGCTTGTCACGCTGATACTTATGTTCATCGGCGGAAGCCCCGGCTCCACCGCCGGCGGCGTCAAGACGGTGACGATAGCGGTCACGCTCGTGAGCCTCCACGGAGTGCTACGCGGGAAGGAGGACGTGAACCTGTTCGGCCGCAGGATAAGCGCGGCGCAGGTGCGCGACTGCACGGCGCTCGTGAGCATGGTGGCGCTTCTCGACGTGCTCGGAACACTGCTCCTTATTGCCTTCGACGGAGCGCCGGTGTCGGCGGCGGCGTTCGAGGTCGTGAGCGCGCTCGGGACGGTCGGCCTCTCCATGTCGCTCACGCCGACGCTCGGGACGGCGTCGCTCCTGTTGCTCACGGCGCTGATGTACGTCGGCAGAGTGGGCATAATGACCATCGGACTTGCGACGATGATCACCTCGCGCCGGAGCGGGAAGCTCCGCTACACGGAACAGCGTATAATGATAGGATAGACTGCTTTGCCGGACGAAGCGTCCGGCGGCTCGGATTTGGATTTGAGGGAGGCGGTACGGTGAAGTCTTACGTCGTTATTGGGCTAGGGCGCTTCGGAAGCGCCGTCGCGCAGGAGCTCATGCGGATAGGGAGCGAGGTGCTCGCCATTGACAGCGACGAGGAGCGGGTGAACGGAGTAGCGCCGTTTGTCACCCATGCGCTGATAGGAGACGCGACGGACGAGGCGGTGCTCCGTTCGATAGGCGTGCAGGACTTCGACTGCGTCATCGTCGCCATAGGCGAAAACCTCGAGCACAGCGTACTCATAACGCTCGCCCTGAAGGACCTCGGGGCGAAGAAGATAGTCTGCAAGGCGCGGGACGACACATACAAGCGCGTGCTTGAGAAGGTCGGCGCGGACCGCGTCGTCGTCCCGGAGAGGGACATGGGCCGCCGCCTCGCGCAGACTCTGAATAATTCCAACGTTCTCGACTACATCGAGCTCTCGAACACCTTCGGGCTCGTGGAGATGACTGCCCCGCGCGTGTGGGTGGGGCAAAGCCTGCTTGAATCGCACATCCGCGAGAGGTTCGGCATAACCGTCCTCGCGGCGCACGACCAGGACGGCTCGAACTTCGTTATTTCGCCGCCCGCCGGCTACGTCGTAAAGGAGAACGACGTGCTGATAGTCGTCGGACGGAGCGAGGACTTCGAGAAGGTGCAGAAGCTGTGAACGTCATAACAAGCAGACAGAACCCGCTCGTGCAGCATGTATCTCGGCTCCTTGCGCAGGCGAAGTACCGCCGGGAGACGGGAGAATTCGCGGCGGAGGGCACGAAGCTCCTGCTCGACGCGGCGGAGGCCGGCGTAGAGATAACCTCGGTAATAGCGCCGGAGTCCTCGGCGGCGGAGCTGCCGGACACGCTTCCGGTGACCGTCGTGAGCGACAGGCTCTTCGAGACTCTCTCCACGCAGAGAACGCCGCAGGGCGCGATATTCTCGGCAAGGATCCCGCACATACCGGCAGGTGACGGCGGAAAGATCGCCCTCGACGGCGTGCAGGACGCGGGAAACGTCGGAACGGTGATACGCACGGCGGCGGCACTCGGTCTGGGCGAGGTCCTGCTCGTCGGCGGATGCGCCGACCCGTTCGGCTACAAGGCGGTGCGGGCGTCGATGGGCGGAGTGTTCCGCGTGTCGGTGCGCCGGTGCACACCGGAGGAGCTGAGAGACGCGGCGGACGGACTTCCGCTCCTCGCGGCGGAGCCCCGCGCGGACGCGAGAGACATAAGGACGATAGAGGGCGGCTTCCTGCCGGTGATAGGCAGCGAGGGTCAGGGAATCTCAAAGAGCGTCGCGGATAAGACGGACGGCGCGTTTACGATACCGATGAGCGGCACCACCGAGTCACTGAATGCGGCGGCCGCCGCGGCGATAGTTATCTGGGAGATATCAAGGCGGAGGTGAACAGGTTGGCAAAGGCGGAACAGTGGGTCTGGCTTTCACTAAAGGATAAGCTCGGGGCGGCGCTCCGGGCCGAGCTTCTGCGGCGCTTCCGCTCGATGGACGCGCTCTACCGCGCGGAGCGCGGCGAGCTCGAGCGTCTCGGCATACTCTCCGAGGAGAAGATACGTCAGCTCCTTGACAAGGATTTGGACAAGAGCAAACGCGTGCTCGAGAAGTGTGACGCGGAGAATATACGCATAGTCACGCTTCAGGACGCGGAATATCCGGAAATACTGCGCAACATACCCGACCCTCCGGGAATACTCTACTACAAGGGGCGTCCGCCAGCCCGCAAGGACGAGCTCGCGATAGCGATGGTCGGGACGCGCCGCCCCTCCGCCTACGGCATGGCCGCGGCGGAACGGATAGCGCGCGGCATCGCGCGCGGAGGCGGCGAGATAATCAGCGGCATGGCGCGCGGACTCGACAGCGCCGCGCATCGCGGCGCGCTCTTCGAGCGCATGCCGACGACGGCGGTGCTCGGCGGCGGGGTGGACGTAGTTTATCCGTCGGAGAACCAGCAGCTCTATGAGGACATCATGGCACAGGGCACCGTCCTCAGCGAGTACGCGCCTGGCACCCGGCCGGAGGGACAGCACTTCCCGGAGCGGAACCGGATAATCAGCGGACTTGCGCAGGGCGTCGTTGTAGTCGAGGCGGGCGAGCACAGCGGCGCGCTGATAACCGCGCGCCGCGCAGACGAGCAGGGGCGCGACGTCTTTGCCGTCCCCGGCCCGATAGACTCGCAGCTGAGCGAGGGGACGAATATGCTCATACGCGACAAGTACGCGAAGCTCATCACCTGCGCGGAGGACGTGCTTGTGGAGTATGAGTTCCTGTTCCCGGTAAAGATACGCCGAGAGGAGAAGTACGGCGAGCGGCGGCAGAACAGCCGTGCAAGCGGAGGACAGTCCTCTGCGCCGGAGAAGAAAAAGCCGCAGGAGAAGCCTGCCGCCAAGGAACCGCAGGAGAGCGCCGGCACGAAGAAGTTCAACGAAAAGGCGCTTGAGGGTCTGAGCGAGGACAGACGGAACATACTGCTCCGTCTCGCGGACGGCCCGAAGTATATCGACGACATAGTGGACGCCACCGGCCTCAAGGCCAACGTCGTCATAGCAGAGCTCACGATGATGACGATAGAGGGCCTTGCGGCGGAGCTTGCGGGCGGGCGTTACGCGCCCGGCGCGGCACTTCT
>CANPWY010000083.1 GCA_947585215.1 uncultured Clostridia bacterium
AACACTCTTCTCGGCTCGCCGAGAAGGCTCGTCTGTCAGTGCTGCGGAATGCCGCTTACGGACGACGGGCAGATAAGCCGCGAGCCGGACGGGGAGTTCAACGAGGACTACTGCCGGTGGTGCTATGCGGACGGAGAGTTCGTCTACAAAAGCATCGAGGAGCTTACGGATTTTCTTGTCGGGCACATGGCAAGCGAAAGCTGGCCGCCCGAGCAGGCAAGGGCGTTCTTTGAGGCACAGCTCCCGCAGCTTGCGCACTGGAAAGGCGAGGGACAGCCGTGAAAAACGACAACGCACATTCTCTGCGGCTCGTTGAAAGCCTCCGCCGGCACGCCGGGGAGGACGCGGCGGCGGAGTTCGAGCGGCTGCACCCTCTCTCCAAAAGCGCGGACCATCTGAAGAAGTTCGAGTGGGCGAAGAATGCGTGCGGCTTCCTGGAGGAACGCTTCGACGCGGACAGCATCGAAATGATTCGCCGGGACTGCCGCTGTAACGACGGACGGTCGAACGCGGAGAAAATGAGAAAATATCTGAACCGCGCGGAGAGCGTCCGGGAGTTTACGGAGCTTTTCAACCGGAGCGAGACCTTCGCCTCGCTTGAGTACATATCCAAGCGCGAGCTGCGCTTCTGCTACCCGCAGTGCTATTGCTCCTGCGTCAAGCGCGTCCCGGAACGGGTATCGGGGACGTGGTGCCTCTGCACCCTCGGAAACGCCGAGGGGATATTCCGCGAGCTCTTCGGGGACACGGTGAGGGTCGCACTCCTCGAAAGCATCAAGACCGGCGGAGAGAGGTGCGTCATCTCGGTCAGTTGGTGAAAAGACGGCAAAAAGCTTGCCGCGCCGAATATATAAAACTTTTGCGCCGATAAAGACCCGTCTCCCCTCGGAGACGGGTCATAAAGCAATATTCTTCTAAAAAGGAAACACAGATGACTTTAGACGAGATAACCGAGACCTTCGTGCAGAAAAGCCGCGACATTCTGGGTGAAAACCTAGTTGGAGTGTATCTCCACGGCTCGGCGGCGATGGGGTGCTTCAACGAGAAGAAAAGCGACATAGATCTGCTCGTGGTGGCGGAAAAGGAGCTTTCCGACGACGTGAAGCTGAGGTATATGGATATGGTGGTCGGGCTGAATGACGAAGCGCCGCCCAAGGGAATAGAAATGAGCGTCGTCAGACGGGCAGTGTGCAGGCCGTTCGTCTATCCTACGCCCTTTGAGCTGCATTTTTCCGTGACCCACCTTGATTGGTACAGAAAGAACCCGGTTGACTATATCGAAAAGATGAAGGGCGTCGATAAAGACCTGGCGGCGCACTTTACGGTAACGCTCCGGCGGGGTAAGCGCCTCTGCGGAAAAGAAATCTCTGAGGTTTTCGAGCCGGTCAAGCGAGAGTTTTACCTTGACAGCATCCTGAACGACGTGGCGGACGCGGAGGACGCGGTGAAGACGAACCCCGTCTACGTTATCCTGAACCTGTGCAGAGTGCTGGCCTACGGACAGGAGGGCTTGATCCTGTCGAAGCGTGAGGGCGGAGAATGGGGGCTTGCAAACCTCCCCATGGAATATCACGCACTCGTTGCGTCCGCGCTGGATGCGTATTCGTCCGACGCGGCCCCCGAGCGAAACGACAGGCTCGCCGTCAGATTTGCCGCCTATATGTTGGAGCGGATAAGGGCTGTCCGGTGAGACAAATGCCGCATATCAGATAGAAAAACAATTCAAGAAGACCCGTCTCCGTTTCGGAGACGGGTCTTTTTTTGACTGTTTTCACTCGAGCACAAGATCGAGGTTCAGCGTGCGCACCTCAAAGCCGAGCGACGCGTAGAACTCGCGCGCGGCGGTGTTGAACGCCCAGACAGAGAGCTGTATGCGGCTCGCACCGAGGCTCCGTCCGAGCCGCTCCGCCTCGCGGAAGAGCGCGCGGCCCACGCCGCGCCGCCGCGCCTTTTCCGCGACCGCGACGTCGTGGATGTGAAGCCTCAGCATCGGGCGGACGTAATTGCCGACCCTCCGCTGAAGCTCCGGCGTGACGTAGCCGACGACCTCGCCGTCCATCTCCGCGACGAGCGGATGCATGTCCTCGCCGAACCAGAAGTCGAATATCTCCGGCGTGAGGGGGTCGTCCTCGGGGAGATAGTAGTCCGGCCGCGCCTCCGAGTGGACGGCGTGAAGCTCGCGCATGATGGGGCGGAGCGCGTCAAAGTCGCTCCGTTCCATCGGACGTACCCTGATACTGCTTTCCGACATAAAGAACACTCCTTTTCGGGGAGGGCGCTAAAAAACCCGTCCCCCATAAAATAACGGAGGACGGGAGTATACCCGTGGTACCACCTCTGTTCGCCCGAGCCTCACGGCGCGGGCCTCTGCGGGTGCGCGCGCCAAACGAAAAGACGCGGATACCCTGCCGCTGTAACGGGCGGCGTCCCGTCGCGCACTACTCGCTTACGCTTTCCCACGCGCTGCTGCGGGATGTATTCGGACTTCGCACGTGCCCTGCGCCTCTCACCGTCCGGCTGCTCTCTTTAGGGTCGCCGCGAGCCTACTTGTTCCCGGTCATCGCCTTTACGCCGATATTGTATCACGCGGACGGCCGCCATGTCAAGGCTTTTGCGTGATAGCGCGCGGACGGGCCGAATATATATTTCCGGCGGACTTTGTGCCGCCGGGAGAGTCCCGCGCATGCGGCGCGGAACGCGCACCCGGCGGACGGATATCGGGAAAGGGGAGACGTTTCGGTGGACACTTGGATAGTGGCGGCGTTCCTTATGTTCCTGCTCCTCAGCGGAGCGGTGAAGGCGCGGCGCGTGAAGAGCGCGGGAGACTTCGCGACGGGAGGGAAGAAGCGCGGGCTCTTTGTTGTGACCGCGTCGCTCTCGGCGGCGTTCATCGGGGGAGGATTTTCCACCGGGAACGCGGCGGAGTGTTACTCCGGCGGCATAGCGAACATAATAGGTCTGTGCGGGTTCTCGCTCTCGCAGATACTGATAGGCGGCGTACTTCTGCCGCGCGCAAAGATACCGAAGGGCGCGCAGTCGCCGGGGGAGATAGTCGGCGCGGTGTACGGGCGCGCGGCGCAGGTGACGGCGGGTGTGTGCTCCGTCCTGCTCTCGGCGGGGCTCATCGCGGCGCAGGTCGCGGCGATAGGGAACATCTTCTCGGCACTGCTCGGCGTGAGCTACACGTCGGGGGTGCTTCTCGGATTTTCGATAGTCATAGCGTACTCGGTGATGGGCGGCATGGGCGCGATACTCACGGCGGAAACGGCCGAGTTCTGCCTGCTCGCGGTGGGGATACCGCTCCTCGCCGCGGGCGCGGCGAGGTACGCGGGCGGCGCGGAGCACGTCCTTACGTCCCTGCCGGACGGGTTCCTCGACCCGTTAGCGCGGGGCGCCGCGCCGACGGCGGCGCTCTTTCTCACGATGCTCGTCGGCGAGGCGCTGAGCCCGACATATCTTCAGAGAATGCTCGTGGGGCGGGACGGGAGGACCATCTCCCGCGCGACGGTGCTGAGCGGGATAATCTCGGTGCCGGTGTTCCTGCTTACCGGGTTTGTGGGCCTCGCGGCGCGGGTGTCGATGCCGGGGATAGACCCGTCCTCGGCGATGCCGCAGATGGTGCTCGCCGCCCTGCCCGCGGGAGTGAAGGGTGTAGTGACGGCGGCGATGCTTGCGATAGTCATGAGCTCGGCGGACGGACTGCTCGCGGCGGCGTCCACGGCGGCGGGGGACATAATACGTCCGCTCTCGCGTCGCGAGCCGGACGGACGCAGAATGCTCCTTGTGATGCGCCTCACCGCCGCCGCCGTGGGAGCCGTCGGGATGGCGCTCGCGCTCCGCTCGGCGGACGTGTTCTCTCTGCTCATTCTGGCGTACTCCGCGTGGGCGCCGGTGATGCTCGTGCCGACGGCGGCGGCGCTCCTCGGCGTCCGCGCGGGGAAGGGCGTGTTCCTCGCGGCGGGGATATGCGGCGGCGTGACGGCGCTCGCAGTGGGGATACTGTCGCCGGTGGGAGGATACGGCGGGACGCTTGCGGGGACGGCGGTAAGCTTCGCGGCGTTCGCCGCTTTTCGCGGGAAATCGCGCTCGCTTCGCAATTCCCAAACGGTCGGTAGACCGTTTGGGAACCCTTCCGATTGAAATGCTCGGCGGAAATGAATTCCGCCTGCGCGAAGTTGGCGGCTTTGCCGCCAACTTCAACCGCGCGAACCGGCACGGAAGCTCGCTTCGCTCGCTTACCAATTTCCCGCGAGAAGTTCACTCGGAATTGCGCGGGCGCAATTCCGAGTGAAGCTGTCGGACAAGGCGGAGCCTTGCCGACAGCATGCGCCGTTCTTCGCTCCTCGCGGCTTCGCCGCTTCGAAGCGCGAACGGCGAGAGGTGTAAATTTCGCCGTACACGCCGCCGAAATTTACGAATTTGACTCTATTTCGCGCCTGTCGGCGCGAAACTCTGCGAGGCTTGGCGGTGCAGCAGCAGACTGCATAGAAAGGTGGACGCAGTAAAGAATGTCAATACCTTTTGCGCGAGATTTTGCGGCGAGCGGCAGATGTTCACAAAATGTTCAGAGAAAAGGGCTTGACAATTTGCGGAAGCGGCGCTAAAATAATTTTAGCACTCGAGGGAGTAGAGTGCTAACGGGGTGAAATTATGGCGCTGGGAGACAGAAAGAAAATAATACTCAAGGCGGTCGTTGACGACTACATCAAGACCGGCGAGCCGGTCGGCTCGAAGACGCTTGCGGAACAGCTCGGCATCAAACTTTCCCCGGCCACGCTCAGAAACGAGATGAGCGAGCTCGAGAGTCTCGGCTTTCTCGAACAGCCGCACACCTCCGCCGGCAGGGTTCCGTCCCACAAGGGCTACAGGATGTATGTCGACGAGCTGATGGCGGTGTCCGCGCTCTCCAAGGCGGAGCGCGAACGGATGGATAAGCTCGTAAAGAGCCGCGTCCGCGAGCTTGACCGGCTGATAAGCGAGGCGGCGGCTATCGTGAGCTATTTCACGAGCTATGCGGCTTACGCCGGGACCTTCCGCAGTGAGGACGCGAAGCTGAAAAAGCTCGAGATAATCACCCTCGACCGGAACACCTGCGTGCTTATTGCGGTGTTCAGCGCAAATGAGGTCAAGAACTCCACGGTGAAACGCCCGGCCGGAATGGAGGACGAGACGCTTCGCAGGCTTGCGGAGTCGGTGAACCGAAGGTTTGCGGGCTCGGAGGCGAGCGCGATATCCGCCGTGGCGGTGTTCGAGATAGCGCGCGAGAGCGGCGCACAGCCGGAGTTCTGCGCCGTCGTCATCGACTTCCTGCGCGAGAGCGCGGAAAGCCTCGTGCGCCGCGAGCTCACGGTTGACGGCGCGGCGAAGATGCTGTCCCTGCCGGACTTCCGCGAGCCGGAGCGCGCGCATCGCCTCATCTCCTACCTGTCCGACCGTTCGGCGC
This sequence comes from uncultured Clostridia bacterium, assembly GCA_947585215.1. Lineage (GTDB taxonomy): Bacteria > Bacillota > Clostridia > Oscillospirales > JAAYOS01 > CANRIN01. The sequence goes on from CANPWY010000083.1 coordinate 5,444, forward strand.
AGGATATGCTTCCCGCGCCGGAGGAAAACGGCAGGATAAAGATAATCATAGGCAAGGAGAATCTCGTGGAGGAGCTTAGCGACTCTAGCGTCGTGACCGCGAGCTACGACCTCGGCGATGGACTGCGCGGCGTCATTGGCGTCGTCGGGCCGACGCGGATGGACTACGCGAAGGTCGCGTCGCGGCTCGGGTACTTCATGCGGGCGCTCGGAGGTCCCGCCGCGGAAAACGGCGAAGATAATACGGATGGAAGTGAGAACAAGTGACAAAGAAAAAGAAGAACCCGGAGCAGGACGAGGCGAAGGAGACCGCAAAGACCTCCGCCGCGGATAAGGAAAAGCCCGAGTCCGAGGTAAAGACGGAGGAGACAGCCGCGCCCGAAGCGAAGGACGCGCAGGACTCCGCGCCGGAGCAGAGCGAGGCGGAAAAGAAGCTCGCGGAGCTTCAGGACACGTACATGCGCCTTGCCGCAGAGTACGACAACTACCGCAAGCGCACTCAGCGCGAGCGCGAACAGCTCTTCGGCTCGGTGAAGGCGTCGACGATAGAGGTGCTGCTCCCGGTCTACGACAACCTCGCACGCGCGGCGGCGCAGGAGACGTCGGACGAGGCGTTCAAGAAGGGCGTCGAAATGACGCTCCAGCAGTTCGACGCGAGCCTCGCGGCGCTCGGCGTCACCGAGATAGAGAGCGCGCCCGGAACGCCGTTCGACCCGGAGCGCCACAATGCGGTGATGCACGTCGACGATGAGACTCTCGGCGAGAGCGTTGTAGCGGAGACCTTCCAGAAGGGCTTCGAGACCGGCGGGCGCGTGATACGCCACGCGGTCGTGAAGGTCGCAAACTGATCGGCCCATACCATGGAAACAAAACGGAAACGTTTTTGAATACACAGGCAAAAAACCTACAATAACGAACAGGAGGACAATATAATGAGCAAGATAATAGGCATAGATCTTGGCACGACAAACTCGTGCGTGGCGGTCATCGAGGGCGGCGAGCCGGTAGTCATCGCGAACGCCGAGGGCGACAGGACTACCCCGTCGGTCGTCGCGTTCTCGAAGGACGGCGAGCGCATGGTCGGCACCGTCGCGAAGCGTCAGGCGATAACGAACCCGGACCGCACCGTCTCCTCGATAAAGCGCGAGATGGGCAGCAACTACCGCGTCACGATAGGCGACAAGCAGTACACCCCGCAGGAGATAAGCGCGATGGTGCTCACAAAGCTCAAGACCGATGCGGAGAGCTACCTCGGCGGCCCCGTCACCGAGGCGGTCATAACCGTTCCAGCGTACTTTACAGACGCGCAGCGTCAGGCCACCAAGGACGCGGGCAAGATAGCCGGCCTCGAGGTCAAGCGTATAATCAACGAGCCGACCGCGGCGGCGCTCGCCTACGGCCTTGACAAGGAGAACGAGCAGAAGATCATGGTCTACGACTTCGGCGGCGGTACGTTCGACGTCTCGATACTCGAGATAGGCGACGGCGTCCTCGAAGTTCTCGCGACGGCGGGCAACAATCGCCTCGGCGGCGACGACTTCGACAAGCGCATCATGGACTACCTCGTCTCCGAATTCAAGGCGAAGGAGGGCATCGACCTCTCCCATGACAACATCACCATGCAGCGCCTCAAGGAGGCCGCCGAGAAGGCGAAGATCGAGCTCTCGCAGGTGACAAGCTCCTCGATAAACCTGCCCTATATCACGGCGGACGTCAACGGTCCGAAGCACCTCGACGTCACTCTCACCCGCGCGAAGTTCAACGAGCTCACCGCCGACCTCGTCGAAGCTACACTCGGGCCGATGCGTCAGGCTATGAGCGACTCCGGCCTCAAGCCCTCCGACATCTCGAAGGTGCTTCTTGTCGGCGGCTCGACCCGTATCCCCGCCGTCCAGGAGGCAGTAAAGAAGTTCACCGGCCGCGAGCCGTTCAAGGGCATCAACCCGGACGAGTGCGTCGCCGTCGGCGCGGCCATTCAGGCGGGCGTCCTCGGCGGAGACGTCAAGGGACTGCTCCTGCTCGACGTCACGCCGCTTTCCCTCGGCCTTGAGACTATGGGCGGCGTCTTCACCCGCCTCATAGAACGCAACACCACGATACCGACAAAGAAGAGCCAGGTATTCTCCACCGCCGCCGACGGACAGACCTCGGTCGAGGTACACGTCCTCCAGGGCGAGCGCGAGATGGCGCAGTACAACAAGACCCTCGGCCGCTTCCACCTCGACGGCATCGCTCCCGCCCCGCGCGGAGTGCCGCAGAT
>CANPWY010000084.1 GCA_947585215.1 uncultured Clostridia bacterium
GTAGGTCGTTTCTACAATCGGGGAATTTATGTGGAGCAAGACCGCAAGCAAGCTGAATACTGGCTTCAAAAGGCGATGAACAGTTCCGACCCGGACGCAGTTGACGAAGCAAAGAGAGAAATTGACTTTGATAGTACAATTTAACATATGTTCAAATCCTCTGTTTTGCCCCACCAATTATAACTGAATACCGAAAAATTGACCGTTGACCCACCGGCTCCCCGGTAAAAAGTCAACGGTCTTTTTGATACTATTTTATGAGCGACAGCTGTTTCGCGCCGGGTGATTTTTGCCGTAAGCGTTCACAGATATTTTTTGATGATGCTCTCCGCGAGCTCGTCGGCAAACTGCGTGAGGCCGTCGAAGTCCACCGCATCGTGGTACAGCGCCTCCAGACCGTCATGGCGGCGCTTCGCCTCCGCGAGGTCGGCGACGGCGTCCTCCATCAGCGCGTCCCGCGTGCGGCGGAGGAACTTGAGCTTCTGCTTGTTTGCCGCGAGCAGGTCGCGGTCAAGATACCCCTCCGGGTGTATCCGGCGGTAGGGGTCGGCGACTGCTCCCGCGCAGGTCGTGAACGCCAGACCGAGCTCGGGGACGAAGAGGTGCGCGAGCGTCCCTTCCGGGTCGAGGGGAGCAAAGCAGCTTATGACGTCGAAGCCGGCGCGGAGCGCCGATGTGCGCAGAGTGTGAAGCATCTCCGAGCCGAGCCCGTATGTGGGCTGTATCTCGTAGACCTTCGACGCGAGCGCGGGGACGGTCGCCTCGAGCGTTATGACGCCCTTCGGGCTGTTTGCCGTGAGAAAGCGCCGCTTCTCGCGCCCGGGCGCGGATGCGGCCTTCGTGCCGAACTCGCGGCGGGCTATGCCCTGCGCGCGGCGTATGGCGCGCGCGGTCGCGTCGGCGGTAATAACCGCACGGTCAATGCTCCGCTCTATCTCGCCCGCCGCGCGTATGCAGCGATAAGCCCCCGAGTAGAAGGAGCGGTAGGCGTCAGTCGCGGCGACGATGTCGCCCCGCAGAGGCTCGAGCGCTTCGGTATCGACGAACGCACCGGTGTGAAGGTAGCGCTCGACGGCGTATGCGTATTGCGGCTCGACGACGTGCGGGGAGGTCCCGTCCACGAACGCGACGCCGATCTCCGGGAATACCGCGCCGTCGAGCGAGTCCGGGTCGGAGGAGCAGAGAATATACTCGCACTCGAGGCCGCGCGCCGTGAGCACACGCGCGACGCGGCGCATAAATCCGCTCTTTCCGGTGCCCGGGCCGCCCTTTATCACATAGACCGCCGAAGCACGGCCGAGGTCTATGAGGTCGTCATAATATGAGAAGAATCCGCTCGGGGAGTTTGCCCCGAGGAAGAAGCAGTATGTCCTGCCGTTCATGTTTTTACCCCCTGCGTGTGTGATGTTGATGTTACGGGTCACACCATGTTATGCAGAGGGGTACTTTTTTGCGCCGTTTCAGGCTATGAGACGACGTAGCTCCTCGAGCGCTTTCTTTTCGAGTCGGGAGACCTGCACCTGAGACACCCCGAGCACCTTCGCCGTCTGCTGTTGGGTGAGGCTTCGGAAGAAACGGAGCTCTATGAGGAGCCGTTCGCGCTCGGAAAGCTTAGACAGCGCGTCCCGCAGCGCCACCGACTCCACGATGCGCTCCTCCATGTCCCCCGAGCTCACGAGCCCTTCGAGCGGGAGACCGTCCGCCGTCTCGCGCTGGAGGGAGTCCGGCGCTTCCGCAGAGAGCTCCGCCGCCGCTATCTCCTCCGGGGAGAGACCGACGGCCTCGCTGAGCTCGCCCACGCGCGGCTCGCGGCCGAGCTGCTTTGCGAGGCGGTCGCGCGCGCGGCGGATCGTCGCCGCGCGCTCCTTCATGCCGCGCGAGACCTTTATCGGCCCGTCGTCACGGAGAAAGCGGCGTATCTCGCCCGCTATCTTCGGCACGGCGTAGGTAGAGAACTGCGTCCCGCGCGCGGGGTCGTAGCCGTCTATCGCCTTGAGAAAGCCGAGGCACCCGAGCTGGTAGAGGTCTTCCGCCTCCACGCCGCGCCCGAAGAATCGCCGCGCCACCGACCACACGAGGCCGCTGTTTTCGACAACGAGGCGCTCGCGCGCGGCGCGGTCGCCGTCGTGCGCGAGAAGAAGCAGCTCGTCGCCGCCGTATTTTTCGCCGATGGCGCTCATTTCTTCGCGCGCGGAGAGATGCGCTTCGTGAAGCGGACGGTCGTGCCCTTTCCGGGGCGGCTGCGGACGGTGAAGCTGTCCGCAAAGCTCTCCATTATCGTGAAGCCCATCCCGCTCCGCTCCGCGCCGCCGGTTGAGAACATCGGCTCGCGCGCCTTCTCGATGTCGGCTATGCCGACGCCGCTGTCCGCCACCGTTGCCTCGAACCTGCCGTCCGGGTATATGCGGCAGCGCATTCGGACGGCGCCGAGCGTGTCCGGATAGGCGTGGACGATGCAGTTCGTCACCGCCTCGCTTATGACGGTCTTGATGTCGCCGAGCTCGTCCATGGTCGGGTCGAGCTGAGCCGCGAACGCGGCGGCGGCGAGACGCGCAAACCCCTCGTTTACCGAGCGCGCGGGGAAGGTCAGGGTCATTTCGTTTATCGGTCGCATTTTATGTAAAACCTCCTGCTTTTTGTTGTTTTTCCTGAGGCGGGTGCTACTCAAAGCGCATCACGCGGGAGAGCCCGGCGGCGTCAAAGACGCGCCGCGCCTGAGGCGGTATGTTTACGACTGTGAGCTCGCCGCCCGCGTCGCGCACCCTCCGCTCGAGGCCGAGCAGCACGGCTATGCCGGAGCTGTCGGTAAACCCGAGCGCCGAGAGGTCGAGGACGCACCGCGCCGGGAGCGCCTGCGACTCGAGCTCCCCGAACCGCATCAGCACCCCGCGCGCCTCGTGCTGGTCGAGCTCGCCTTTGAGGCTTATTTTCAGCGACTCGCGCAGGCGCTCTATTTTCACATCCATTTTTCTTCCTCCTCTGTTTTCCCCGAAAATCGACAAATCATACGTGGCGGTGCAATATTTCCTGTCACAAAAACAGGATAGCACGGCGGGCGGGAAAATGCCGTCGAAAGGACGCGGGCGCGGAAAAAAGCGGCATATCCGAAGAAGCCGCTTCTTCGGATATGCCGCCTTTTACTTCGCACCGTATTTTCGCCGCGTCGCCTCGCCGCCGCGGATGTGCCGCTCCGCCTTGTTGAGGGCAAGCACCTCGCTCACCTCGCCGTAGAGTGTCCTGTTGAACGCCGGCAGGCGTTCCGAAATGTCCTTGTGTACCGTAGACTTGCTTATTCCGTATCTCCTTGCCGCGTCGCGCACGGTCGCACGGTTGGCGATAATGTAGCGCGCAAGCGTCTCCGCCCTCGTCTCTAAGTCCTTCTTCACCGCCGCCACCTCTTCCGCGTGTTGTTCGCTTGAAATATATGCTTCGCTTCGGCGCGAAATGTGCTCGGGCGATAAATCGCCCTGCGCACCCTTTCGCGCCGAAGGCACCGGACAGAGCTTCGCTCTGCCGGTGCCTTGCGCTCCGCTACGCGCCGATTTTTTGCCTCCGGCAAAAAATCGACGCACGCTACGCGAGAAGTATTTTCGGCGACGTACACGCCGCCGCCGAAAATAAATTTAACTCTATTTCGCCACCTTTGGCGGCGAAACTCTGCGAGGCTTCGCGGCGCGCAAAAAACGCCCGCCGTCGGTTGACGGCGGGCGCTTTTGCCGCAATTATTCCCTTTCGTCGTTTGCCGCGAGAAGGCGGTCGATGCCCTCGTCGGTGTAGGAGAGGAGATGTCCGTAGCGGACGGCGATGTCCCGCCGAACCGCGTCGTAGACGCCGCGCGCGACGGCGCCGTGCTTCTCCTTCTTGAGAGCGAGATATTCGCCGAGAGCGCTGTCGTCCGCGTAGAATATCACGTTGAACTTTCCCTTGTTCATCGAGACTGGAAAGAGGTCGGTGAGAAGCGGATCGTCCTCGACGTAGAACTTCACGCCGTACTTCTCCGCGAGCTTATCAAACTCGTGAAGGAACGCGTCCCGCTCCTCCTTTGACGCGCAGGGGTGCGAGAGTGCTATACGCTTCACGCCGGCGCGGACCATCTCGCAGAAGCAGTCCGCCGCGCCGAGGTGGTAGGAAAAGCTGTCTATCTTCATCACTTCGCCTCGGGGTACTCGTTGCAGAGCAGACGGTAGGGCTCTTCGTCCTCCTCGATCTCCGGGAAGCGGCCTATCGGCTCGTAGAAGCGGTTGTCGGTGTTGTCGTCGTTAGTCATCGAGACCTCGCCGAGCAGTACGGGGCCGGTGCCGGACTCGAGCTCAAAGTCGTGGTACATATAGCGGTATATCGTTATCGACTCGCCGGGGCGGAGGCGCACCTGCGTTCCGGCGGGGACGGTGCGCTCCACACCGTCGCAGTGGACGGTGACGTCGGTGTCGGCAAAGCCGCCCTCCGGCGTGGAGTTATACACGCGAATGAGGACGTTCCCGCCGCCGCGGTTGATGATGTCCTCCATCTTCGACCAGTGGAAGTGCATCGGCGCGGACTGCCCCTCCTTGATGTAGAGAAGCTTTTCCGCGTAGGTCTTGGTGTATTTAGGAAGCTTGACGTTGCCGTTGCGGAGCGTGATAAGCGAGAAGCCGACCTTGTCGAAGTTCCCGAGGCCGTAGTCGGTGATGTCCCAGCCGAGCATGTTGTCGCGTATCTCGTCGTACTCGTGACCCTTACTCTGCCACTCCTCCGGGGTGAAGTGGCAGAAGGGCGGCAGCTCGAAGCGGTGCTCCTTTATCATCGCTTCCATCTCGCGGAGAGCCGCGTTTATTTCCGAACGCTTCATTGTTATTCCTCCCTGTTATCTGATGTCGTAAACACTGCGGACGCGGAGCTCTGTGGGCTTGCCGCGAAGAACCTTCACGCGCCGCTCGCCCGCGTTCATGTCGAAGTAGTTGTCCTCTAGGACGAGATTGTCCGTTTCGTTCCTTATCTCGACGGCGCGGGCGTATGCGCCGGCGCGGACGACTATCTCGTCGCCCTCGACCGAGACCGTGAGGTGCGGATCCTCGAAGCGGAACTGCTTCGGCGGCACGAAGAGCACCGTCCCGCCGGAGATGAGCTTTCCGTCCGCATAGCAGTCGTAGCTGACGTAGTTTGTGTAGAGGTCGGCGTCCTGCATGTCCTCGCGCTCAAGCCACACCGAGGAGAGCGGAGCCGCCTCGACGTCTCTGCGTCCCTCGCGGAGGACGTTCCCTCCGGCGCCGCGGAGCGCCCAGCGCACCTCGACGCGGGCGGGCGACATCGTCTCGTTTGCGACGTTCAGGCGTATCGACTTCTTTACCTCGTAGGGCTGCGCGTTGGGGTTCACGTCCTGCGTGAGGACGCTTTCCTCCTCGCAGGAGAGGAGCACCGGCGCGAAGAACCGCTTCTCGCTGTAGTGAAGCGCCTTCCAGCGCCCGAAGTAGTCTATCGAGGACCAGCTTGCCACCGGCCAGCAGTCGTTTAATTGCCAGACGACCGCGCCCATGCAGCGCCCCCTGTTGCGGCGGAAGTGCTCCACACCGTAGCGTATCGCGTCCGCCTGCATGAGCTGTGAGGCGTAGATGGCGGCGTCGAAGCTCGTCGGGTAGAGATAGGTCTGCTCCATGTAGTTCATTATCTTGCCGTTCGCGGCGGCGTTGCGCTGATGCTTCTCCATGACGTAGGAGAAAATGTTGCGGTCCTCCGGAAGTGTAAAGGTCTCACACGTCGCAAGCGACGGGAAGGACTGGAACCCGAACTCCGAGACATAGCGGAAGAAGAACTTCCGGTACTCGGTAAACGGCTTGCTCCCGTGCCAGACGTCCCAGTAGTGGACGTCGCCGCGGTTTTCATCGTTCGGCTCGTCGAAGCCGCCGCCGGAGGACGGGCTTGCAGGCCAGTAGAAGGTGTTCGGGTCGTACTGCTTCAGCATCTTCGGGATGATGTACTCGTACATCTTGATGTAGTCGGAGAGCTCCTTCGGGCTGTTCACCCAGTTTCCCGACTTCACGAACATCTCCATCTCGTTGTTGCCGCACCACAGTCCGAGCGAAGCGTGGTGGCGCAGGCGCTTCACGTTGTCTACAAACTCCGCCGTGATGTTCGCCTCAAATTCGTCGGTGAGGCGGTAGACGGCGCAGGCGAACATGAAGTCCTGCCAGACGACAAGGCCCAGCTCGTCGCAGATGTCGTAGAACGTGTCGGAGGGATAGTGACCGCCGCCCCAGACGCGGATGCAGTTGTGGTGCGCCGCCGCCGCGTCCTCGAGCAGGCGGCGGGTGCGCTCCGGCGTAACGCGGGGGAGGATGTTGTCCTCGGGAATGTAGTCCGCGCCCATCGCGAATATGCGGACGCCGTTGACCTCATGGCAGAAGCTCTCGCCCCACTCGTCCTTCTCGCGGCGCACCGTCATGGTGCGGAGACCTATCCGCCGCTCCCACGTGTCGAGCGTGGCGCCGCCGCAGAGAAGCTCGGCGCGAACGGTGTACAGCGGATGACCGCCGAAGCCGTTCGGCCACCAGAGGCGCGGGGAGGGAATGGCAATATCGCCGAGCGCCGCCGCACCCTCGGCCTCGGCGGCCGTCCTGCCGTCCGGGTCGGTGACCGTGACGCGGAGCGAAAGTCCGCTCTCCGGCGAGAGGTCGGTGACGGTGCGGTCGGAAAGCTCGGCCTCCGTCTCGAGGCGGAGAGAGACGTTTCCGTTCTCGTGCTTCTGCGTGACGTAGACGCTCTCGAAGCGCGCCCTCGTCCAGCCGAGAAGCGACACCTCGCGCCAGATGCCCGCGTCCGGAAGCCTCGGACCCCAGTCCCAGCCGAACATGCAGTGCGCCTTGCGGAGGTGCGGGAAGCCGCGCATCGCGTCCTCCTGACCGCCGATGGGGTCGCGCTCGTATGCGTCCGCGACAAATTTCGTCGGCGAGCGGAGTATGACCGAGAGCTCGTTATTTTCCGCGCGGAGGACGTCCTTTACCTCAAACTCCCATATCCTGTGCATGTTCTCGACGTGGCCGAGCGGAGTGCCGTTGAGGGATATGTCCGCGACGGTGTCGATGCCGTCGAAGCGGAGAACTATGTGCTCCTCGGAGAGCAGAGCCTCCGGCGCATCGAAGGTCGTGCGGTACTCGAAGTCGTCATCCATCACCTTCAGCGCCTTCAGCTCATTGTCGCGCCAGTACGGGTCCTCCATGAGGCCGCCCGCGAGGAGATCGTAGTACACGCTCCCCGGCACCGTCCCGGGGACGCTCGCCCCCGTGCGGATGTTAGTTAAAGTCCAACTGCCTGTAAGCCGTTCGGTTATCATGCGTATCACTTCCGTTTCAACCTGCCGCGCGCGGCGCGGCATACTTTTACAAATAAATAATAAGTTCGCGGAGCGCCGCTGTCAATCGTTTTTTGCAAAAAACCGTTTTGAGTGAGAACGGAAAAGTGCGGGCTTCTCCGCGTTGACTTCCCACGCGCGAGGGTTTATACTTGTGGTACAGCAAACTGCAAAAATATAAAGGAGGAATCTGCATGATCATCTATGTCAACGCGGCCGCCCCGCGCGAGGGGAACGGCTCGAAGGAGCGTCCGTTCAAGCACATCTCGGACGCGGC
>CANPWY010000085.1 GCA_947585215.1 uncultured Clostridia bacterium
TGCGCTCTGTCCGGCGGCCTCGCGGTGAATTGGTGCAGGAGCGGATAAAATCCGCTCCTGCACCTGTTCGCGCCGGCATCCCGGCAAAGCCTCGCAGAGTTTCGCCGCCGCAGGCGGCGAAATAGATTCCAATCCGTAAATTTCGGCGGCGTGTACAATGCGCCCGCGAACCTATACCGCATCCGACCGTCTACCGGGCGCATCAGACCTCGGCGCTTCGCGCCGACGTCCCGACTTTATACTGCGCGTAGCGTGCGTCGATTTTCCGCCGAAGGCGGTTCCGCATTCTAATTAGCTCAATGTTGTGCAATATTCGCAAAGCGAATATTGCTAGCGAGGGCTGTAAAATGTCAGATGAGGAATTGGTTTGCGCCCTCGCGGTTCGCAGCGGTTGAAGTTGCCGTAGGCAACTTCGCGCAGGCGAGTTACATTCGAAGTAGGGCTTTGCCCGCAAAGCGGGCAAAGCTCACGAGGGCTGAATATGTTTCGGCGCGGAATATCTCGGCGCCCTCGTGTTTGCCCCGAGCATTTCAATCGGAAGGGCTCCCACGCGGTCGCTGACCGCGTGGGAATGCGTCGATTTTCCGCCGAAGGCGGAAACCGCGCTGGTTCGCGCGGGTGAAGTTGCTTGCCTACGGCAAGCAACTTCGCGGAGGCGGAATTCATTTCCGCCGAGCATTTCAATCGGAAGGGCTCCCACGCGGTTGCCGACCGCGTGGGATTGCGTAGCGGAGCGTTTGCCGCCGGCAGGGCTTTGCCCTGTCCGGCGGCTTCGCGGGAAATTGGTAAGCGAGCGGAGCGAGCGCGATTTCCCGCGAAATCACTCCGCGTCGAGCATATTCTCTATCAGTATTCCGTATCCCCTCGTCGGGTCGCCGACGAGGACGTGTGTCACCGCGCCGACAAGCTTGCCGTTCTGGATTATCGGGCTCCCGCTCATTCCCTGAACTATGCCGCCGGTCGCGGCCAAAAGTTCCTCGTCGGTCACCTCGATCATCAGATCGCGCGGCGAGTGCGCGCTGTTCCGCGAGACCTGCTTTATCTCTATTTCGTACTCGTCCACTTTGTCGCCGGAGACGTTCGAGAGTATCACGGCGGGACCCTCTTGCACCTCGTCCGCGCGCGCCGCCGGCAGAGCCGCCGAGACGTCCACGCCGAGCGCCTCGGCGTCCGCCCGGCCGAATACGCCGCGGTCGGTGTTCGCGTAAAGCTCGCCGAACTCGTCCGAGAGGTCAAAGCTGCCGGAGAGCTCGCCCGGCGCGCCGCTCTCACCCTTTCTCACGGAGGATATGGTCGAGCGGATGAGCGTGCCGCTCGCTACCGGCATGAGCTCGGAGGTCGTCACGTCGTTTATCCCGTGCCCGAGCGCGCCGAAGACCCCGCTCGACGGGTCATAGAAGGTCAGCGTGCCGATGCCCGCCATGCTGTCGCGCACCCACGCGCCTATTTTGTAGGTGCCGTCCTCATCGCTGAGGGCCGGCTTCAGGACCGCGATATGCTCGCTTCCGTCCCGCTCGTAGGTTATTTTTACCTCGCCGCTGTCCGTGAGCGCGTCGTTCAGCGCTTCCTTCAGTTCCTGAGTGCTTCCGACCTTGCGGGAGTCGACCGAGATTATCAGGTCGCCCTCCTTCAGACCGGCGGAGCGCGCAGGCGAGGCGGTCTCTCCGGCGCAGGTCACGTCGGTCATACCCACGACGAGGATACCGTCGGACACTATCTTCATCCCCACGGCGCGCCCGACCGGCACGAGGTACCGCGTCCCGGTCGCGGCCGCCGACACCGCTTCGCGCGGGAAGTACGCGGCGGACGCCGCCGGAAGCACCTCGGCCGCACTCAGCAAAAACACGAGAACAAGCGCCGTCAGCGCCTGTTTCAGCCATTTTCGTCCGATAAATGTCACCCCTTTCCGAAAAATCGCAAAAATCGCACGCGCGTTCCCGCCGCCGCGAGGCGGCCGCGCGCGCAAATCTATGTTTCCCCCGTCCGAAAGAAAAATCGGATACAGATACCGCCGAAAATGGGGCGGATTTTTTCTAATAAATGAATTTAAGCGTTTTTTTGCGGCATTTCGGCGTTTTGTTCCCAAAAAGATATTTCCACGTTTGCGCCCCGAAAATACACCTGTTTTCGGAAAAACGTCCGGAAAATGGAAATCGACCCGTGCTCCCCGAACGGGGCGCACGGGTCGAAGGAGTGCGCGCGAATCACGCGTTTATACGGCTCAGTCCCACGCTTATCAGCGAAAGAAGGAGCAGGTGCGCCGGATAGTATATGTAGAAGCACCACTTCATCGGCCGGCCGCGTTCGCCGTTGTAGAACCAGATAAGAGCGCCCGCCAGCGACGCGCATACGCAGTTTACTATCGGCCACGTCCAGACCTGCGACCAGTTAAAGCCGAAATCCGCCTGATAGAGTATGTACAGACCGACCGACCAGACCGCGACGACGACGGCCCGCATCTTCTTCGTCCGGGCAAAGTAGAGCGCCACTATCAGCAGGACTCCGGCGACGCCGTAGTCGCAGTGTGTCCGTCCCGCTAAGTAGAGTATCACCAGAAACGCGGGAATGAACAGCAGCAGGAGCTTCTTGGAATTTTTGCGCTCGAGCAGTTGATATATGTAAATTGCGGCGGCGCCGAGCGCCAGAGTGAAAAACACATTTGTCAGATTCAGGTGTATGATGAGGTTCAGAAAATTGTCAAGTCCGAAGTTTGGCATATTCATGCGAAATGCAAAATAATAGAACGGCTCCGAAATGAGCGCGAACAGCGACAGCCGTCCGATATACCTCGGCATGCTGTGCGTCTTCCGACAGCCCTCGGCTATCATGAACGCAAACAGCGGGAACGCCAGCCGTCCTAATCCCTGCATTATGTGTATCATGTCATAAGTCACGCTCACCGACGCATTCGGAAATATTGTCAACAGTCCCGCTTGACCGATGATCTTTGCCGCGTGGTCAAGAGTCATTGCGATTATCGCTATCACTTTCAAGCGAAATGACGTCATCGTGTACTTCCTCCGATGATAAATTTACCGTTCCGATGTACTCTCAGAGAAGTACCAATCCCGTCACGAGCGCGGCGGAGAGCGCGATGCGTATGACGTGGTGCCGGATGTGGAACTGTTCGCTTTTCAGTCCGTTGCATATCGCCGCTATACAGATGCCGACGCACCCGACGGCCGCCGGGATATAGTCAAACCACAGTCCCGCAAAGCAGTATGCCGCTCCTATTATAAGCAGCAGCGAACCGACAGCCATCAGCACGGCGGACGCCATGCCCTTTCTGCTTTTCAGCTGACTAAGCGCCGCAACGAGCGACAGAGCGGCGAAAAGTATGCTCACAACACAAACGATTATCTGAAATACCGTCTTCATTTTCTTTATCCTTTCGTATATGCCGGTACGTAGCTCGTACCGGCATATCATCGTTTTGTCCGATTTTCCCCAGCGGGAACAGGTCAGCCGTCGCAGCGCCCGAAACACTTCAGGAGGTTCATGAGGTGCGACACGGCCTCGCACAGCCCGGCGCGGGTCACTCTCCCCTCCTCAAGTCCCTTGAGTATCTGACTTATGACCGGAGGCCCGCCGGGCATGACGATGTCGTTCCCGGCGGCGACAGCGTCCGCGCCGTCCACGACGACGTCCATGTCGCCCCAGTCGGTGACGACGGCGCCATTGAAGCCCCACTCGTCGCGGAGTATCCCGCGGCAGAGGTCGGCGTTCCCGCCGGCGAACACGCCGTTTATCCTGTTGAACGAGGTCATGACGCACATAAGCCCCGCCTCGCGCACGAGCGTCTCGAACGGACGGAGATAGAGCTCGCGCGCGGCGCGCTCGGTGAGTATCGAGTTCACCGCGTCATAGTGGAGGCGCGAGCTTCCGCGCCGGTAGGTCTCCTGCTCGTTTACGGCGAAGTGCTTGGCGCAGACGAGTACCGGATGGTTCTCCTGCGCGCCGCGCGCGACGGCGGCGGCGCACTTCCCCGCGAGGAACGGATCCTCCGAGAAGTACTCGAAGTTCCGTCCGCCGAGCGGGTGGCGCTGGAGGTTGACGGCGGGCGCGAGCCAGACATCGACCTGCATCTCCTCACACTCCGCACCGACGGCGTCGCCGAAGCGGCGGCAGAGCTCAGTGTCGAAACTGCACGCCATCAGCATCTCGCTCGGCCATGCGACCGCGCCGACGCCGGCGGGGCCGTCCTTGTAGAACACCGAGCGGACGCCCTTGCCCTCTATCGCGGGCGAGACATAGCCGTTGAAGCCGGTGGGATGGCTGTTCGTCGTGAGCGGATTCCCGTCCGCGTCGAATATCGTGTTCGGGTCGGCGGTGTCCTTGAACGCCGCGAATGGAGTTCCGGGGCCGTAGCCGACGCAGAGCGCCGCGAGCTCCTCGTCCGAGAAGCGCTCAAGTCCGGGGACGGCCTCGCGCGGCGACGCCGTGTACTCCGCGACGTCCTCCGCCGAAAGCTCGAAGAGCACTTCGCAGTCCTCTGTCTCATGTGCCGCCGCGTCGGGGCGCAGGAAGTCAATCTTTCCCCTGTTGCAGTCCGCGAGGCCGAGGCGGTTTTCGCACCGCTCGACCGTGATATCGCTTTCGACCGTCACGCACCCCGCAGGGCTTGTCCCGGCGGAAGAATTCCCGACACGCAGGACGTACCTTCCGCGCTCTATGACGTATGCCGCCGCGTCCTCGCGGTAGCAGGCAAGCTCGCGCCACGGCACGAAAATCTCCACCGTCTCGCTCTCGCCCGGCGCGAGCGTCTGTGTCTTTGCAAAGCCCTTCAGCTCCTGATACGCGTGCGGACTCTCTGTTCCCTCTGCCGAGACGTAGACCTGCACGACCTCGCGCCCGCTTACGCCGCCGGTGTTCTTCACCGACGCGGCGACGCGGAGGCCGTCCCGCTCCTTCTCCACGGCGCAGACGGCGGTCTTGAAGGACGTATAGCTCAGTCCGAAGCCGAACGGATAGAGCGGCTTCTTTCCGAAGGTGTCAAAATAGCGGTAGCCTAGGTAGATATCCTCGCGGTACACCGTCACGGGACTTTTCTCATAGCCTGTGCTGCCGTTCGCCGCAGCGTCGAGGCCGTAGTCGGCGTAAGTGAGGATCTTTGCCGGATGCTCCTTGTCCCACGAGAAGTCGGCGGGATAGTCGGAGTAGTCCCGCGCTATAGACATCGCGAGCTTTCCGGACGGCGTCACGCCGCCGGAAAGTATCTCCGCGAGCGCCGCCGGTCCCTCCTCGCCCGGGATGCCGACAAAAACGATGCTCTTTATCGAGGGATATTCCTCGGTCCACGCGAGGTCGATAAGTCCGTTCACGTTGAGGACGAGAACGACCTTCGGGAATGCCGCCGCGACCTGTCCCACGAGCGTCTTTTCCTCGTCGGTGAGGTAGTAGTCGCCCATGAGATGGCGGTCGCACTCCTCGCCGCCGGAGCTGCGTCCTATTATCAGCACGGCGGTGTCGGTCTCGGCGGACGCGCGGGCCGTAAGCTCCTCCGGCACGGCTATCTCCTCCGCCGGAGGCGTGTACCTGCCGAAAAATTCGTACATGAGGCCGCTGTTGACCATGTGCTTCAGTTGCGCAAGGTCAAAGGCCGGCTTTGCCGCCGCCTGCGCCGCAAGCCTCGTGCGGTAGAAGCTCTCAAGCTCCTCCACCGGCTCTATGCCGCGCTTGCGGCACTCGGAGACTATCTCCTGCGGTTTTTCGACGTTTGCCGCGCCGGAGCCGTTGCCGGAGAGCATCGACTCCACCTGCGTCCTGCCGAAGAACGCGGCCTTCTTTCCCCTTTTAAGCGGCAGGACGCCGCCCTCGTTTTTCAGAAGGACTATCGAGCCCTCGGCTATCTCTCTTGCGGTCTTTTTGTTGTTCATCATCTTCACCTCTCGCGCTGATTTGGATTTGACGGTTTGAAAAAAGCCGCGACAGTGTCGCGGCTTTTTTCTGCTATGGAGGCGCCACCCAGACTCGAACTGGGGGTAAAGGCTTTGCAGGCCTCTGCCTTACCACTTGGCTATGGCGCCGAAAAAGATAGGTATGGGGCGGGCTGTACGCCCGCCCCATTGGTGCCTCCGGGCGGAGTCGAACCACCGACACGAGGATTTTCAGTCCTCTGCTCTACCAGCTGAGCTACAGAGGCAAATTGGCGACCCGGATGGGACTCGAACCCACGACCTCCAGCGTGACAGGCTGGCGAACTAACCAACTGTTCTACCGGGCCACAATGGTGGGAACAACAGGGCTCGAACCTGTGACCCCATGCTTGTAAGGCATGTGCTCTCCCAGCTGAGCTATGCTCCCGAGCAGCGAAATTTATTATACCGAAACTTCCCCCGATTGTCAAGACTTTTTTTCGCCGTGAGAAAATTTTTCCTCTCGGGGGACATCCGAACGGCGAAAGTCACCGCTTCGCCGCGCGTATTATGCGCGTCACCGCGCCGGAAAGGACGATGTTCGAGACGAGCTCCACGAGGAACTGCGTCCCCACAAGGCCTAGGAATATGTAGCTTATGAGGCTGAACTCCGCCATTCCCTCTCCTGCGGCCCACGCGCCGCCCCAGGCGAGCAGTGTGTCCCGGAAGAGCGCGAGCATCCCGAGGATGAAAAGTCCGGTATTCACCACCGGGCAGACGACTCCGGCGGCGAGCACCGCCGCCGTCTCGTTTTTCCCGGCGATGAGCCTGTACACCGCGGCGGACGCCGCGCCTGCGATAAGCGTCTTTAGAATACATATCGCCACCGTCGCCGCCGGATTGAGGCTCATAAGGAAGAGCACCGTTCCCCCGTCCAGCCCGAGTATGCCGGTGATGAGCACGACGAGTCCGAGCACCGCGCCGAGCAGTGCTCCCGCTCCGAAGCCGTACACCGCCGCGCCCGCCACTATCGGCGTGAGCGCGAGCGTTATCGAGAACGGTCCGAACTTGATGAACGTGCAGACTATCTGCACCACTATCACGACGGCGGCGAGTATCGCCGTGCCGGTCATGCGCCTGACTCTTGCGAGGTCGTTCCCTCTGTATCTTCCGGAATTCATGGATACACCTGCTTTTACGGGAAACTTCGCGCGGGCGCGCTTCCGCGCCCGCGCGGGAAATCGATCAGAACTCCGCCGTGCCGGTGGTGCGCGGGAAGGGCAGAACGTCGCGGATGTTTGACATACCCGTAAGGTACATTATCAGCCGCTCGAAGCCTATACCGAAGCCGGCGTGCTTCGTGCCGCCGAAGCGTCTGAGATCGAGGTACCACCAGTAGTCCTCGCGCTTGAGTCCGAGCTCGTCTATGCGCTTTTCGAGCATGTCGAGCCGCTCCTCGCGCTGGCTCCCTCCTATCAGCTCGCCTATGCCGGGCACGAGCATGTCGGTGGCGGCGACGGTCTTCCCGTCGTCGTTCATTCTCATGTAGAACGCCTTTATCTCCTTGGGATAGTCGTACACGAACACCGGGCCGCCCACGACCTTCTCGGTGAGGTAGCGCTCGTGCTCGGTCTGGATGTCGCTCCCCCAGTGGACGGGGTACTCGAAGGTGTCGTTGACCTTCTCGAGCGCGGCTAT
>CANPWY010000086.1 GCA_947585215.1 uncultured Clostridia bacterium
TCCTTTGCTTCTGTAAAGGATTTTATTTGACAGCGGTTTTGCTAAATTTAGCGGACAAAGTACACAGGATACTCTTGATTCTTGACCGGCGGCGGTGTATAATGTGTATAGGAAATTAAGTTCTTCGAAGGGGGTCAGATCATGGCAATCATCGCGATAAACAGGTACTACGGAAGCGGCGGACGCGTCATAGGGCAGAATGTCGCAAAGAAGCTCGGTATTCCCTTCTATGACAAGGAGCTCCTCTCCATCGCCGCGAGGGACAGCGGATTTACCGAGGCGCTCTTTGAGAACGCCGACGAAAGGCCGTCCAACAGCCTGCTCTACTCAATAGTCACCGGCAACTACAATTCGCGCTCGCTGTTCTTCGGCGGCTCGGACGTACTTACAAACGACACGCTCTTCAACATACAGGCGGAGGTCATCCGCAAGGTCTCCGCGAACCCGTGCGTGATAGTCGGGCGCTGTGCCGACTTCATCCTCCGCGAGCGGAAGGATCTGCTCCGCGTGTTTATCACCGCTCCGCTCGAGAAGCGCATGGCCTTCCTCGTCGAGGATTCGCCCGAGCTCAAGACCGACCGCGAGCGTGAGAACTATCTGCGCCGTATGGACAAGAGCCGCCGCAACTACTACAACTACTACACCAACCGCACCTGGGACGAGCTCGACAACTACGACCTCACGATAAACACCGGTCTTATAGACGACGATTCGTCGGTCGACCTCATCATAAAGGCTCTTGAGCTTGCGAGACTCAAGTAAGCGTCGGCCATGAAGATACTTTTTATCGGAGGGACGGGGCTGATAAGCTCGGCCGTCACCGAAAGCCTGCTCCGCTCGGGGCACGAGGTGTTCCTCCTCAACCGCGGCTCTGACCGCGGGTATGAAGCGCTCGGCGCAAGGTATCTCATTGGCGACATCAGGGACGAAAAGACCGTGCAGGAGCTTCTGCACGGTCTTGTTTTCGACGCCGTCGCCGACTGGATAGCCTACACGCCGGACGATGTCGAGCGGGACTTCCGTCTCTTCGGCGGCAGGACAAAGCAGTACATCTTCATCTCCAGCGCCTCCGCCTACTCAAAGCCGATAACCTCCTACCCCATCACCGAGAGCAATCCCCTCGGCAACAAATATTGGGACTACTCGCAGAACAAGGCGGACGCGGAAGCGGCGCTGTTCCGCCGCTTCCGCGAGGACGGCTTTCCCGCCACCGTCGTGCGCCCGTCGCACACATACGGCAGGGACAAGCTGATAGTCCCCCTCTCCGGAGCGAAGACACAGTGGACCTACGCCGCGAGGATGCTCGCGGGCAAGCCCACGGTCGTCCACGGGGACGGGCGGTCTCTCTGGACCGTGACGCACAATACAGACTTCGCAAAGGCGTTCTGCGGACTTGTCGGCAACCTCCAGGCTGTGGGACACGCGTTCCACATCACTTCCGACGAGGCTCTGAGCTGGGACCGAATAATCGAGATAGAGTGCGAAATACTCGGCGTGGAGCCGAACATCCTGCACGTCCCGAGCGACTATATCGCGCGAAAGCTCCCCGAGTACCGCGGCGGACTCCTAGGCGACAAGGCTGAGAGCATGGTCTTCGACACGACGAAGATAAAGAGATTCGTGCCGTCGTTTGTCTGCACCGTGCCGTTCAGCGTCGGCGCGAGGATGGCGATAGAGAAGCTGCTCAGCGGCGACAGAATAGTCGACGAAGCATATGACGCAAAGATCGACGCGTTCTGCGAGGACTACATCAAGAGATTTGGGGACTGATATGTACGAACTGACACTTGCGGCGGGAAACAGCTTTTTTCTTCAATGCCCTGCCAAGATTGGGCTCGTGCGGCTGGACGGCGGCGACGTCTGCCTCATAGACAGCGGCGGAGACAAGGACGCGGCTAAGAAGGTCCGCCGCCTGCTCGACGATAACGGCTGGCGTCTCCGTTCCATATACAACACCCACTCCCACGCCGACCACATCGGCGGCAACAAATTTCTTCAGGACAGGACCGGATGCAGGATCTACGCGCCGGGCGCGGAGCTCGGCTTTGTGCGGCACCCGACGCTTGAGCCGTCCCTCCTTTACGGCGGCTGTCCGCCGGATGAGCTCCGCCGAAAGTTTCTCCTTGCGGAGCCGAGCGACGCCGAGCCGCTGACGCCGGAGGTCCTGCCGGACGGGTTTGAGGTCATTCCCCTGCCCGGTCACTTTCTCGACATGGTGGGATTTCGCACGCCGGACGACGTCGTCTACCTCGCGGACTGCCTCGCGAGCCGCGCGACGCTTGAGAAGTACGGCATAGCGTTTGTCTACGACGTAGGAGCGCACCTTGAGACGCTTGAAAAGGTAAAGACGCTCCGGGCAAAGCTGTTCGTCCCGTCCCACGCGGACGCGGCGGAGGATGTAACCGCGCTCGCCGACCTCAACATCGCGGCGACGCACGACACTTCGGACAGGATAGAACGCCTCCTCGCGGAGCCGACGCCCTTTGACCTGCTTCTCCGGCGGGTGTTCGAGGAGTTCTCGCTTGCAATGACATTTGAGCAACATGCGCTCATCGGCAGCACCGTGCGATCCTACCTCACCTGGATGAAGAGCCTGGGCCGCGTCACGGCGGAGCTCTCGGACAATACTCTCCTCTGGCGCAGAGCATAGATGTGGGCGTGCAACGGTGCGCCGCGCATCTTACAACCATAACACCGCAAGCAATAAACCTGCGGGCGCGAAATGCGCCCGCAGGTTTTTAGCTTACCAAGAAGCCTCGCAGAGTTCGCCAAATCCCAAACGGCACTTTGCGCCGTTTGGGAGCCCTTCCGATTGAAACGCTCGCACCAAATGAATCGTGGCTCCGCGAAGTTGCTTGCCAGGGCAAGCAGTTTCAACCGTGCGAATCGGCGTGGACAGTCACGCCGACGTCCCAACAAAAGCCTCGCAGAGTTCGCCGCCAAAGGCGGCGAATAAATCAAATCTGTTTTTTCCGGCGGCAATGCGCCCCCGCCAACATATACCGCATTATACCCTATGCAGGGCGCATCAGGCCTCGGTGCTTCGCACCGACGTCCCAACATTCTACAAACCGCAAGGTGTCGGAAAAAACTCCTCTCGCGGAGCGTGCGTCGCACGGGCGAAGCCGCTTCCGCCTTTTAATTAGCTCAATGTCGGGCAATATTCGCGGAGCGAATATTGCTAGCGAGGGCTGCAAAATGTCGGATGCAGAATTGGTGCGCGCCCTCGCGGTTCGCAGCGGTTGAAGTTGGCGGCTTTGCCGCCAACTTCGCGCAGGGGCAATTCATTTGCCCCGAGCATTTTAATCGGAAGGGCTCCCACGCGGTCGGCGACCGCGTGGGAATTGCGTCGATTTTTTGCCAGAGGCAAAAAATCGACGCGTAGCGGAGCGCAAGGCACCGGCAGAGCTTCGCTCTGTCCGGTGCCCTCACAAGAAACAGTTTGCGGGCTTCGCCCGCAAACTGTTTCTTGTGAGTTAAAATTCTGTGAAGTGCAGCTCAAACGGCGCGTAGTCTCCCCACGTGCGCGGGAGAAGTATCCCGCCGTTCATCAGCGCCGTGCCGGAGTATATCTTTCCGTCGGTGTCGAAGCGATAGAGCTTCTCCGGGTCAAGGCCGCGGAGGCGGATCCGATAGCGCATCGCGCTCGGCTCGGTGCGGAAGACCATGCCGTGGACAAGCGCCTCGGTCCTGTCAAAGGACACATACTCCCACGCGGCGAATTTGTCCGCCGTCGGGTCGGAGAGACGGTGATAACTGCCGTTGTGAATGAGGTCGTCGTACCTTCTGAAGCGCGCAGTCTGCTCCTTCACGGCGGCCTTCTCCGCGTCCGAGAGTTTGCCGAGGTCGAGCTCGTATCCGAAGCTCCCCGCCATGGCTGTGACTGCGCGCGCCTCGAGCGGCGTCACGCGGCCGGTCTGATGGTTCGGGACGGCGGAGACGTGCGAGCCGACTGCGGAGACGGGATATATGAAGCTCGTGCCGTACTGTATCTTTGTACGCTCGTAGGCGTCGGTATCGTCGCTGCACCATATCTGCGGCGTGTAGTAGAGCATACCGGCGTCGAAGCGTCCTCCCCCGCCGCTGCAGCCCTCGAACAGTACGTCCGGGAAGTCGTGCGTGAGGCGTTCGAGAAGCTCGTAAAGTCCTAGCATGTAGCGGTGCGGCATCTCTCCCATGCGCTCCTTCGGTATGCCGTGGGAGTACCAGTCGCAGATGCTTCGGTTGAAATCCCATTTCACATAGGAAATATCCGCGCTGTTCAGTATATCGCTTATTGCGCCGTAGAGATATTCGCGGACGTCCGCGCGCGTGAGGTCGAGCAGGAGCTGACTGCGGCTCAGCACCGGCGCGCGTCCCGGAACGGCTATCGCCCAGTCGGGGTGCGCGCGGAAGAGGTCGCTGTCCTCGCTTATCATCTCCGGCTCGAACCATATACCGAACTTCATCCCGAAGCTCTTTACTCTGTCGACAAGCGGCTTGAGACCGCCTTTAAGCTTGCTTTCGTTTACCGTCCAGTCGCCGAGGCCGGAGGTGTCACTCGAGCGCTTGCCGAACCACCCGTCGTCCATTACGAAGAGGTCGACGCCGAGCTTGGAAGCTTGCTTTGCTATTGCGGCAAGCTTCTCCTCGTCGAAGTTGAAGTATGTCGCTTCCCAGTTGTTTATGAGTATGGGACGCGGCGCGAGCTTGTACTTCCCTCGGCAGACGTTATTGCGTATGACGCCGTGGAAGTTCTGCGAGAGGCGGTCAAAACCCTCGCCGCTGTACGTGATTATCGCCTCGGGGGTGTAGAAGTCCTCCCCCGCCCCGAGCTCCCAGCTGAAAAGGTCGGGGTTTATGCCCATCGTGAGGCGCGTTCCGCCGAGCTGGTCGCGTTCAACCTGCGTCTTGAAGCTCCCGCTGTACACGAGCGCCGCGCCGTAGCACTCGCCCGACGTCTCGGTGCAGTCCTTCGAGCAGAGTATGACGGACGGGTTCTGCTGATGGCTCGAAGCGCCCCGCGCGCTCGAGCTCTCGTGTATGCCGGGGTCAACCGGCTGACGGTCGGGCACGCGCTCCATGGCGTGGCGGCCGACAAAGGTCATCCTGTCCCACTCGCCGAACGGGATGTCGAGACAGAAGCTCATGGCGTTCTCGAGGCGAATGGGCTCACTTCCCTTGTTGGAGATAACGGCGCTCCTCGTGATGACGTCGTACTGCGGCAGGACGCCATAGCGGAGACGCACCACAAGCTCGCTTGCAATGTCCTGAAGGTATATCTCAAGCGTCTCCGCGTCGTCATCGGAGGCGTAGACGGCGGGCAGTCCGGGGATGGAGTACTTTCCCTTTTCTATCGTGTAGCCGA
The DNA here is from genome assembly GCA_947585215.1 of uncultured Clostridia bacterium. Classification (GTDB taxonomy): domain Bacteria; phylum Bacillota; class Clostridia; order Oscillospirales; family JAAYOS01; genus CANRIN01. The sequence goes on from CANPWY010000086.1 coordinate 5,348, forward strand.
TATAGCGGAGGTCGACCGTGCGCGAGCCGTCCTCAAATACGACGCTTATCGACGGCACGCGGTAGTCCGCGCCGCCGCTGCACCCGTACTCCTGCGGAAGCGTATCCGGCGAGTATTCGCGCCGGTCGCCCGACTCGTGGATGTTTCCCGCAAAGCCGATGCCGGGGTAATCGAGGAGATGGTCCATATCGTCCCAGACCGGCCGGCCGTACCAGACGTGCTTGAGTATGCCGAACTTATCGACCTTTATCTGGTACTCGGTGTTGTTTGTGAGTATGCGTATCGTGTTCGCGTTCTTGTTTGCTTTTATCGGCATAACGTATCCGCCTTTCCGAAAATCTCCGTAAAATCAATGAATGAACATCGCATCTCCGAACGAGAAGAACCGCATTTTATGCTCGACCGCCGCCCGGTACGCCTCGAGGATGTGCTCCCTTCCCGCGAGCGCCGAGACGAGCATTATAAGCGTGCTCTCCGGCAGATGGAAGTTTGTTATGAGCGCGTCGACGGCCTTGAACCTGTATCCGGGATAGATGAAGATGTCCGTCCAGCGCGAGCCCGCATCCATCGTCCCGTCGTCCCGCGCGAAGGTCTCAAGCACGCGGCAAGAGGTAGTCCCAACGGATATGACCCGCCGACCCTCGCGCTTCGCGCGGCTCACGGCCTCGGCCGTGTCCTCCGGGAGGATACAAAACTCGGAGTGCATCGGGTGATCCTCTATCTCGTCCTCGCTCACCGGGCGGAAGGTCCCGAGCCCGACGTGAAGCGTCACGAATTTCTCCTCCACGCCCTTTTCCCGTATTTTTTGAAGCAGCTCCTCGGTGAAGTGGAGTCCCGCCGTCGGCGCGGCGGCGGAGCCGAGGTGCTTTGAGTAGACCGTCTGGTAGCGCTCCGGGTCGTCAAGGGTCTCCTTGATGTACGGCGGGAGCGGCATCCGTCCGAGCCGCTCGAGTATCTCGAGAAATATTCCGTCGTACTCGAACCGGACGAGGCGGTTACCGCCTTCCTCGACGGATACTATTTCGCAGGAGAGCTCGTCCCCGAAGGTGACGCGCGCGCCGGGTCGGAGCTTCCGTCCGGGACGCACGAGACATTCCCACAGACCGCCCTCCCGCTCGCGGAGCAGAAGGACCTCCGCCGCGCCGCCTCCGCTCCGCGCGCCGATAAGACGCGCGGGAAGGACGCGCGAGTCATTCATGACGAGCAGGTCGCCCTCGTGAAGAAAGTCTGCTATCTCGCGGAAGACGTGGAATGAGTATTCACCCGTCGTCTTGTCAAGGAGCATAAGCGACGAGCCGTCCCTTTCGGGGGACGGCGTCTGCGCTATCAGCTCCTCGGGGAGCTCGTACCAAAAATCGCTCTTTTTCATCTGCCGAGCACCTCTTGAATGTTCATGACCTTTGCGCCGGTGTAGTAGTATTCGAGTATGGACACATAGTCCCAGCCGGCCTCGGCGCGGCCGCGGCTTCCCCACTGGCTGAGGCCGACGTTGTGGCCCCAACCGGTGCCGCTCACGACGAACACTCCGCTTGTGGATTCGGAGCGGAGAACGTTGGTGCCGGAGGCCGTCAGAACATACACCTCGCCGGGGTTCCTAAGTCCCTGAACCTTGCCGTCCGCACCTATCACCTGCGCGGCGGAGGCGGAGACCGACGTCCTGCTCTCGCCCGCAACGATCTCCACCGTACCGCTGGAGATGGTATACCGCTGGCTCCGCGTACCCTTTCCGAGGGTGCTGCTTGTGAGGATGGTGCGCGCCGCCTCCTTTGAAAAGCTCAGCTTCTTCCCGCTCGCGTCCATAAAGCTCACGGTGTATACATTCCCCGCGGGGGTGAACTTCTCGACCCACGCGTTTGTGACGGTGCCGATGGAGTAGTTCTTCTGGTTGAGCACCCACGCTATTTCCTCGCCGGTGTAGGTGTAGCTCCAGCGCCCGTACTGGGCGCGGTCAAGGTCCTCGTAGGTGTCGGGCACGGCCTTCAGATACGGGTAGTCCACGCCCCAGACGTTTACCGCGTCCTCGGTGTAGCCGCCGTTCGTGGAGTGGTAGACCGTGTCGCATATCTTGCCGTCGTAGAACATCGCGAGACCCGCGACGGCGTCGCAGTAGGCGTTGGTCTGCGCGGTGGCGCGGTTCAGACCCTGATAGACCTGGCAGTGGTCGGTG
>CANPWY010000087.1 GCA_947585215.1 uncultured Clostridia bacterium
GAACCGCGAGCGCCGCGAGCCACGCCACCACGCACTGCCAGACGACGACGCCCGCCGCCCACGTTCCGCCGAGCTCGCGCTTCACCGAGGCTATCGCCGCGACGCAGGGGGTGTAGAGCAGGCTGAATACGAGCAACGCGCCGGCGGACACCATGTCGAGCACCGCCGCGACGCCGCCCTCGGCTCCGAACAGCACCTCGAGCACCGAAACGACGCTCTCCTTTGCCATGAACCCGCTGATAAGCGACGTGCATATCCGCCAGTCGCCGAGGCCGAGCGGACGGAAGAGCGGCGCAAGGAAGCCCGCTATCGTTGCCATGATGCTCTCCGACGAGTCCTCGACGAGGTTGAAGTGCAGGTCGAAGCTCTGCAAAAACCACACCACGACCGTCGCTATGAGTATCACCGAGAACGCCTTCTGGAGGAAGTCCTTCGCCTTCTCCCACATGAGCTGGAGCGTGCTCCGCGCGGAGGGCATGCGGTAGTTCGGCAGCTCCATCACAAACGGCACCGCCTCGCCCCGGAACAGCACCTTCTTGTAGAGGAACGCTACGAGTATCCCTACTGCTATTCCGAGCAGGTACAGCCCGGTCATTATGAACCCGCCGTGGCCGGGAAAGAACGCGCTGATGAAGAAGCCGTATATCGGCAGTTTTGCCGTGCAGCTCATGAACGGCGTGAGGAGGATGGTCATCTTCCTGTCCCGCTCGCTCGGCAGTGTCCTCGTCGCCATGACGGCGGGGACGGTACACCCGAAACCGATGAGCATCGGCACGATGCTCCGCCCGGAAAGGCCTATCTTCCGCAGGAGCTTATCCATGAAGAACGCGACGCGCGCTATGTATCCGCTGTCCTCGAGAAGCGACAGGAAGAAGAACATCGTCACCACTATCGGCAGGAAGCTGAGCACGCTCCCGACGCCCTCGAATATTCCGTTTATTACGAGGTCGTGCAGGACGTAGTTTACACCCGCCGAGGTCATTGCCGTGTCCACCACATTCGTCAGCGCCTCTATGCCGAGGTCCATGAACTCCTGGAGCGCCGCGCCAATGACGTTGAATGTGAGGAAGAACACGAGCGCCATTATTCCGACAAACACCGGGATGGCGGTGTACTTGCCGGTGAGGATGCGGTCAAGCCGCTCGCTCCTTATGTGCTCGCGGCTCTCGCGCGGCTTCTTGACGCACTCGCGGCAGACGTCCTCGATAAACCCGAAGCGCATATCCGCTATGGCGGCACTGCGGTCAAGGCCGCGCTCCGCCTCCATCTGGAGCGTAATGTGCTCGAGCAGTTCCTTCTCGTTTTCGTCTAGGCCGAGGCGTTCGATGATCAGTTCGTCGCCCTCTATAGCCTTGTTTGCCGCAAAGCGCGCGGGGACGCCGCTGCTCTCCGCATGATCCTCTATGAGATGCACGACCGCGTGGATGCACCGGTGTACCGCGCCGCCGAAGGCGTCCTTCGCGCAGAAGTCGACCCTCTGCGGCTTCTCCTGATATTTCGCGACGTGTATCGCGTGCCGCACAAGCTCCTCTATGCCCTCGTTCTTCGCGGCGGATATCGGCACCACCGGCACGCCGAGCCGCGCCTCCATGGCATTGACGTCTATCGCACCGCCGTTGCCTATCAGCTCGTCCATCATGTTGAGCGCGACGACTACCGGCCTGTCCATCTCGAGCAGCTGCATCGTGAGGTAGAGGTTCCGCTCGATGTTCGTCGCGTCGACGATGTTTATTATCGCGTCCGGCGACTCGCCGAGCACGAAGTCGCGCGAGACAAGCTCCTCGTTTGAGTATGGGGACATCGAGTATATCCCCGGCAAGTCGGTGATGGAGGTGTTCGGGTGGCCGAGTATCGAACCGTCCTTGCGGTCGACCGTGACGCCAGGGAAGTTCCCGACGTGCTGGTTCGAGCCGGTGAGTCGGTTGAAAAGCGTCGTCTTGCCGCTGTTCTGGTTGCCGACGAGCGCGAAGGTGAGGACGTGTCCCTCCGGCAGAGGGTTCTCGCCCTCCTTCTCGTGGTGGACTCCCGGCTCGCCGTAGTACGGATGCTCCGAGGGGCGCTTCTTTTCGGTGCGCTCCGGCTCCGCCGTCGCCTTCGCGAGCTTCTCGACCTCTATCTTTGCCGCGTCGTCTATGCGGAGCGTGAGCTCGTAGCCGTGGATGCGGAGCTCCACCGGGTCGCCCATCGGCGCGAACTTCACCACCGTGACCTCCGCGCCGGGTATGACGCCCATGTCGAGGAAGTGCTGTCTCAGCGCTCCCTCGCCGCCTACCGTCGTTATTTTTCCGCTCTCGCCTATCTCCAGATCCCTGATGGTCATAAAGTCATCCTTCTTTTCGCAGGTAAAATCCCTAAATAAGTATATCCGCCGAGGGGAAAATGTCAATAGCGAATTCGACGGTATGCGGCCGCCTTTCGGGCGTGGGAATTGACATCCGTTCCTTTCGGGAGTAACATATATCCATAAGAACATCCCGAAAAGAGAGGTGTTTATATGAAGGCCGTAATGGTGATGTTTGACTCGCTCCGGCTCGACTTTCTGCCGAGTTACGGCGGCAAAGCGCTCGACCTGCCGAACTTCCGGCGGCTCGGGGAACACACCGCCGTATTTGACTCCTGCTACACGTGCAGCCTCCCCTGTATGCCGGCGCGGCGCGAGCTCCACACGGGACGACCGAACTTCCTGCACCGCAGCTGGGGGCCGCTCGAACCGTTTGACGACTCCATGCCCGAGATACTCAAGCGGAACGGCGTCTACACCCGCATCGTCACCGACCACTACCACTACGTCGAGGACGGCGGCGCTACCTACCTCCCCCGCTACAGCACGTGGGAGTGCAACCGCGGTCAGGAGGGTGACGCGTGGGCGGGCGACGCGCACCGCGAGCTCCGCGAGGCGGTCCACGCCGTCGCGAAGCCCGACCCGTCCGACCCCGCCTCGATATTTCGGAGCAGGCTCTACATGCAGGATATGCATAATCGCGAAAGGTGGGTAACGAAGGCCGACTGGCCGCAGTCCCACACCTTCGACGAGGGCGTGGAGTTCATCGAACGGAACCTCGACGCGGACCGCTGGTTCCTGCACATTGAGAGCTTCGACCCGCACGAACCGTTCTCTGCGCCGAGAGATCACGTCGCGCGTCTCTGCGACCCGGACACGGTGAGCGAGATGGACTGGCCGCCCTACGCCCCGGTCTCCCAACCGCAGGAGGTGATAGACGAGATACGGATGAAGTACCTCTCGTCGGTGTCCTTCTGCGACGAGAGTCTCGGGCGCGTGCTCGACCTCTTTGATCGCCACGACCTCTGGCAGGACACGATGCTCATCGTCTGCACCGACCACGGCTTCCTCCTCTCCGAGCACGGATGGTGGGGAAAGAATGTCATGCCGAACTTCCAGGAGGTAGCGCACACTCCGCTCTTTATCTGGGATCCGCGGTACGGCGCAAAGGGCGTCCGCCGAAAGGGTCTCGCGCAGATGATAGACCTCGCGCCGACGCTTCTCGACTTCTTCGGCGTCGAGATACCGCCGGGCATGCTCGGGCGTCCGCTCCGCTCTGTCATCGAGGACGACTCCGGCGCGCGGGAGTACGGCATGTTCGGCTCGCACGGCGGCACCGTCGGCATAACAGACGGGCGCTATACATACTTCATCGCGCCGAAAGAGGGCTCTCCGCTCTATGAGTACACCCTCATGCCGACGCACATGGCAATGCGGATGTTCCCCGAGGAGCTGCGCCCGGCCGAGCTGCACGAGCCGTTCTCCTTCACGAAGGGATGCCCCGTGCTGAAGATACCCTCGCGCGTGCAAAAGACCTCGGCCGACCTTCCTAACGGCGAGGAGATGCTGTTTGACGTCCTCGCCGACCCCCATCAGACGACAAGAATCCACGACGAGGCGGTGCGCCGCAGGATGCGCGAAGCGCTCGCCGTGCTCATGCGCGAGTGCGACGCACCCGTCGAGACCTACGCGCGCTACGGCCTCGAGTGAGCGCCGCACAAAGCTTTCCCGACAGCACGACCGGCGGACGGCCGGGTACTCTTACCCGAACCGTCCGCCGGTTCTCTTTATGTTCAGAATGTTCAGGTTCAGCCCTCGAGCGTCCAGCCGCAGTCGCCGTGGTAGATCATCTGGCGGGTCATACCGCCGTCTACGCAAATGTTCTCTCCGGTGATGAATCCCGCCATGTCGGAGCAGAGGTAGAGCACCGTGTTCGAGATGTCGAGCGGATTCCCGACGCGCCCGACCGGCTGCTGTACGGCGTCCGGACCCTCATAGACGCGGAAATCGGTGTCTATCCATCCGGGCGAGACCGAGTTGACGCGCACGCGCCCCGCGAGGCTCACCGCGAGCGCGTGCGTCAGCGCGCTGATGCCGCCCTTGGCGGCAGTGTAGCTCTCGGTCTGCGGCTGACTCATGCGGTCGCGGCTCGAGGAGATGTTGACGACGCTCGCGCCCTCCGCAAAGTACGGCAGAAAGAGCTTCGTGAGATAGAACGCCGCCGTGACGCCGACGCCGAGCGCGTTTGAAAACTCCTCGTAGGAGCAGTCGAGTATCCCGCGCGAGAGCGGCGCGGCGTTGTTTATGAGGTAGTCCACCCTGCCGCTCTCGCTTATCACCTTTTCAGCGAAGCGCTCGAGCGTTGCCTTGTCCGAGAGGTCGCCCACAAAGCAGTCGTTTTCCCGCAGGTCGATTATGTACACCTTCGCGCCCGCGCGCTCGAACTCCTCGCGGATGCACTTCCCTATGCCGTGCGCGCCGCCGGTGACGACGGCGGTCTTGCCCTTGAAATCAAACATATCCAAGCCCCCTTTGCGGCAATTATACACCCGTGCGGCGGCGGTGTCAAAATCCGTTCTCCGCAAACTTCCGCGAAAAACAGACTGCGGGGAAAGTCCCGAAGAACCTTCCCCGCAGTTTTTTCAGACCGGCTGCTTCTGCGCGTACTTCTGGAGCGCGGAGTCTATCTTTGTCTTCTCGACGGTCTGGGTCTCGTACCAGCCCTTCTGCTGCATCTTGTTGTATATCTTGTTCTGCATTTCGAGGCATCCGCCGAGCGCGGAGCTGAAAACGCCGTGGACGTCCGGCGTGGAGGACTCTATCGTGCCATGCATCATGAGGTCGCAGACGCTCTTGACGTTCGTGAGGATAGTGCCCATTATTATCCTGTCTTCCATGATTTTCTCCCCTTATGCGTTTTTGTTCAGTACTTCGACGAACTTGGAGTACCACTGCGAGTTTTCGCCCGCAAGCTGCTCAACGAAGCTTTTCAGCTCGGTGTCCTGTATCTCGGCCGCGAAGCCGGAGAATGCGGTCTGCATCTCCTTGGTGTGGCCGAGCGCGTCTTCGACATAGAGAAGTTCCTTGGGTGTCATAGTCTCCCTCGCTTTCGATGATTTGCGGTGTTTCCGCTCGGTCGTTATTATCTGCCGTTGGCGGGAAAATATACTTTTTCGCGGCAAGCCGCGAAAAAGTCGCGGCGAATCGCGGCGGGCAGACTTTGTCTGCCCGCCTTACCAATTCGCCGCGAGAACGCTCCGCTTCGCAATTCCCACGCGGTCGGCGACCGCGTGGGAGCCCTTCCGATTGAAATGCTCGTGCGGAACACGAGGGCGCCGACATATTCCTCATTGGCACATATTCAGCCCTCGTGAGCTTTACCCGCTTCGCGGGCAAAGCCGACCTTGAATGTGATTTGCCTGCGCGAAGTTGGCGGCTTTGCCGTGGGCTTCAACCGCGCGAACCGGCGCGGCGCAGCCGCAGGCTGTGTTGACAGTCAGTACGTCGGCGCGCAGCGCCGATGTACTGACTGAAAGCCTCGCGGAGTTTCGCCGCGTAAGCGGCGAAATAAATTCCAATCCGTTTTTTCCGGCGGCGTGTACGTCGGAAAAACCTCTCGCGGAGCGTGCGTCGAAGACGGCGTAGCCGTCGAGGCGCAATTCGCCGCGAAAAATACAAAAATCGGGAAGGTCCGCAGGACCTTCCCGATTTGACTATTTTGTGTCCTTCAGCGCTTCTTCGATGCGGTGGCACATGCCGCGGGAGGGGCATCCGGCGCAGCCGCAACCGCAGCCGCCGGACTTGCGCTCCCTTACCATGTGCCGCACGGCAAAGAACAGCGCCGCCGCGAGCACAAGACAGGTTATTATCGTGACAAGCATCTATCTCTCCTCCCCGGAGGTCACGCCGCCATTTCGACGGCGGGGTCGGACAGCCGGCCCTCCTTCTTGTAGGGATTCGGCCGGAAGAGCGCGTAGACGAGCACCGCCGCAAGTACGAGCGCCACGATGAATCCCGCGACGTTCATGTTCCCCGCAAACGCGCTCCCCACCTGATATATTATGAGCGCGAGCGAGTACGCGAGAAGCGTCTGATACGTGACGGCTATCAGCGCCCACTTGCCGCCGATCTCACGCCGCACCGCGCCGATGGCCGCAAAGCAGGGCGCGCATATCAGGTTGAACACCATGTACGCAAAGCCCGCAAGTCCGCTGCCGAAGAGCGACGCCACGAGGACTTCCATTTCGAGGACGCCTTCGCCCTCGCTCATCATCTCTATGGCCTCCTCGCTCGCGTGCAGAAGCACGCCGAGGGTGCCGACGACCTGCTCCTTCGCGACAAGTCCGGTGACGGCGGCAACGGTGCTCTCCCACTCGCCGAACCCCAGCGGGACGAATATCGGCGCGAGGAAGCGGCCTATCGCCGCGAGCATCGACTGTTCGCTCGTCTCGACCATGCCGAAGCCCGCGTCGGTAAATCCGAAGCTCTGGAGGAACCATATCACGGCGCAGGCCACGAAGATTATCGTACCGGCCTTTATCATGAAGCTCTTCGCGCGCTCCCACATGTGGATGAGCACGCCCTTAACCGACGGGATGTGGTACTGCGGCAGTTCCATGACGAACGGAGCGGGGTCGCCCGCGAACAGCTTCGTCTTCTTGAGGACTATTCCGCTGAATACGACGACGGCTATGCCGATGAAGTAACAGCTCGGCGCGACCCACCATGCGCCGCCGAAGAGCGAGCCCGCTATCATCGCGATTATCGGCATCTTCGCGCCGCAGGGGATGAAGGTCGTCGTCATGGCGGTCATGCGGCGGTCCTTCTCATTCTCTATCGTGCGGGTCGCCATGACGCCGGGGACGCCGCATCCGGACGAGATGAGCATCGGGATGAAGCTCTTGCCCGAGAGACCGAACTTGCGGAATATTCTGTCCATGATGAACGCAACGCGCGCCATGTAGCCGCAGTCCTCGAGCACGGAGAGGAAGATGAAGAGTATCATCATCTGCGGCACGAACACGAGCACCGAGCCGACGCCGCCGATTATGCCGTCTATTATGAGGCTCAACAGCCAGTCGGGCGCGTTCGCGGCAGTGAGCCAGACCTCGACGTGGCCGCTCACCCACTCGAAGAAGGTCTCGACCCAGCCTATCGTCCAGTCGCCGACGGTCGAGATGGAGACGTAGTACAC
>CANPWY010000088.1 GCA_947585215.1 uncultured Clostridia bacterium
GCATCCGTTGTCCCTATATAGACATGCCTGATGTTCAGCAGGTTCGTGTCGCCTTCAAGGTTTTCGATTTTTATCTCGTTTGCGGGGTTATATAAATACCACGGTCCGGAGTAGTAGTACACGTCGCGGACGTTTCCGAAGTCCGCGTTCACACGGTTCCGAAGCACAGCCGTTTCCGCCGCCGCGAGCGTTCCGAAGACCGCAACGACAAGTAGCACCGCCAATATCTTTCTTTTCATTCAAAAGCACCTCCTCCGGTTTATGCGGAGCGGCGGCACAGACCGCCCTCTCCGACCTTCCGACTGTATATGTCCGCACATCCGGTTTTGAGGACAGTTTTTTGAAAATTTTCAAAAAATATTTTCGGACAAGGCTCGGCCGCACCGTTTTCGGTGCGGCCGCTTTTTACTTCACTATGAGGTTTACGAGCTTGCCCTTGACGACTATCGTCTTTACAAGCAACTTGCCCTCGGTGTGGCGCCGGACCTTCTCGTCCGCCATGGCCGCCGCGACTATATCCTCGTCGGAGGCGTCCGCCGCGAGCTCGACCGTCGAGCGGAGCTTTCCGTTGACCTGTACCGCGAAGGTGATGTGGCTTGCCGTACACTTCGCCTCGTCGTACTGCGGCCACGGTGCAAGCGAGAGCAGTCCCTCTCCGCCGAGCATCTCCCACAGCTCCTCGGTGATGTGCGGAGCGAACGGGTTCAAAAGCTGGAGCAGGACCTTCACCTCGCCGCGGGTCGCGCCGGTGTCATAGAGGTCGTTTACGAGCGTCATAAGCGAGGCTATCGCGGTGTTGAACTTCAGCTCCTCGATGTCCGCGCTGACCTTCTTTATCGTGCGGTGGATGTTTGACTCGTACTTCTCGCGTATCTCGTCCGAATCTACGGCGGCCTCCGCGAGGTTCCACACGCGGTCGAGGAAGCGCTTGCAGCCCTTCACCGCGTCGTCCGACCAGCTCGCGGCCTTCTCAAAGTCGCCGATAAACATGATGTAGAGGCGGAGAGTGTCCGCGCCGTACTGGCGTATCGTGTCGTCCGGGTTGACGACGTTGCCGAGCGACTTGCTCATCTTCACGACCGGCCGCTCCGCCATCTCGCCGTACTTCGAGACGAGCCACTTCTTTGCGGCCTTCTCGCTGCCGTGCTCCTCGACGAGCTTCTTCTGCTCCTCGGGGGACATGCAGCTGAAGCAGTGCGGGTTCTGGCCGAGGATCATGCCGTGGCTCGTGCGCTTAGCATACGGCTCGGAGTAGGGCACGACGCCGATGTCGTGCAGGAACTGGTTCCAGAATCGGCTGTACAGCAGGTGGAGCGTGGTGTGCTCCATGCCGCCGTTGTACCAGTCGACCTGACCCCAGTAGTCGAGCGCTTCCTTCGAGGCGAGGCCGCCGTCGAAGTGCGGGTCCATGTATCTGAGGAAGTACCAGCTCGAACCGGCCCACTGCGGCATGGTGTCGGTCTCGCGCTCGGCCTTCGCGCCGCATATCGGGCATGTGACCTCCACCCAGTCGCGCATGGCGGCAATCGGACTCTCGCCCGAGTCGGTGGGCTCGTAGCTCTCAACGTCCGGCAGAAGGAGCGGAAGCTCGCTTTCGTCAAGCGGGACGTGTCCGCAGTGCGGGCAGTTGATTATCGGTATCGGCTCGCCCCAGTAGCGCTGGCGGCTGAACACCCAGTCGCGGAGCTTATAATTCACCGTCGCGCGGCCGACGCCCTTCTCCTCGAGGAAGGCGATTATCTTCTTCTTCGCGTCCGCGACTTCGAGGCCGTTGAGTATGCCGCTGTTGACGAGTATGCCGGTCTCGACGTCGGTAAACGCGGCCTCCTCGACGTTGCCGCCGCCCACGACCTCGATTATCGGCAGACCGAACTTCTTTGCAAACTCCCAGTCGCGCGTGTCGTGGCCCGGAACGGCCATTATCGCGCCGGTTCCGTAGGTCATGAGGACGTAGTCCGAGACGTATATCGGTATCTTCTCATCGTTTACCGGGTTGATGCCCTCCACGCCCTCAATGCGGACGCCAGTCTTGTCCTTTGCAAGCTCGCTCCGCTCGAAGTCGCTCTTGCGCGCGGCGGCCTCCTGATAGGCGTGTATCTCGTCCATGTTGAATATCTTATCTGCCCACTTCTCTATCAGCGGATGCTCCGGCGAGACGACCATGTAGGTGACGCCGTAGAGCGTGTCCGGGCGGGTGGTGTATATCGTGAGCTTGTCCCCCGCAGTCGTCCCGAAGTCGACCTCCGCGCCGGTGGAGCGGCCTATCCAGTTGCGCTGTTGGGTCTTGACGCGCTCGGGGTAGTCGACCTCGTCGAGCCCGTCGAGGAGCTTCTGAGCGTAGTCGGTTATCTTCAGCATCCACTGGCTCTTCTCGCGGCGGACGACGGGGCTTCCGCAACGCTCGCAGACGCCGTCGACGACCTCCTCGTTTGCAAGCACGCACTTGCAGCTCGTGCACCAGTTGACGGGCATGTTCGTCTTGTACGCGAGGCCCTTCTTGAAGAGCTGGAGGAATATCCACTGTGTCCAGCGGTAGTACTCGGGGTCGGTGGTCCTTATCTCGCGCTCCCAGTCGAAGCTGTAGCCTATCGCCTTAAGCTGTTCCTCGAAGTGCGCGACGTTCTTCTCGGTCACCGTCGCCGGGTGGATGTGGTTCTTGATGGCGTAGTTCTCGGTGGGAAGTCCGAACGCGTCGAAGCCCATCGGGAAGAGGACGTTGTATCCGTCGCGGCGGCGCTTGCGCGCGAGGATGTCCATGGCGGTGTACGGACGCGGATGGCCGACATGCAGTCCGTCCCCCGACGGGTACGGGAACTCGATGAGCACGTAGTACTTCGGCTTCTTCGACTCGGGCCCCTCGGTGCGGAAAGCCTTCTCGTCCTCCCAGCGCTTCTGCCACTTCTTCTCTATTGCGGTAAAATCGTACTTCATATCTCTATCACTTCCAAAAGAATTTGATTACTTATTGAAGTCGAGCTCTACTCTCGGCGCGTCTCCCCACAGGCGCTCGAGCGCGTAGAACCCGCGCGCGTCCTCGAGGAAGACGTGCAGGACGACCGTGCCGTAGTCGGTGAGCACCCAGCTAGAGGAATCGTAGCCCTCAATGCTGAGGGGCGTCACCCCCTCCTGCTTCAGTTTGAACTCCACCTCGTCCGCAAGCGAACGGACGTGGGTGGTGGATGTGCCGGTGGCGATAACGAAGTAGTCCGCTATCACCGTCAGCTCCTCTATCTTTATCACCTGCAGATCCCGCGCCTTGCGGTCGTCGAGGATCTTCGCTATCTTCATTGCAAGCTCCAGGGATTCCATAAGGTTCTCCTTTCCTTATTCGGTTGCACAACCGTCTTTTTCAGCAATGTATGTGTTACGCCTCCGGCGTGGCGGGAACGAACGGCTCCTCGCTCGGCTCCGCCGACGGCTCCTCCGTCGGTGTGACGGTGGGCTCGGAGGTCTCCGACGGTGTCTCCGTGGGCTCGCTCGAAGTCGTTTCTCCCGGTTCCGCACTCGAGGACGATGTCTCCCCGCCCGAGACGGGCGTCCCGCTCGGCTCCGACGTGGGCTCGGAGGATGCCGGCGCCTCGGTGGCTTCGGCGCTCGGCGACGAGGACGGCGTCATGCTCGGCTCGGCGGACGGCGCTGCCGTTGTCTGCGAACCGCTCGAGCCGCCGCCCGAGGATCCGGACGAACCGCTCGAACCCGACGAGCTTCCGCCCGAGTAGCCCGATGAGCCGCCCGAACCCGACGAGCTTCCGCTCGAGGACCCGGATGAACTGCCCGATCCGGACGAACTGCCGCCCGAGGAGCCGGACGAGCTTCCGGTGCTTGTCGAACCTCCGCCGGTGCTCGTCTCCGGGACTGCGCCCGCGCCGCTCGTTATCGGGTTGAAGATGTCAAGATCCTCCGGCTTGATGTCGTGCGAGAGCGGGTTTACCGTTCTGTTTATCAGGTCGGCCATCGCGTCCGCGTGCAGGAACACATACGCCGCGCCCTGATAGGTGTAGGCATTCAGCTCCGGCGTGTGGAAGTTCAGGTCGTTTTCCATATCGACGCCGAACGCCTGCTGAACAAACCATATCATCTCGCCCGCGGTGAGGTCGGTGTCAAGGTAGTCGATGCAGATATTCACATAGTCGCCTATCTTGCTAAACGAGATGGTGTCCACCATCTTCCGCGCGCAGGCGGCGAGGAACTTCTGCGCCGTCTTTATCCTTCCCAAATCCTGATCGGCATAGCCGGAGCGGTAGCGGACAAGTCCGAGCGCCTGTTTGCCCGTGAGCGTCTGAAGGCCCTTTTTCAGGTCGATGTCGACCTTGCCGCTGTCCGAGACGTGGCGCATGTTCTGCGGAACGTCGAACTCCACCCCGTCTAGGGTGTCCACAAGGGCGACAAACCCGTCGTAATCTATCATGACGTACTTGTCCGGCCGGAAGCCTATGACTCCCTCCACCGCCTCAAACACGAGGTCCATGCCGCCGATGTTGTACGCGCCGTTTATCTTCTTGGGGTAGGAAGGTATATCGTTCGAGTAGGTGTCGCGCGGAATGTTGACGACGTCGATTTTGTTCGCCGCCGTGTCGAAGCCGACGACCATCATCACGTCGGTAAGGCCCTGATTGTGCCCCATGACGAGCACGGTGTACATCCCGTCAAGGCGGGAGGACGCCGTGCCGCCGTCCGTCGGCTGTGCGCTCGAGGACGGGTCGCGCGACACTCCCGGCGCCGTCGGCTCGGCGGAGCCCGCGGGCGGCTGGGTTATCACCGGCGGCCGGACGATGGATTTGAAACTTGTCCACATCAGCAGGGCGAGAAGCCCCGCCATCACTATGACCGAGCCGAGCACCACGAGCGCCCGCTTTCCGGGCGTCAGCCGTTCCCAAAGGTTCTGCTTTGTCTTTCCCGCGGCGTGCGCCGGACGTCCCTCGCTTCTCTTGGGTGCGGCGCGCTTTACCGAGCCTGCCCGTTTGCCCGAGCCGCTCGCTATCTTCGTCTTTTTCGGAGCCATTTGTCACTGTGCCTTTCTCTGAGGGTTCAATAGGAAGTTATACATATCGACGGTGAGCGGGTGCACCGGCCGCTTCTCTTTGACGAGCAGAGCCATAGTGCTTGCCGCCGCCTCGAGCAGAGCCTTCTCCGCGTCCTTTGCCGCAAGCTTCCGGAGATGCTTGACGTTGTCGTAGCTCCGGGTCGGCTCTATGACGTCGGCAAGGTAGACCGTCTTTTCGAGCGGGGTCATGTCCGCACGGCCGGTGGTGTGGAAGCGGATAGCTCCGCACTCCTCCTCACTGAGTCCGAACTCGCGCCGCGCGACCTCCGCGCCGGTTATCGCATGTATCACCTGCGGACTTTCCAGATCCGCCTGAGTCAGTATTATACCATACTCCCCGCACAATTTCAACTGCTCATCGTCACTGAGGCGCTTTGTGCAGTCGTGCAGCAGCGCCGCGCGCACTGCGGCGGTCTCGTCCGCGCCGAAGGCGCGGGCGAGCGTCCTTGCGCACTCCGCGCATCCGAGGACGTGCGCGCGCCGCTTCTCTTTGACGAGCGCGAGCGCGCGGGCGCGGAATCCCGCGCTAATTTCTGTAAAGGTGTCTGCTTCCGATATATTCAAGGACTCCGTCCTGAAGGAACTCACTCTTCTCCCCCCTGCGAATTGCTTCCCGTATCTCGCTTGACGACGCGGGAAGCGCGTGGTTCTCTATCACCTCACAGTGCGCGCCGTAGCGCTCCATGAGAAATCCGGCGTGGCGCACGAGCTCGTCATACTGTCCCTCGTCGCGCGCGAACGCCACCGGCGTACACTCCGAAAGTATCTCCTCCGAACGCCGCCAGCTCTGAAGCGACAGGAACATGTCCGCCCCCATCAGAAGGTAGAAGTGCGCGTCCGGGTACCGGCGCGAGAGCTCCTCGAGCGTGTCTGCGGTGTAGCTCGGCCCCTCGCGAAGGAGCTCTATGTCGCTCACGACCGCGCCGGGTATCTTCCGAAACGCTATCTCCGCCATTGCGAAGCGGTCCTCGGCGGAGCTGTGTCCCTCTATAGACTTGTGCGGCGGCGTCTTCGCGGGGATGACAAACAGCCGGTCGAGGGAGAGCTTTCTCATCGCCTCCGCCGCCGCGACGACGTGGCCGTAGTGCGGCGGGTCAAACGTCCCGCCGTAGATCCCTATTCTCATTTCCTTGTTTTCAGACATTTCGCGCTCCCGTCAGATAAGCGGGTCTTCTTTGTCCGCAAGGTAGAGTACGAAGCGGTAGCCTATGACCTGCACTATCTCCGCGCCGGTAAGCTCCGCAAGCTCCTGCGCGGCCTCACGCGCAGAGAGCGGGCAGTTCTCGAGCACGCGGTACTTCACGAGCTGCCGCGCCGCGAGCGCGTCCCGCATCTGCGCGGCGAGATTCTCGTTTATGCCGTCCTTGCCGACCTGCCCTATCGTGTCTATTCCGTTTGCCATGGCGCGGAGACGCGCCCTGTCCTTTCCCGTCAGCATTATCTGCTCCTTTCCGCCCTGCGTGCAAGCTCCTCACGGAAGAGTGCGAGCGCTCGGGCGCGGTGTGAGATCATGTTCTTTTCCTCCGGGGATATTTCCCCCATCGTCCTCTCAAAGCCCTCCGGGACGAATATCGGGTCGTAGCCGAAGCCGCCCTCCCCCCGGTACTCCTCTGCAAGCGTTCCGGGACATTCCCCGCGCACGGTAAAGCTCTCTCCGTCCGGAAGGACGCAGGCTATACAGCACACGAACTTCGCCGCGCGGTTCGTTTCGCCGCGCATATTGCGGAGCAGGAGTTCCGTCCTCTCGCGGTCGCTTTTGCAGAGCTCCCCGCCGTAGCGCGCGGAGAAGATGCCCGGCGCTCCGCCGAGCGCGTCGACCGAGATGCCGCTGTCGTCCGCGAAAGCGACGCATCCGGGCGCGGCGGATGCCGCCGCCCGCGCCTTTATCATGGCGTTTTCCTCGAAGGTCGCGCCGTTCTCCGTTATCTCGCCCTCAAAGCCGATGTCCGCGAGGCTCAGCACCTCCCACGGAGCAAGTATCTCGCGCATCTCGTCGGTCTTGTGCGCGTTCCTTGTCGCAAGTATCAGCTTCATATTCTTACTCGAACAGCGCGTCCACGAATCCCTTCGCGTCGAATGGCATGAGGTCGTCCACCTGCTCGCCGACGCCGATGTAGCGCACCGGGACCTTCATCGCATCCGCTATGGCAATGACTATGCCGCCCTTGGCGGTGCCGTCCAGCTTCGTGAGGACGAGGCCGGTGAGCTCTGCGGACGCGTCGAACTGCTTTGCCTGCTCGAGGCCGTTCTGACCGGTCGTCGCGTCGATGACAAGGTAGGTCTCGCGCGCCGCGCCGGGCAT
>CANPWY010000089.1 GCA_947585215.1 uncultured Clostridia bacterium
CCGAGCGCGCCGAGCGTCACGCGCTCCACCCTTCCCCCGCACAGCGCGGAGACGGCGGCGTGCGCCGCCTCATGCAGTGCCGCCGCCGCGAGAAATTCCACGAAAAGCAGTCCGGGCGCGAACAGGCACCCGAGCGCCGCTATGACGATGAAGCCCGGCCGCAGCTCCAGCCGTCCGAGCCTCAGCGCGCCGTCAGCCGAAATCAAGGTACTGCGTCGGCTCGAGTATCTTGTCGCCCGAGCGCACCTCAAAGTGCAGGTGCGGCCCGGTCGACCAGCCGGTCGAGCCCACCTTCGCCACGACGTCGCCGGGGTTCACAAGCTGCCCCTCGACCGCCGTCACCTTGCTGCAATGTCCGTAGAATGTGAGGATGCCGTCCGCGTGGCGGATGAAGAGATAGTTGCCGTAAACGTCGCTGTAACCGACGAGCTCCACCGTCCCCGCCGCGAAGGACGCGATGTCCGTGCCGAGCGGCGCGCCGATGTCCACGCCGTAGTGGAAGCTCCGCTTTCCGGTTATGGGATGTATGCGGAAGCCGAAGCCACAGGTCACCGTCCCCTCCACCGGCAGGACGTGCTCGAAGTCGAGGACAAGGTGCTCGTAGCTGACGGTGCTCGGCGTGTCGGACGGAACGTCGCTCTCCTCGTCCTCCGGGAACGGGAGCAGCAGCTCCTCGTAGCCCGGCTCTATCGACTCGTTCAGTTCGTCCACCGTGACGATGTCCCCGGTCTCCGGCAGTCCGAGCGCGAAGTCTCCCCCTCCGGACGCCGGGAGCGCCTCGGTATCCACGGAAGCCTCCTCCGCGCCGTCGAGCGCGCTCCAGACCTCTGCAAGATCGCCCTCGCCGGACACCGCCTCGCCGAGCGCCGCGAGCGCCGCGCGGTAGTCCGCGCCGCCCGAAAGATTCTTCTCCACAAACCCGCCTACGGCCGCGTCCGCGCCGGGTATCCACGCCTTTGCGGCGGCAAGCGCCGCCACCGCGAGAAGCGCCGCCGCGAGCCTCAGCGGACGCGACCTCGCTCGCCCCGAGGCGTACTCCGTGTGCTTTCCCGCGCGGAGCCTCGCAAGACGTGCCCTGTCCATAGCGCCGCACCTCCCCTGTCGATGTTTTATCACAGGGAAGGATATGTGTGCGCGGCGCGGAATATTACCTTCGGCGCGAAATGTGCTCGGGCGATAAATCGCCCTGCGCACCCTTTCGCGCCGAGACTTTCACTTGAAATTGCGCAGGCGCAATTTCAAGTGAAGCCGCCGGACAGAGCGGAGCTCTGCCGGCGGCGGACGCTGCGCTACGCGCCTCGACGTCTTTGCCGTCTTCGACGCACGCTCCGCGCAAAGAGTTTTTTCCGACGCGCATGTCGTCGGAAAAAACGGATTTAATTTTATTTCGCGCCTATCGGCGCAAAACTCTGCGAGGCGGCAAAAAAGCCCCTTGATTGCTTACCGTACCACAGACGTATATCTCGCGGCGGACTCGAGCTCCTCCGGCGTGAGGGCGAGCGGAGTTCTGACCTCCGGGTCTCCTTCGCTCTCACAGCCGAGGTACACCTCGCGCCGCCGGCCCGCGCAGTGCTCGGTTATCGCCGCGCGCAGGCGGGACGGATAGAGCGGCGCTGAGTACAGCGACGCAACGTCCAGCCACTCGACGCCCTCCTGATTCGTGTCCGCGTGAGGCTCGACGCCGCGCGACTGTCCTATATACTCGCACTCGAACACGAGGTCGATGCGGTGGAAGCTCTCACCCTTTGGCCCCTCTATCACAAAAAGCAGCTCGCCCGGGCGGACGTCGATGCCGGTCTCCTCCGCGACCTCGCGGCGGACGGCGTCGCGGAGCGATTCTCCCGGCTCCTGTCCACCTCCGGGGAGGATGTAAAACACGCCGTCCGCGTCCCGCAGGCGCAGAGCGAGCAGCCTCCCGTCCCGAACCACCACCGCCTTCGCGGACGTTCTTATTTCACGCATATCGGTTCATCTCTCGAGGCGGAGGCGCACCGCCATGTACTCCCGCCCGGGGAGCGGTATGCGGAAGCGTCCGCCGTGTACTCCGGCGTCCTCCACGGTCATGTTCCATGTGTCTATGACTTCGACGTGCCAACGCTCGCCCTCGCCTTTGAAGAAGTCGCGGTAGGACGGACGTCCGAAGCCATAATAATGTATCTCGTACCCGTATTCGAACATATTTTCTGGAACGGCTACGGTCTCGTCAAATGCACCCTGCCCCTCCTTCAGGCCGAGGCCGGGCGTCTCGGAAAGTATCGAATGGAGGAAGCGTATCCTCGCGGGACTTTCGCCGTGCAGCTCGCCGCCGTGGCTCCACCAGAGGATGTCTTCCGGGTGGACGAAGGTCTCGCCGTGACCGGCGTAGCCTCCGCGCGTGGACGCCTCCCAGAACCGCCGCGTGAGCTCCTGACCGGAGATGTTTCCCCAACCCATGTCGATATTGCCCTCGTAGGCTATCTCGTCCCAGACGACCGGCTTGCCGTAGCGCGTGAGGTAGTCGGAGGTATACTCGACGTGGCGGTAGAGGTCCTGCCGCTGGAGACTGCAGTGCGTTATCCACGGGCGGGTGTAGTCGTAGAACGCCATGCAGTTGTGGATAGATCGGAGGTGCTTATACGGGTCGCGCTCGCAGATAAGCGCCGCGATGCGCTCCCAGTCGGAGATAGTCTTAGTGCGGAGAAGGTCATACTCGTTTGCAAGGCTCCACCAGACATTTCTGTACGCGGCAAACCGCGCCGTGACGTACTTTATATAGAGGTCGTCCTGCTCAGGCGACATCTGCGAAAAGCCCCACCGGTCGTATGGGTGGAACAGTATGACGTCCGCCTCTATGCCGAGCGCCATGAGCTCCGCTATACGCCGCTCGAACCGGCGGAAGTGCTCGGGGTTAAAGCGCGTGAAGTCCCAGTCGTTACCCGCAAAGTCTACAAAATAAGTAAACGTCTCCTCCGAGAGGCCCTCGTTGCTCACCGGTGTACCCTCGTAGGGGAAGGTCTCCGGGTCGCGGAAGTTGTGGATGTAGTGCTTGGGGAAGACGCAGAAGCGCATCTTGTTGAAGTATCCCTTCCGAAGCTCCTCGAGCGTCTTTTCGCGCACCGCCTCCGGCTGGTGCGCCCATGCGTAGCAGGTGGTGCCGACCGAGTAGTACGGCGTGCCGTCCTCATAGACGAAGTGACAGCCGGCGACGCGCATCGGGCCGTGGTTTCCCGCGCCCGCGGCGGTCACGGTGAAGCGTCCCTCGGTCCTTGCGCCGTCGAAATTGCCGTCCGTGGAATAGACGTACTCCCCCTCAAACGACGGCATGAAGCGCACCTTGTACACTCCGTCCCCGTCGTAGAAGCCGCTCGCCTCGACGGTCTCGTGCTCACCCCGGAACGTCCCCCGAAACTCGCGCTCTGTAAACGGGTTCCCGTCCGACGGGCCGCGAACCTCCGCCTCGAATATTCCCCATCGTTCAACATTTGTCATGCTTTTGCCTCCTTATGAAGGGCGCGGAACCGAAGAAGTCCGGTTCCGCGCCGCTGTTTTCAGATAACCGTGTATCCGAGCACATTTCCTGCCGTGTCGTAGACAATGACGATCATATCGTATTCTTTAAAGTTTGCCTCATGTGTATACAAGCCAATATGCTCTTCGACGAGTTCTCCTGTCTGGGCATCCCAAAGTCTGTCATAAGTTTCGGACTCCATGCCCACCTCAGACAAAACAGAGTGGTATATATTGGCAGGATTTCCATTCTCATCAAATGTCGTCATAACCGGCGGGCTATACAGAACTGAAAGCTGGTTATTAATCAAAGCGTCGTCAATGCTCCAGCCTTCATACACGAAGTTATAGGAAAGACGGTACTCGGAGGTAAGTTCCTTGCCGTTGACGTATACGGGATAATGATAGGCTTTGCCATTCCCGCCGCCGTCGTCCCAACCGCCGTGGGGATCATTCACGTCAACGAAAACCTCAAGCGAGTCTTTGTTTGCAAGGCTTGCATTAACCCTCTCCATCATTTTATCGTAGAGGCTCCGGGTGTCAACATAAGTACGGGTAAAGGTGATCTTGCCGTTGCCATACGGATCTTTTCCCATTATGTGCGTAGCAATGATATTCATATCCCCGTCGAGGATACAAGCATAATTTACCCAGTGCGAGCTATCTGTATCCGAATATATCATCGAACAAGGTAATTCCCTTCGATTATTGTAATTATACACAGACCGGGCGATCTGGTTTTGCAGATATTCTTCCAAAGGCATCCCCGACCGCTCCATGTACTCGGCAGTAAATCTGGACTGGCTGACCTCGTCCAGATACTTCGCCTGCGGCAGGACGGCGTGGACCGCCTCCGCCGTGATCGTTCCGTTTTCGTCCACGGCGATTTCTATCTTCTTTCCCTCTTCGGAGGCGGGCATCGCCGTCACGTCGGCAAATCCGGCGTTATGCGCGGCGTTCGGAGTGACGGCGCCGCCCGTCACGAGCGACTGTATGAGCGTGGTGTCCGAACCGTTCTTTTTCAGCTTCAGCGCGCACGCCGAGGCGACGGCGGCGTCGCCCCGCAGGAACGTACCGTCCTCGTAGATGTGGTTCACGAGGCCGAGCTTCATTGCGAAGCTGTTCGCGTCGTTATATGTAAAGGGAGGATTTGCGCTGTGGTCGTCATACCCGAGGGCGCGCAGGACAAAGGTGAGATAGTCCTTCGCCTCGGCGGCGCCGCTCGCGTCGTACGTTGTGGGGGTCCTGCCGGTCGCAAGCTTCTCGCTGTAAGCGAAGGCCGCGTATCTGTCCGCCCACGCCGGAACGTCGTTAAACGGGTTCGGTCCGGTGAAAGCGAGCGCCTCCTCCTCGCGCCCGATAAGGCGTATCAGCATGACGAGCGCCTCGATGCGCGTTGCCGGACGATCGAGTTGATATTCGGGCGCGCCGTTCGCGTCCGTTCCCGCGCCCTTGAAAAGCCCTAGGCCGTTCAGTAGGTCTGCGGCGGTCTTAGGCGCCGTATCCGCCGCGGCGGCCGGGACCGCGAACGCAAAGCAGAGTACAAGCGCCAAAACAAGCGATACTGCTCTTTTCATAAGCTTTCCTCTCCGTTCCCTGCAAATATAAAATTTCAAAACAACGGAGGGACGTTTTCCCCCTGTTTCGATTTTATTCCATTTTAGCATACCGGCCGCGACGGCGCAAGTTTTTTCCGCGCCGCGCGGCCGGTATGCCGGTATTTTTACCGTCTCCTCTCAGGCTGCTCGAACGTGTACCACACGTCGTCCGCAACGATATAGCCCTCCTCCGAGTATTTGAAGGACACCGTCGAGTCGTCGTTGAACACGACGGTGACGGTGGTGAATGTAACGCCGTCCGTCGATTCGATGCTCGTCACCACGGCTTCCGTCTCTCCGGACGGCTCCGTCTCTCCGGAAGCTCCCCCCGGAGGAGCCTCTATGGTCTCCAGGGTTCCCGTGACCGCCGGGGCGTAGGTCACGGTCACCGCTCCGTCCTGATCACCGTACTCATCCACCGGGACGAGCACGAGGCTTACGAAGTACTCGGTCTCCTCCTCGGCGTCTCCGGCAAAGACAAACGTCTCCTGCGGCGCCGTTTCGCCGGTCTCCTCCGTAAAGCACAGCTCCTTCACGGAGGACGGCTCTATCGCAAGCGAGCCGTTGTATACGAGCGGCACCGCCGTCCCGCCAGATATGCCGCGCTCCGTATCGGTCATTCCGTCCGACCCGCTGTTCGCCATTTTGCTTTCCTCGCCGGAGGCGGTCTGCGATGCCGACGGCTCGCTTCCCGGCGCGATGACGGTATACGGCGTTCCGTCCGACGTTTCCGGCTCGTTTTCCTGCGGGGAAATATCCTCCGCTGCCGCAGGCTCGGGCACCTCTATGGAGTAGACGCCGCTCGGGCTGTCCTGCGCGGACCCCGCGGACATCACGTATACGCCGGGCTGCGCCCCGCTGCTCTCCGTGCTCCCGTTCGGCAGCCACCTCAGACCCACCGCCACCGCAAGCGACGCCGCGAGGACTCCCGCCGCCGCCCTCGGGATGAAGCGTCTCCGCCGCTTCTCTCTCTTCACCGCCGCCATCACGCCCTCGCGAAGCTCCTTCGGCGGCTCCGCCATGTTCTCCTCGGTGAGCTCGGATACGGTTTTCAAAAACTCCGCCTCGCGCCTGCAATCCTCACATTCGGCAAGGTGACGCTCAAGCTCTGCGCGCTCGTCCTCGCCGAGCTCGCCGCGGACGTATTCTTCTATCTGTTCCGCGCGGTATCCGCACTTTTTCATCGGCGCTCTCCCCTGCCTTTCCTGTTATTAGACGCAAAACTCTCCGGAATGTTCCCGCTCTTTATAAGAAGTTCCCGCAGATGCTCCCGCGCGCGGTGCAGACGGCTCTTGACCGTGCCCTCCTCGATGCCGAGCGTCTCCGATATCTCGGCGTAGCTGAGCGAATATACCTCGCGCATGAGGAAGATCTCTCTGTGCTCCGGCGCGAGCGTATCTATCGCACGGTCGAGCTCGCGGCGGAGCTCCTCGCGCTCGAACGCCGCGTCCGGCGCGAAGCTCCCGTCCGCTATCTCGGTCTCGCGCTCCTCATCGTCCGCGCTCACCGCAAGCGGCAGCTCGCGCCGCCGCGACAGGCGGCGGAGGTGGTCGGTGCAGAGGTTTGAGACTATGCGGAAAAGCCACGTCGAAAACTTTGCGTTCCCCTTGAACTTCCCGAGCGACCGCCACACGCGGATGAACGCCTCCTGCGAGATGTCAAGCGCGTCCTCCGTATTCCCGGTCATGCGGAGCGCCATGTTGTATACGCGCTTCTCATAGCGCCGCACAAGCTCCTCGAAGGCGGAGTCGTCCCCGTCCGCCGCACGTTTTACAAGCTCTTCATCCATGGTCTCCGCCTCCTTTCCCGCGCCGACGGCGCTGAAATCAAATCCGTATCATTATGGGCGCGCCGGACTACTTCAGGTCGCGGCAGATGCCCTTTGTTATCGAATAGATATCCTCGAAGCTCGAAATGTGGGATATTTTCTCGCGGTAATAGCCCGCGTACGGTATGCCCTTCAGGTACCACGCGTAGTGCTTGCGCGCCTCAAGGCAGGCTATGTGCTCTCCCTTGTCCTCCCGCGCGCGCTCGAACTGACGCACGGCCGTCGCGCACTTTTCCTCAATGGACGGCTCCTCCGGCGGCTCCTCTCCGTCGAGCGCGGCAAGTATCTCGCGGAATATCCAAGGACGGCCGAAAGCACCGCGCCCTATCATCACCGCGTCCGCGCCGGTATAGCGTAGGAGGCGCACGGCGTCCGCGCCGCAGAAGACGTCTCCGTTGGCTATGACCGGTATCTTCACCGCGCGCTTCACGTC
>CANPWY010000090.1 GCA_947585215.1 uncultured Clostridia bacterium
TTTACCAATTCGCCGCGAGGCCGCCGGACAGGGCAAAGCCCTGCCGGCGGCAACGCTCCGCTCTGCTCCTCGCGCCTGCGGCGCTTCGAAGCTCGCTCCGCGAGAAGTATTTTTTCCGCCGTACACGCCGCCGGAAAAAATAAATTTGACTCTGTTTCGCGCCTATTGGCGCCCTTCGATTAGCAGAAAGTTGGGCTTTCGGCGTTTCACGCCGAAAGCTGATGCGCCCGGTAGAAGGTTCAGTGCGGTATATGTTGACGGGCGCATTCTCTACGAGTTTTTTGACAAGCTAGCAAAGGACAGCGTTTCCGCGCTGTCCTTTGTAGTTTTCTTATATCCCGAGCGTGCGGCGGGCGCGCTCTATCGCGAGCACCGTTGACTGCTGGTATATTTCTCCCGAGGATATCATCTTCTCTATCTCCGCGAAAGACGCAGTCTCAAGCTCAAGCTCCTCGTTTGCGTCGAAGTGAGTCTCTCCGGTCTTCCTGCACCCGGTAAAGAGAAAATGCCAGATGTAGTTGTTGTTCCGGGCGGGATTTGTCGCATACTTTCCCAGAAGCACCGGCTCGTTCGGCGAGGTGTACCCCGTCTCCTCGGCAAGCTCACGCTTCGCCGCTTCCGCCATAGTCTCGCCCGGCTCGGGCGATCCCGCCGGGACTTCAAGCGTTATCTCACCGAGGGCGTGACGGTACTGCCGCACGAGCAGGACTTGTCCCTCCTCCGTGACGGCGACCATATTCACCCAGTCGGTGTACTCGCAGACGTTGTACTCCTCGATGACGCGTCCGTTCGGGAGCGCCACGCGGTCACAGCGGAGGTTCCCGAATGGCGACTTGTAGTAGTACTTCGAGCTTATGAGCTTCCACTTCTCCATGGAATTACTCGGCGTCCTCCCAGTTGTGCCAGACCTCCTGCACGTCGTCGTTGTCCTCGAGCGAGTCGAGAAGTTTCTGCATGCTCTTGCGGCTGTCCTCGTCCGCTATTGAGACGTAGGTCTGCGGGACCATGGCGACCTCGGCCTCAAGGAAGGTGTAGCCAAGCTTTTCGAGGGCTTCGAGCACCGCGCTGAAATCGTCCGGGTCGGTGTATATCTCAAACGTCTCCTCATTCGCCTCGAACTCGGCGGCGCCGCTCTCTATCGCGTCCATCATGACCTTGTCCTCATCGAGCTCGCCGCGCTCGATGACTATCGAGCCCTTCCTGTCAAACGACCAGCTCACGCATCCCGTGACGCCGAGCGAGCCGCCGAACTTATCAAACGCATGGCGTACCTCGCTTGCGGTACGGTTGCGGTTGTCGGTCATTGTCTCGACTATGACGGCGACGCCGTTCGGGCCGTATCCTTCGTAAGTAATGCTCTCGTAGTTCGCGCCGTCCGACGCGCCGGAGGCGCGCTCTATGACGCGCTTGAGGTTGTCGTTGGGGACATTGTTCGCCTTGGCCTTCGCGATGATGTCACGCAGCTTGCCGTTCGAGTCGGGATTGGCTCCGCCCTCGCGCACGGCAAGGATTATCTCGCGGCTCATCTTGGTGAATATTTTCGCCTTCTGGGCGTCTGTCTTGCTCTTCTTGGCCTGAATGTTATGCCACTTGGAATGACCGGACATCTAAACACACCTTCCGTATTATTTTAACCAGTTTCCGCCGGTTTGCATCTTGACGGCTAATTATATCACACTATGACACCCTTTTCAAGGGCAAAAGCCGACATATCGGCGTTCAGTTGAGGAAATCCTTCAGCTTTTTCGAGCGGCTGGGATGGCGGAGCTTGCGGAGCGCCTTCGCCTCTATCTGGCGGATGCGCTCGCGGGTGACGTTGAACTCCTTGCCGACCTCCTCGAGCGTGCGGGCGCGCCCGTCCTCTATGCCGAAGCGGAGGCGGAGCACCTTCTCCTCGCGCGGGGACAGCGTGGAAAGCACCTCCACAAGCTGCTCCTTGAGGAGCGAGAAGCTTGCGACCTCCGCCGGCTCGGACGCTCTCTCGTCCTCGATGAAGTCGCCGAGGTGGCTGTCCTCCTCCTCGCCTATCGGGGTCTCGAGCGATACCGGCTCCTGCGCTATCTTCATTATCTCGCGGACCTTGTCCACCGGCATATCCATCCTCTCGGCGATGTCCTCCGGCTGGGGGTCGTGGCCGAGCTCCTGGAGGAGCTGGCGCGAGACGCGAATGACCTTGTTTATCGTCTCTACCATGTGGACGGGTATGCGTATCGTGCGCGCCTGATCCGCTATGGCGCGGGTTATCGCCTGACGTATCCACCACGTCGCGTAGGTGGAGAACTTGTAGCCCTTGGTGTAGTCGAACTTCTCGACAGCCTTGATGAGGCCCAGATTGCCCTCCTGGATGAGGTCAAGGAAGAGCATCCCGCGCCCGACGTACCGCTTCGCTATGCTGACGACAAGGCGGAGGTTCGCTTCGGTGAGCTTCTTCTTTGCGTGGTTGCCGCGCTCGACGGCGGCCTTCAGCTCCTTCTCCTTCGCCTCGTCTATCGCGGCAAGCTCCTCCGGGAGGTCGCCGCCCGCCTGACGCGCGGCTTCGAGCTTTTCGAGAAGGTCGCGCGCCTCGTAGCCCTTGCCGATGTCCTGCGCGAGCTCTATCTCCTCGTCCGCGCTGGAGAGCAGGTCGACCGAGCCGATTTCCTTGAGGTACATGCGCACCGGGTCGTCCAGCTTGAAGCTGTCCGCAAGCGACTGCGTATCTACAAGCTCGTCCTCGGTTATCTCCTCGATGCTCTCAAGCTCCTCCGGGGGAACGTCCATATCGTCGTCGATGCGTTCGAGCGCCTCGATCTCCTCGTCCTCGACCGTGACCTCTATCGAGTTTGCCTCGAGCGTGTCGTAGAGCTTCTCTATCTGGTCGTCGTCAAGCTCGAGCTCGTCTATTACCATCTTGATATCCGCGCTGTCCAGCTTGCCGCTCTCCTTGCCCCGCTCGATGAGGTTCGTGAGCAGAGTCTTTTTTCCCTCCTCCGAGGGTGTCTTCTGAATATTATTACTCGCCATCTTCTTTATCCTCCCAGCCCTTTGTCTTTTTCAACTTCTGCCATCTTTCCACGAGACCGTCCGGCTCCTGTCTTTGCTCATACCCGGCGCGCACGACCTCTATGTAACTTAAAAATGCCGCCTCGCCGCCCGGCTCCGGGTCCATCAGGACCTTCATCACGAGCGACAGCTCCGCCGGCGTCAGCCTGCCCTCGAATATTGCGGGCGACGGCTGCCTGCCCTCGTCCGCCGCCTCGAGCATCGCGGAATACGCCTTTGCAAGCGTCTCCGAGCTGAAGTGCTCCGGCGGCAGAGTCTCACGCGCCTTTCGGAGCAGCTCTCCGTCCGAATACATACATCGGATGAGCCCCTCCTCCGCGCGAGCCGACTTCGTATCCGAATACCGCACCTCGCGCTCCTTCGGCTGCATCGCCGCCACGGGATTGAGCTCCCGCCGCCGCTCCGCCGAGCGCTCCTTGCCGGCCTTCCTCTTCCGCACTATCGCCACCTCGTCTGCGACGGCCTCCGCCCTCACTCCCGCGAGCTCCGCTACGCGCGAGCTGTACACCGCGCGCTCGGCGGGGCTTGACAGCTCCGCGAGCATCACCGCCGCTTCATGAAGGAAGTTTATCCTCCCCTCGTCGTTCGAGAGGTCGTACTTTCCCCGGAGCGTGCCGAGGCGGTACTCGACGTGCCCCTCCGACTGTGTGAGCCGCGCCGAGAGCGCGTCCGCCCCGAACCGCTTGATGAACTCGTCCGGGTCCTTCGCGCCGGCCATGTCTATGAGCTTCACCTTTATGCCCGCGTCCTCGAGGAGCTTTATCGCCCGCTCCGCGGCGCCGCGTCCCGCGGCGTCCATGTCGTAGGCTATCACCGCCTCCTGCTTGTAGCGCGAGATCAGCCGCGCCTGCGCGTCGGTGAGCGCCGTGCCGAGCGACGCGACCGCGCTCGAAAATCCCGCCTGATGCAGGCTTATCACGTCCATATACCCCTCGGCGAGTATCATCGCGGGATAGGTCGACTTCTTTGCGAGGTTCATCGCAAAGAGGTTTCGGCTCTTCGAGAACGCTATCGTCTCCGGGCTGTTGAGATACTTCGGCTGTGAGTCGTCAAGCACCCGTCCCCCGAAGCCTATGACCTCGCCCCGGAGGTCGATTATCGGAAACATCACCCTGCCCCGGAACCTGTCGTAAAGCCCGCCCTTCCTGTTCGCGACGGCGAGCCCCGCCTCGAGAAAGAGCGACTTCTCGTAGCCCTTTATCCCGCCGAGAAGGTCGTCCCAGCTGTCCGGCGCCCACCCGAGGCCGAAGCGTCTTATCGTCCTGTCGGTGAGGCCGCGCGAGTAGAAATACTCCAGTCCGCGCCGGCCGCCCGGAGCGTAGAGGTTCGCGTGGAACCGCCGCGCCGCCTCCTTATTGAGCGCGAGCACCTGCGCGCGCCGCTTCGACGTGTCGGCGTCCCCGTCCTCGGGGACGGTCATGCCGACCCGCGCCGCGAGGTGCTTCACGGCGTCCACGAACCCGAGGTTTTCCGCCTTCATTATAAAGGTTATGACCCCGCCTCCCTCGCCGCAGCCGAAGCAGTGAAATATCTGCTTGTCGCGGTTTACCGAGAAGGACGGCGTCTTTTCCGAGTGGAAGGGACAGAGTCCGAACAGATTCGTACCCTTCTGCTTCAGTTCGACATATTCGCTGACGACGTCAACGATGTCGCTCCGCTCGATGAGCTCGTCCAAAAATGACTGAGGTATCGGCACCCTGTCCTCCTTCCCTTCCGCCGTGCGTTACAATAATCCCCAACACGGCGGAAAAATATTCATAACCCGCCATTTGCGGGAAAATGCAAGCTTTTTCAGCTGTGCTTTGTCCACCCATACGGTATAAACAGCTCCGTGAACCGTTCGACTGCGTAGTTGTCGGTCATGCCGGAGATGTAGTCCGCCGCCGCGCGCTCCGCGCCGTATTCTTCGACGAGATAGCGGTCGTCCTCCGGAAGCGCCTCCGGGTGCTCCGCATAGTAGCCGTAGAGCATCTTCAGCATCTCCTTGGCCTTGCCCTCCTCGCCCTTCGCCGTGGGGTTGCGGTAGACGTGCTCGAACATGAAGTCGCGCAGCTCGTTCATGGCGGGACCGACCGTGTCGCTCATGCGGATCTCCCCTCCGTCGCTTGAGAGGATGACATCGAGGACCATCGTGTTTATCCGCTCGCTGTAGGTCTTGCCGAGCGTGTCACGGAGCCGCTTCGGTATGTCCTCCCCGCGGAGGATGCCGGCGCGTATTGCGTCGTCAATGTCGTGGTTTATGTACGCTATCCTGTCCGCGAATTTCAGCACGCGTCCCTCCGGCGTCATCGCCTCGGCGTCTCCGCTGTGGCAGAGCGCGCCGTCTACGACCTCCGCCGAGAGGTTCAGGCCCTTCCCGTTCCGCTCGAGTATCTCCACGACGCGCGCGGACTGCTCGTTGTGGGCAAACCCGCCGGGGACTACTTCGTCGAGGGCGTACTCCCCGGCGTGGCCGAACGGCGTGTGTCCGAGGTCGTGCGCGAGCGCCTGTGCCTCTACGAGGTCCTCGTTCAGCCGCAGCCCGCGCACGATGGTGCGCGCTATCCGCGCGACCTCCAGCGTGTGCGTGAGGCGGGTGCGGTAGTGGTCGCCCTCCGGGCGCAGGAATACCTGCGTCTTGTGCTTGAGGCGCCGGAACGCCTTTGAATGTATCACCCTGTCAATGTCGCGCTGGAAGCAGGTGCGTATCGGGCACGGCTCCTCCTCCCGCGCTCTGCCGGCGGAGTTTGCGGCAAGCGTCGCGTAGTCCGCGAGCGTCGCGCGCTCCAGCTCCTCGTAGTGCTCTCTCAGGGTCATGGCGCATCATCTCCGTCCTACTATATATTACGCCGCCCGCTTACCGAAACACTCTTTTTTCCCGCAAAAAAATCCGACCTTTTTCACGACGGCGGCGAATCGCCCGAATCGCTACCTTATCCTCACAGCGCGCCGCCGCTCGCCGCACGGGCGCGGGTCGACCGCCCCCGCCGTCAGCTCGACGGCGCGGAGGCGGAACTTTTCTTCCTCGCCGCCGGGTATCCAGTAATCCATGGTGACGGCGTCGGCATACTCCGTGCCGTCGAGCCCGCCTCCGGCGGCCTCTATCTCGAGGCGCATCCGCTCGAAGAAGGTGTAGTCGACACGCGTGGAGTAGACGCTCACCTTCTTCATCGCGGCGACGCCCGCCGCGTCGAGCGCTATCTTCGCGCCGTGGGCGTAGGCGCGGATGAGTCCGCCCGCGCCGAGCAGTATGCCGCCGAAGTACCGCGTCACGATGCAGAGGCAGTTCGTCACGCCCTCGCGCGTGAGGACTTCGAGCACCGGGCGTCCCGCCGTACCGGAGGGCTCGCCGTCGTCCGAGCAGCGGGTGACGCCGCCCGCAAGCGACCACGCCGAGACGTTGTGCGAGGCGTCCCAGAACTTTTTCTTCGTCTCGGCGATTATCTCCTGCGCCTCCGCTTCGCTCTCGACGCGCCAGAGTCTTCCGATGAACCGCGAGCGCTTCTCTATAAACTCGTCCTCCGCGTGCTCGAGGAACGGAACAAGATATTCGTCGCTCATTTCTCGACCGCTCCCCTGCTTTTGAGATACTGCACCGTCGGCTCGTCGCACTCCGCCCGGACCGTCACCGTTCCCGGCTCGTACTCGACCTCGACCGCCCCGGCTCTTTCGCGCAGCCACTCGACAAGCCCGAGCTGCGAATATTTGAGCGCAAACGTCACCGGGCGCTTCGGCTTCGCGAGCGCTGCCCGCAGAGACGCTATGAGCCTGTCCAGCCCCTCGCCCTTCGCCGCGGATATCGCGACGTCATATTCGCGGAGCGGCGCGGGCTCCGCGCAGAGGTCCATCTTGTTGAAGACCCGTATCCTCGGCGTTGCCGCCGCCCCGAGCTCCTCTATAAGCGACTCGGTGACCTCCGCCTGCCGCTCCCACTCGGGCGACGAGTAGTCTATCACGTGCAGTATGGCGTCCGCGTACTCAAGCTCCTCGAGCGTCGCCTTGAATGCCTCGACGAGCGTGTGCGGAAGCTTCCGCACGAACCCGACCGTGTCCGAAAATATCAGCCGGAATCCGTCCGGCGCGGTGTAGGCGCGCGTCGTCGGGTCGAGGG
>CANPWY010000091.1 GCA_947585215.1 uncultured Clostridia bacterium
GTCCTCGGCCTCGACTTCTCTTTTGTCCATTGCCGGATACCTCCTTCGCTATGCGGACGCGCCGCGTCCGTTTTCTTCGCCCTAGGGACGTATCGGCAAAAAGGGCACAAAAATACCGCCGTTCTGCCGAATGTACTCCCTCAATGGGCAAGGCGCAGCTTCGCAGGCGGCGGCATATCCCGGTATCCCCGTATTACGCGCGGCTCGGATGGGCAGCGCGGCACGGAGGACATAACGGATATGCCCCGTCTGTTCTTCGACTGTGACTACTGCCGTCCATCATCTCACCACCGATGTTTTGATTTTGGCGCGGCGGAGCCGCGCACTGTAATGATACCACATCCTCCCGGCGTTTGCAAGCCGAATATGAGCTTTCCACGTGAAAAAACGAACGCGGAGCGTCCCCGCTGAAACCCGGGTCAAAAGACAAAGCCCCACTTGCCACCGCGCTTTCTTTATGGTATAATCCATAATGAGATATAATGATGGCTCGGGAAAGATATGGACGGCGAGAGGAATTTTATATGCTTTCGATTATTCTCGGTTTGATGGGCGGCCTCGGTCTCTTCCTCTTCGGAATGGACCTCATGGGCGGCGCTCTCGAGGAGGCCGCGGGCGCGAAGATGCGAAGCATCCTCGAGTTCTTTACCAAGACGCCGATACGCGGCATACTTATCGGTACGCTTTTTACGGCGATAATCCAGTCCTCCAGCGCCACCACGGTCATGGTGGTGAGCTTTGTCAACTCCGGACTGATGAACCTGTTCCAGGCTACGGGCGTGATAATGGGCGCGAACATCGGCACTACGGCGACATCGCTCCTTATATCCCTCAACCTCAGTGACTTTGCTCCGGCCATAGTCATGGCGGGCGTTGTGATGGCGCTCTTTGTGAAGGACACGCGGGTGCGCCGCGCGGGGAAGATAATCCTCGGCTTCGGGTTCCTCTTCATGGGCATGAGCATGATGTCCGGCTCGATGTCGGTGCTGAAGGAGTCGCCCAAGGTCGCGGAGATAATGAGCTCGATGGAAAATCCCTTCCTTGCGCTGCTGCTCGGCATCGTCGTGACGGCGGTGCTTCAGAGCTCGTCCGCCTCGATAGGCATAATCCAGCTCCTCGCGCTTCAGGGACTGCTCGACATACCGATCTGCCTATTTATGATACTCGGATGCAACATCGGCGCGAGCGTTCCGCCGCTCCTCGCCGGCCTCAACGGCAAGCGGGATGCGAAGCGCGCCTCTCTGATATACCTTATATTCAACGTGCTCGGCGCGGTGTTCATGTTCGTTGTTATAAGCCTCGCGCTCACGCCGATAACCGGGTTCCTCGAGACGATATCCGGCCACCAGATGAGCCGCGCGGTCGCGGCGGCGAACGTGCTTATAAAGGTCGTCTCGGTGCTCGTGCTCGCGCCGTTCACAAAGCAGATAGTCGGGCTTACCGACCTGCTCGTCCGCAAGGAGCCGCAGGTCGAGCAGAAGCAGGAGTTTGAGCTCCGCTACATCGGCAAGGGCGCGGTCTTCTCTCCGGCGACGGCGGTGCTCGCCGTCAAGCGCGAGATGGAGCGGATGGGAAACCTCGCCATAGGCAATCTCCAGCGCGCCATGGAGGCACTGCTCTCGCTTGACGAGATGGAAATAGAGGAGGTATACCGCGTCGAGAAGCAGATAGACTTCCTCAGCCATGAGATAACAAGCTACCTCGTCGAGATAAACCAGACAGCCCTCCCGCAGGAGGACAAGAAGAGCATAGCCGCGTTCTTCCACGTCGTCAACGACCTCGAAAGGATAGGCGACCACGCGGAAAACGTCGCCGACGACGCGAAGACGCGCATTGAGCGGAACGTGGAGTTCAGCGCGCAGGCGCGCTGGGAGCTCTCGGACATGCGTGAGGCGGTGATAAAGACCGTCACCTACGCGCTCGACATGTTCGTCAACGACAACTTTGCGCACATGCAGGAGATACTCGACCTCGAGGATACGGTCGACGCGATGGAGCGCGAGCTCCAGCAGTCGCACATCGACCGCCTCACGCGCGGCGAATGCACCGCCGCCGCGGGCATGATGTTCTCCGACCTCATAAGCGGCCTCGAACGTGTGGCCGACCACGCGATAAACATCGCATTCTCGCTCACCGAGGAGCCGGAGCATTCCGGTTCCGCCGCACAGCAGGTAGTGTAAGCATATAAGGAATATCCGGCAGACGCCGCAATACATATTTTTACTTACAGGGAAGGAGAACAAACTGCCATGGAACTCAAGAAATTTGATGTAAAGGCATACGCCGCAAAGGCCCGAGAGACGGTCGCGGAGGGCTCGGTACTGCTCCGCAATGAGGGAGTGCTTCCGTTCGGAAAGGACTGCCGCGTCGCGGTCTTCGGCCGCAGTCAGTTCAACTACTACAAGAGCGGCACCGGCTCGGGAGGACTCGTCAACACCGCGCACGTCCCGACCATCACCGAGGCGCTCGAGGCCTCCGGTGTCGTGACGGTGGACGGCGAGCTCAAGGCGGTCTACGAGGAGTGGCTGAAGGATCATCCCTTCGACGTCGGACAGGGCTGGGCGGCGGAGCCGTGGTATCAGGCGGAAATGCCGCTTACAACCGAGCTCGTCGAGGCGGCGAAGAGCCGCAATGACGCCGCCGTCGTCATAATCGGACGCACCGCCGGCGAGGACAAGGACAACTCCGCCGCCGAGGGAAGCTTCCTCCTCGCGGAGGAGGAGCGGCGGGTGCTCGAGCTCGTCTGCCGTACCTTCGACCGCGTTGCGGTCGTGCTGAACACCGGCAACATCATCGACATGAGCTGGGTGGAGGAGTACCGCCCCGGCGCCGTCATATACGTCTGGCAGGGCGGTCAGGAGGGCGGCCTCGGCGCGGCCGACGTCCTCACCGGCAAGGTGTCGCCGACGGGCAAGCTCTCTGACACCGTCGCTAAGAGCATAGACGACTATCCCGCCGCGAAGAACCACGGCAGTGAGAAGCGCAACGTCTATCAGGAGGACATATACGTCGGCTACCGCTACTTTGAGACCTTCGCGCCCGAAAAGGTCATATATCCGTTCGGCTTCGGACTTACATACACCACCTTCAAGACCGTGCCCGGCGCGGTCACGCTCGACGGAGACACCGTGAAGTTCTCCGCCGCCGTCACGAACACCGGCAAGACCGCCGCGAAGGAGGTCGTCGAGGTCTATGTCGAAGCGCCGCAGGGAAAGCTAGGCAAGCCCGTCCGCTCGCTCTGCGCGTTTAAGAAGACCCGCCTCCTCGCCCCCGGCGAGAGTGAGACGCTGGAGCTCTCCTGCCCCGTCGCGACGTTTGCAAGCTATGACGACGGAGGAGCCGCCGGTCACAAGTCCTGCTGGATACTCGAGGCGGGCGAGTACCGCTTCCACGTCGGAAGTGACGTGAGGAGCGCGGAGTATGCCGGAAGCGTCGAGCTGCCCGAGACCGTGGTGGAACAGGCCGAGGAGGCGTGCGCGCCGGTGACGGCGTTCGAGCGCCTGCGCCCCGGCAAGAATAACGGAAAGACTTTCGAGAAGTCCTATGAGCCTGCGCCGCTCGGAACACTCAGCCCCGTGAAGAAGCGCGCGGAGCGGCTCCCCGCCGACTGTCCGTATACCGGCGACAAGGGCATCAAGCTCGGTGACGTCGCGGACGGCAAGGCGACTCTTGAGGACTTCCTCGACCAGCTCACAAACGAGGATCTGTTCTGCATCGTCCGCGGCGAGGGAATGTGCAGTCCTAAGGTCACTCCCGGCACTGCCGGAGCGTTCGGCGGCGTCACGAAGCGCCTTCAGGACTTCGGAATACCCGCCGGCTGCTGTGCGGACGGCCCGAGCGGCATCCGCATGGACTGCGGCACGATGGCGTTTGCCATGCCGAACGGCACCTGCCAGGCGTGCAGCTTCAACACCGAGCTCGTCCACGACCTCTATGAGTACGAGGGGCTTGAGCTCCGCCGCAACAAGGTAGACACCCTGCTCGGGCCGGGCATAAACCTCCACCGTCACCCGCTGAACGGCCGCAACTTCGAGTATTTCTCGGAGGATCCGCTCCTCACCGGCAAGATGGCGGCGGCGCAGCTCACCGCGATGAACAAGTACGGCGTCACCGGTACGATAAAGCACTTCGCCTGCAACAGTCAGGAGTTCCACCGCCACGACGTTGAGGCGGTCATAAGCGAGCGCGCCCTGCGCGAGCTCTATCTGAAGTGCTTCGAGATAGCCGTGAAGGAAGGCCACGCCTACTCCATAATGACGAGCTACAACCCGATAAACAGCTGGTGGAGCGCTTCGAACTACGACCTCCTCACCACGATACTTCGCGGCGAGTGGGGCTACGAGGGTCAGGTCATGACCGACTGGTGGGCGCGCGGCAACGACGAGGGACAGCCCGGCGTGAACACCAACATGGCGGCGATGGTGCGCGGCCAAAACGACCTCTTCATGGTCACAACCTCCGCCGAGGAGAACACCACTCACGACAACTCCGCCGAGGCGATGGAGAAGGGAACCGTCACCCGCGCCGAGTATCTGCGCGCGGCGGCGAACATCTGCCGCTTCCTTATGAAGAGCCCGTGCCTGCCGCGTATGCGCGGCATCGAGAGCGAGCTTGACCGCGAGCTCGCAAGCGCCCCGTCCTTCGACGGCGACATGAGCGGCGAGATATACTACGCCGAGGGCGAGAACGGACATCTCAGCCTCGACGTCTCGAAAATCGGCCTCGAGAAGGGCGACAACACCCGCTTCTCGGTCACGCTCAAGGATCGCGGAATGTACAAGATGAGCGTCACGCTCCGCAGTACCGACCAAAATGACGTCTCTCAGCTCCCGCTCTCCATTTTCAGCGACCGCAACCTGCTCGGCACCGTCACTCTGAACGGCAGTGAGCGCGAGTGGAAGACGGTCGACTTCAACGTGTTCGGCATGAACACCTTCTACCTCCGCTTTTTCGCCGCCCAGACCGGCCTCGAGATAAAGTCGGTCGAGTTCGAGATGATAGCCTCGATGGAGGAAATGATGAAGCACATGCGCGAGCAGCGCGAGAAGAAAGACGAGGAGTAATACATCCAACGAATTGAACAATTTGTAATACACGTCAACGCGGGCGGTCATACGACCGCCCGCGTTGACGTCTCAGCTTCAAAAAGCCTCGCAGAGTTTCGCCGCCGCAGGCGGCGAAATAAATTCAATCTATTTTTCCGGCGGCGTGTACGTCGGGAAAAATACTTTGCGCGGAGCGTGCGTCGATTTTCCGCCGAAGGCGGAAAACTCGGCGCGTAGCGGAGCGCAAGGCACCGGCAGAGCTTCGCTCTGTCCGGTGCTCTCGCGGGAAACCGCGCGGGCAAAGCCCGCGCGATTTCCCGCGACATTTACACATTTTGCACAAACAGGATATTGCAGGAGCCTGTAATATATGGTATAATATATGTATAATTTTAAGGTCGGGCGCGGGCGCTTCCCCGCGACGGCTGTTTTCGAAGGGAGAGCACAGTTATGGAACTCAAGGCACGCATGGCCGCAAGCGCCGCCGTCGCGCGCAGGACCGCCGCCGAGGGCATGGTCCTTCTCAAAAACGAGAAGCACCTGCTCCCTCTGCATGACGGGACGAAGCTCGCGGTGTTCGGCATCGGCCAGATCCACACCATCAAGGGCGGCACCGGCTCGGGCGAGGTCAACAACCTCAAGAGCGTGAACATCCTCGAGGGTCTCGAGGGCTGCGAGAGCCTCAAGGTCGATGAGGACGTCGCCGCCGTCTACCGCAAGTGGGCGGAGACTCACGGCATAGTCAAGCAGGGCTTCTTTGCCGGCCCCGGCGAGCAGAAGAACTACAATGACGAGACGCCGATAGAGCCGTCGGTGATAAAGACCGCCGCCGGGAAGAACGACGCCGCCGTCGTGGTCGTCAGCCGCATCGCGGGCGAGGGTCAGGACATGGAGGCAAAGCCCGGTACGATAATGCTCACCGACGACGAGAGCGCGCTTATCGACGCCGTCGCCGCCGAGTTCGGCAAGGTCATACTCCTGCTGAACGTCCCGGGCTATATGGATATCACCGCGAAGATGGATAAGCTCACCTCCGTCCTGTTCATCGGGCTCCCCGGTCAGGAGGGCGGCTGCGCCGTCGCGGACATACTCACCGGCCATGTGCCGGTCAGCGGCAAGCTCACCGACACATGGCCGCTGAGCTTTGACGACGATCCCACGAAGGACTATTACAGCAAGCTCATCCCGAACGGCAACAAGACCTACAACCGCTTCATGGGCGGCGAGACCGACCAGACCGACGTCCCGTATCATGACGACATCTATGTCGGCTACCGCTACTACGATACCTACGGCAAGAAGGTTCTCTTCCCGTTCGGCTTCGGCCTCAGCTACGGCCATCCCGAGATAACCTGCGTCGACGTCGCGCTCGAGGGCGCGGACATTGTCGTCACGGCGAAGGTCGAGAACAAGTGCCGCCATCACTCCGTCCGCGAGGTTGTTCAGGTCTACGTCTCCGCGCCGGACGGCAAGCTCGAGAAGCCGTATCAGGAGCTCAAGGGCTACCAGAAGACCGGCGTGCTCGGCGTCGGCGGCGAGGAGTTCGTAACCGTCCGCATCCCGGTCGCGAACCTCACGAGCTACGACGAGGCGACCGCCTCCTACATCCTCGAGCCCGGTAAGTACTATGTGCGCGTCGGCAATTCGAGCCGCAACACCCACATCGCCGCCGCCCTTGAGGTCGAGAGCGAGATAACTACCCGCAAGCTCAAGAACCTCCTCGGCACCACTCCCGAGGGCTACGAGAAGCTCACGAAGAAGGGCCAGACCCCGATAAGCTACGAGGGCGAAGAGGCCGAGAAGGCCTCGGCGAAGGTCCTCACCGTCTGCCCGAAGGCGATTAAGTGCGAGACCGTCGAGTACGGCAAGTACGACTACGTCCCGGGCACGGCGAAGCCGGGCATCACACTCAAGGACGTCGCCGAGGGCAAGGCGACCGTCGAAGACCTCGCGGCCACCATGGACCTCGAGGATCTCTGCCGCTTCGTCTGCGGTCAGGGCATGGACTTCTCCGGCTTTGAGGGCATCATGCCGCCTCCGCCTCCCGCCGGTGCGAAGAAGGACGACGAGAAGAAGGA
>CANPWY010000092.1 GCA_947585215.1 uncultured Clostridia bacterium
CGTTTGAAATGCCGCGGCAGCGGCACCGCGCCGGTTCGCGCGGTTGAAGTCGGCGGCTATGCCGCCGACTTCGCGCAACCGGAATTCATTTCCGGCGAGCATTTCAAATAAAAGGGTCCCCAAACGGCGCTTTGCGCCGTTTGAAATGCCGCGGCAGCGGCACCGCGCCGGTTCGCGCGGTTGAAGTCGGCGGCTATGCCGCCGACTTCGCGCAGCCGGAATTCATTTCCGGCGAGCATTTCAAATAAAAGGGTCCCCAAACGGCGCTTTGCGCCGTTTGGGGAAACCAAAAAATCGGCAAGCGCATTTTGCGCTTGCCGATTTTTTGGCGGAGAAGGTAGGATTCGAACCCACGGATGCTCTCACATCGACGGTTTTCAAGACCGCTCCCTTCGACCACTCGGGCACTTCTCCGTGCGAAATGATGATACCACAAAAGTCTCGATTTGTCAAATATGTCGGCTTGACGGCTCTGCGGAAATATGTTACCATAAATGCGTAAAAAAGTCGATCGCGGAGCGGAAAACCTCGGAGCGTTTCCGTCCGCCCGCAGTCGATACAAACGGAGCGCGTGACTGACGGAAGTGGAGCACCACATGGAGCGCGTGTCCTCGGCAGCCGACCGTCTGGGTGGAATCCTTCCGATACCCGGGCGGATTTTTGCGTTTTATGGAAAAGGAGCGCTTTATGCAGAAAAATGAGCAGTATCTTCGCGAAAACGTGTATCCCGGCCGGGGAATAGTCCTCGGCGCGACGCCCTCCGGAGCGGCGCTCGTTCAGGTCTACTGGATAATGGGCCGCAGTGAGAACAGCCGCAACCGCGTGTTCGTCGAAACGGAGGAGGGCGTCAAGACCGAGGCGTTCGACCCCTCCAAGATGATCGACCCGTCGCTCGTTATCTACTACGTCACGCGCACCGTGGGCGACAAGCATATCGTCACGAACGGCGACCAGACCGACACCGTCGCGGACTTTCTGAAGAAGGGAAGCACATTCGAAGCGGCGCTCCTCACGCGCTGTTATGAGCCGGACGCGCCCAACTGCACCCCGCGCATCTCCGGCATGACCGACGCCGCGACCGGCGCGTACTCGCTCTCGATACTCAAGACGATCGGCAATGACGAGAGCTGTGAGGAGAAGGCGTTTTTCACCTACAAGACGCCGATAAACGGCACGGGTCACTGCATCCACACCTACGACGGGGACGGTAGTCCGCTTCCGAGCTTCTCCGGCGAGCCGTACGCGGTCTCGCTCTGCGAGACCGCGCGCGAAAATGCCGAGAAGTTCTGGGACATGCTCGACCGCTCGAACCGCGTGAGCCTGCTCGTGAAGCATATCGACTGCGCCTCGGGCAAGGTCGAGACCGTCATAGTAAACCGCAACGGAGGAGAAGAAAAATGAACTCGATAGAGCTGAAGTACGGCTGTAACCCCAACCAGAAGCCCTCCCGCATTTTCATGCGCGACGGCGGCGACCTGCCGGTGAAGGTCCTCTCCGGCAAGCCCGGATACATCAACTTCCTCGACGCGCTCAACGGCTACCAGCTCGTAAGCGAGTTGAAGGAGGCGACTGGACTTCCCGCCGCGACCTCTTTCAAGCACGTCAGCCCCGCCGGCGCGGCGATAGGCCTCGAGCTCACTCCGAAGGAGCGGAAGGTCTGCCGCATAAAGAAGAGCGCGGAGCTCTCGCCCCTTGCCTGCGCCTACGCCCGCGCGCGCGGCGCCGACCGCATGAGCTCCTACGGCGACTTCGTGAGCCTCTCCGACGTCTGCGACGCTGAGACCGCCCATCTGATAGCCGCCGAGGTGAGCGACGGCGTCATTGCCCCCGGCTACACCCCCGAGGCGCTCGAAATACTCAAGCAGAAGCGTCAGGGCGGATACAACGTCATAGAGATCGACCCCGATTACCGCCCCGCCGAGCAGGAGTACAAAGACGTCTACGGCGTCACCTTCGAGCAGGGTCACAACAACTACCGCCTCACAAATGACGTTTTCAATAACATCGTCTCGGAGAGGAAGGACATACCCGAGAGCGCGAAGCGCGACCTCCTCATCGCGATGATAACCCTAAAGTACACGCAGTCGAACTCGGTCTGCTACGCCTACAACGGCATGGCGATAGGCATTGGCGCGGGGCAGCAGTCCCGCATCCACTGCGTCCGTCTCGCGGGGCAGAAGGCGGACACCTTCTTCCTCCGCGGCTCGGACAAGGTGCTGAACCTGCCGTTCAAGAAGGGCCTCGCCCGCGCCGAGCGCGACAACGCGATAGACGTCTACCTCACCGACGGCGACTGGGAGGCCATGCTTGAGAGCGACCTCTGGCAGGACTACTTCTCCGAGAAGCCGGAGCCGTTCACCGTCCCCGAGAAGCGCGAGTATCTGTCGCACATTGACGGCGTGAGCCTCGGCTCGGACGCGTTCTTCCCGTTCAGCGACAACATCGAGCGCGCGAAGCGCTCCGGCGTTCGCTACGTCCTCGAGCCCGGCGGGTCGATACGCGACGACGCGGTCATCGACTGCTGCAACAAATACGACATGGTGCTCGGGTTTACAGGGATGAGGCTGTTCCACCACTGAGAATTCGTCGCGAAATGTGCTCGGGCGATAAATCGCCCTGCGCACCCTTTCGCGCCGAGACTTTCACTTGAAATTGCGCAGGCGCAATTTCAAGTGAAGTCGCCGGACAGAGCGAAGCTCTGCCGGCGGCATGCGCCCGGCTTCGTTCCTCGCTTCGCGAGAAACGCGCCGGGCGAGCGGTGTAAATTTCGCCGTACACGCCGCCGAAATTTACTTATTAGAATCTATTTCGCCGCCTGTCTATGACAGGCGGCGAAACTCTGCGAGGCGCCGCGCCTGTTCGCGCGGTTAAAGTTGCTTGCCATAGGCAAGCAACTTTGCGGAGCCCCGATTCATTCGGGGCGAGCATTTAAATCGGAAGGGCCCCCAAACGGCGCTTTGCGCCGTTTGGGACTTGGCGAAACTCTGCGAGGCTTGCGAAGCTGTTCGCCCGGACGGTGCTGCCGTCCGGGCGATTTGCGTTGACGGCGTACAAGCTCTGAGCGGCGCATTTGTGGGTTGACGGTTTGTGAAGTCCGGGGCGGCGCGCGTGCGGGTTGCGCGGCGGGGAAAAATCGCGCGCGGAGGGCGGTTGAGCTTCGGCGGGAAAAGCGGTATACTCTCCGTAGTGAGCGTTCACACATATCAATAGGGAGGCAAACTTATGAGTTTCGGAAAGAATTTGCAGTATCTGCGCGGCCTGCACCGGGGCATGACGCAGGAGACGCTTGCGGAGCGGCTGGATGTGAGCCGCCAGACCGTCTCGAAGTGGGAGCTTGACGCGGCACAGCCCGATATAAACAAGGCGATAGAGCTCTGCCGCCTCTTCAACTGTTCGCTCGACGCGCTCTTCCGCGAGGATCTGACGGCGTATGCCGACGCGTACACCGACCTCCGCGTCGAAGTCGTCCCGGCGTTCCGCTATGTGAAGCATGCGGTGATAAGTGCCGACCCGGAGAGCGACGCCATCGAGCGGGTGACGGCATACGCGCGGCAGAACGGCGTCGAGCGGCCAAAGGTGATAGGGTGGGACTTCCCGTTTGCGTCGCAGGAGCAGATAAACGTCTTCGGCATGCACGGCTACGAGGCCGCGTGGGTACTCCCGGAGGGACTTACGCCGCCCGGCCTCGAGGTCTTCTCACAGCCGGAGCACCGCTACGCCGCGATACACATCCCCGAGCCGTTCGGGAACCCTTTCGTGTCGATACCGAATGCGTACAAGGCGCTCGACAGCTATATGCGCCTCAGCGGCCTCGAACACACCGAGCGGGGCGTGATACCCTGCTTCGAGACCGACGGCGAAAGCATGGACGTGTATATCGCGTGCGAATAGGCGCCCCGCGCTTCAAAAGCAAAACCTCAGGTAAAATATTGACGTGTCATCCGCGCGGTGATATACTGAAACAAACGGTGTGCAACCGATGCGTCGTCCTTTTCGTATACGCGTTTGCGCGGGTGAAAAGCGCGGGAGCGTGCGGGAAGCACCGTCCGAAAATGTACGGAAACCAGACGCAAGTCACATTATTTGAGGAGAATCTGCATGAAGAAGCGTGTTCTTTCGTTTGTTGTAATTGTGACCCTGATACTTGCGCTCCTGCCGGGGACGGCCCTCGCGGCGTCCGCCGGAGCCGGAGTCTGCGGGGCTGAGGGGGACAACGTAAAGTGGATAGTTGCCGGAGGCCGCCTTACGCTCTCCGGATCGGGCTCCATGGAGGATTACAGCGCCGAGAACCCCGCGCCGTGGAGCGGGTATGACTTCAGTTCGATAGCCATCGGCGGCGGGATAACCGAGATAGGCGAGCGCGCCTTCCGGGGATGCTCCGACGTCACCGACGTGACCGTCCCGGACAGCGTGACGCGGATAGGGGACGGCGCGTTTGAAAATTGCAGGTCGCTCGTCTCCGTGTCGCTCCCCGCAACGCTCGAAAAGCTGGGGCGCGCGTTTGCGGGTTGCAAGAGGCTCGCCGTCGTCCGCTTCGCGGGCAGTGAGGAGCAGTGGAACGCGCTTACAACGGCGGAAGGCGCCGGATTCCCCGTGTGGACCGAGGTGCGGTTCGGGAGCGGGAGATTCAGCGACGTAGCCGCCGGCGCATGGTATGCGGACGCCGTCCGCGCCGCCGCCGAGGCCGGTATAATCTTCGGAAACGGCGACGGGACGTTTGACCCGTCCGGCGAGCTCACCTGGGCGCACACCGCCGCCTTCGCCGCGCGCCTCATGCAGTACCGTAACGGCGAACAAGTCTACGGCGCTGAGGACCAGAAGGGCGAGTGGTACAGTGTGTACGCGGACTACCTCAAGGAGAAGGGCGCGATAGACGGCGTACCGTCCGACCCGGAAGCAAAGATCACCCGCGCGGACGCGGCGGCGATCTTCGCCGCCGTCCTCGGCGAGGACACGGAAAAGGTGAACGACGTCCCGAAGGGATACTTCGCGGACGTGCCGTCCGGCGCTAAGGGCGACGCCGTGTACGCCCTCGCGGAGGCGGGAATAGTGAACGGCAAGCCCGCAAAGGGTACGGACGACGCGGTTTTCGGCTATTCGGACGTTCTCCTGCGAAGCGAGGCGGCGGCTATCGTCGCGCGGATGGCTGGTCTCGCGCCGCTCGTGAATGCGGGCTGAACGGCGTCGGGCCACGGCGGAGCATAGTACAGTGTGCAAAGGGAGGCGGGAATGTCCCGCCTCCCTTGTTTTCCGCTTGCGCG
The DNA here is from genome assembly GCA_947585215.1 of uncultured Clostridia bacterium. GTDB lineage: Bacteria > Bacillota > Clostridia > Oscillospirales > JAAYOS01 > CANRIN01. The sequence continues at coordinate 5,262 of CANPWY010000092.1, forward strand.
CTCCCGCCCTTTGTGCTATTATTAGGAAAAACGGGTACGGAGGTAAAGAGATGACCGATTTCTCCGACATACTCTTTCTCAGCGACTACGACCTCACGCTGAGCGACGGACAGCAGATCCCGCAGCGCAACCTCGACGCGATAGAGCGCTTTAAGGCGGGCGGCGGGATGTTCTCAATAGCTACGGGACGCTCGAAGCCGACGTTCACGCCTCAGCTCGAGAAGATAAGCGTCAACGCGCCGGTGGTGCTCTCAAACGGCTCGCTCGTCTATGACTTTGCGGACGGCACTACATGGCTCCAAATTCCGATGAAGGACTGGGAGAAGGCCGCCGTCCGGCGCATACGCGACCGCCACAGCGACCGTGCGCTCTTCGACCTCGAGGTTGGCCTTGAGGTATACCTTCCCGACGACACTCTCGCCGTACAGGCAAACGACTACACCCGCGCCCACTTCGAGTGGGTCGGGATGGTGAGCCGCACCTGCCCGATGGAGGAGATACCGGACGACTGGATGAAGGCGGTCTTCACCGCCCACCCGGACGACATCCCCGCCCTCGCGAAGGAGGCCGAGGAGGAGGGACTGAACGGCGTCCGCTCGCTTCCGTTCATGCTCGAGATACAGACCGGCGGCGTGGACAAGGGAACCTCCGCGCGCTGGCTTGCGGAGAAGCTCGGGCGGAAGCTCGTCTGCGCGGGCGACGCGCCGAACGACACGGCGCTTCTCCGCGCCGCCGACCGCGCGTTCGTGCCCTCGAGCGCCTACCCGGAGATACTTGCGATGGGCTATGAGGTCGTCGCAGACTGCAAGACCGGCGCGATAGCGGACGCGATAGAGCGGATGGAGGCGGAGCGGAGATGAGCATATTCCGAAAGCTGATAACTCCTGCGGCGCTCGCTTTCTACATGCTGCGCCATAAGACGATATGGCGCGTCCGTGAGAAGATGCGCGAAAAGTGCGTCGCGGACGGAAAAGTGAACACAAAGAAGCTGATATGGGACGCATACGGCCACTACTTCGACAAGCGGTGCGGGTTTATCGGAGGACTCGCAGAGTTCGCGGGCGAGCCGTGCTTCCCGCACGGGCCGTTCGGCGTGTTTATCTCAAACGACGCGAAAATAGGCCGCGACGCGGTCATATTTCAGAACGTCACGATAGGCTCGAACACCCTCGAGGGCACATCGAAGCCCGGCGCGCCCACGATAGGCGACCGCGTGTACATCGGCGCGAATGCCGTCATAGTCGGCGGCGTGACGATAGGGGACGGGTGCAGGATAGGCGCGGGCGCCGTCGTGTACGGCGACATGCCGCCGAACTCGGTCGCAGTCTCTGCTCCGACGCGGATAATCGAGCGCGCGGAGCCGATGGATAACCGTTACACGCAGTATCTTCCGAACGGTGCAGTGCGCCGCTTTGAAAATGGAAAGTATCACAAAGTATAGTCTGCGGGCGAAGCCCGCAACCTTGTGGGACGTTCCCGCCCCTCTAGCGGGGAAGCCCCGCAGGAATCTGCGGGGGAGATCCCCGCGTCCTTGGTAGAGCAGAGCTCTACCGACACCTTGCGGGGGCGCTGCCCCCGCGCCCCCGGCGGGGCTGTGCCGCCCCGCACCCCTGCGCTACTTTTTGCTCGCGCAAAAAGTAGCCAAAAAGCGCGCTTAAGGGAGAGGGCTTCGCCCTCTCCCTTAAAAATCCCTCTCCTGAATACGACACGCAACCGCAACCCACATAACAGGACGACACATTGATTCA
>CANPWY010000093.1 GCA_947585215.1 uncultured Clostridia bacterium
CTGAGCTCGTGGTTCTCGCCCTCAAAGAGGCAGAGGCGGCTCTCGACGCCGTGGAAGCGGAGCGCCGTGAACATCTGTATGCCCTCGACCATCCAACAGCGGAAGTCGTTGTCCGAGTGGATGAAGAGCGTCGGGGTCTTCACTTTATCCGCATACTTGAGCGGGGAGATGTCCCAGAGATAGTCCCAGTTCTCGTGGGTGGAGGTGCGGTGGTTCATGCGGGTGAAGTTGAAGCCGATGTCGCTTGTGAACTCAAAGGAGGTCCAGTTCGCGATGGAACGCTGGCTCGCGGCGGCGGCGAAGCGGTCGGTGTGGCCGATTATCCAGTTTGTCATGTAGCCGCCGTAGCTGCCTCCGAGGACGCCGAGCCGCTGCGGGTCTATCGACTCCTCGCACGCGAGAACGCTGTCCGTAAATGCCATGATGTCATCGTAGTCTATCGTGCCGTACCTGCCCCATATATCCGCAAACGCGTCTCCGCGTCCGTCCGAGCCGCGCGGGTTGCAGAACAGGACGAAGTAACCCGCGTTTGCAAAGACCTGCATCTCGTGGAAGAACGCCTCGCCGAACGCGGTGCGCGGTCCTCCGTGTATCTCGAGGAGCGCCGGGTACTTCTTTCCCGCATCGAAGCCCGCGGGGCGGAGCAGCCAGCCGTCTATGACGAGACCGTCCGCATTCGTGAAGGGTATGTACTCCGGGGCTATGGTCTCGTATCCGTCAAGCGGCGCGGAGAAGTCGGTTATCTGCCGGCCGTCGATATACAGCTCGGGCGTGCGGACGGGGGAGAGCTCTATCGCGGCTATGCTTCCGCCGCAGATGTCAAACGAATCTATACCGCAGCGCTCGGAGAGGACGGTCTCGATACCGCCGTCCGAAGTGACCTTCTTTAAGGAGTTCTTGTAGCGGTCGAGGCTCACGAAGTACAGCTCGCCAGCCACCATTTTGGTCTTCATGCCGCCGCCGAGGCGAGCATCGCTTCCGACGGCGCCAACCGGCACGACCGCGCCGTCGCCGAGCGGACGGAGCTCCTTTGTCGCAATGTCGAGAGTGTGGAGCGTACCGCTCTCGGTGTCTCCGTACTTCGCGCCATCGGTGCAGGTGAGGAGAACATCGCCGCAGTCGCGGAGCTCGGCAAAGCCGAGCTTGAGACGACCCGGCTCGATAAGCGTCTCGGTCGACCCGGAGGCGATGTCATAGAGGTAGAGACCGGATATTCTCATATCGCGGACGCGTCCCTGCGCCGAGCCGGTGTAGACTATCTTCCCGTTCTTCGCGGATACCGAGCGGACGTCGAAGCCGTCCGGCGTGACCTGAGTCTCCTTGCCGCTCTCACGGTCGTAGAGGAAGAGGACGCTGTGCATACCGGCCGTGAAGCCGCTGCCGTTTGACCAGAACGGCGTGTCCTCGATGCCGCGGTAGGCGGGGGAGTTGTACTGCTCGAGCGCCTTGTCAAAGCCGTCGCTCCCGGCCTCGGGATACGCCTCGTCCGTGCGGGCGGTAAAGAGATAGAGACTGCCCTCGACGTGGCGGAGCCCGCCTGCGGCGTGCTCAAGCGTGAAGGCCTTCACTGCCTCGCCTCCGTCGGGCGAGATCTCGTAGACGGAGGTGAACTTCTCACCCTTGCCAACGCGCTTCTTGTCCTCCGGCGTGCGCGAGGCGGAGAAGAGCACCTTCCCCTCTGGCGACCAGCAGAAGGAGCCGCCGTCGCCCATGGCGGTGAGCCTGCGTGGGGCGGAGCCGTTCTCGCTGAGCCAGATGTCGCTCGAGTAGCCGGTGCGCTCGCCGTTCACGTTCTTCACGACGAACGCGGTGTAGCGCCCGTCCGGCGAGAAGCGCGGCTCGGAGGGAAACTTCAGCTCATAGAGAGTTTCCGCCGTTATCTTTTTCTTCATTTTCCGCATCACCCTTTCAAAACATATAATTTATACGTTATACGCGGCCGTTTTTCATTGCCGCGAGATAGCCCTCGAGTATCAGGCTTGCCGCCACGGCGTCGACGGTGTTCTTCCGCTTCGCGCCGTGAAAGCCCGCCTCGGAGAGGATACGGTGCGCGTCGACGGTGGTGCGCCGCTCGTCCCAGAGGTCACAGCGCACGCCGGTCCGTTCCGCGAGGACGTCCCTCAGCTCGCGGCTCCGCTCGCTCCGTGCGCCGGCGGTGCCGTCCATGTTCAGAGGGTTGCCTATCACGACGCGGTCGGGGCGCTTCTCCTCGATGAGCTCCGCGAGCTTTGATTCGGCGGCTCGCGGGCCGCTCGCGCGTATGACGAGCGTTTCGCCGGTGAGCGTACCGCTCGCGTCGCTTATAGCGACGCCGGAGCGCGCGTCGCCGTAGTCGATAGCAAGAACACGCATAATATACCTCTCAGCCGTCCTGTATGTTTTCCGAAATATGTAAATCTCTCCGAACAGAATTAAAGCCCCATCCGAATATGAGATGGGGCATTTGCCGCGGAGAAACCGCGCGGCGGCGCCTGCGCGGTGCTGTTTCCGTACCCTGTCGTGGGGGTGCTTTAAATCCTGCACAACAAATGCAGGTGGGTCCGCTCTCACCGGATTTATCGCTTCCAACTTCCGAGATCCGCCGAAGCGGGTCGGGAGGCCTGCGAACGGCCGGTGAAGGCCGCGGTCCCGTTTCAAAGAGATGTGGGTTTAAAGAAACCCGCCACGAGCAGGGCAGAAGGGAAATTCCCTCCGCCTATATGATACCACATTCCCTCCGGATTATCAACAGAAAAATTCTGCTCCGGCGGGCGTCCGCGCCGACGGATTATTCCTCGTCCTCGTCGTCCGGCTGCTGGTCGAGGAAAACCTCGTACACGCGCTCGAGCTCCTCCTCGTCGTCCACGCCGACGAGCTCCTCGGTGTCGTCCTCGCGTACCTCGACGCGGAGGATGGTCACCTCTATCGCCTCGCTGTCCTCGGGAAGGTCGGCCTCGCAGAACGCGAGGTAGGTCTTTCCGTCAAGCTCTATCGAGTCGAGCAGTTCAAGCTGGTACTCCTTGCCATCGTCGTCCACAAGAGTGACGTAGTCCGGGCCGAAGTTGGTGTTGTCGTCCATTCTGACCTCCGTGCCGCCTCGCGGGCGGCAATACGCTATGTATTTCCCGGCGATGCCGGGATACCGAAACTATTATATTGCCTCGAAGGCGCGCGGTCAAGAGGAAAAATCCTCGATGAGCCGCCAGAGCGCCTCGTCGTCCGCGGCGTAGATGCCGTCCGCAAGGCGCGCGGCGTCCTCGCCGCGCAGCTTTGCGGGCAGGATGTCGAGCGGCATGAGCAGTTCGCCGTCGAGGTTATAGACGGCGGCGGAGACGCCGTCGCTCCTCACGACGTACCCCTCGGACTGCCCGGAAAAGATCCCTTCCGCCTCCGCGCTTGTATCCGCCGCGGCGAAGCTCTCCGCCGCGGGCGGCTCGGTCGCAATAGCAAACGTCACCGTGGCAAGTACCAGCATGGCGCAGACCGCAAAGCCGCCTATGACTTTCATTTCCTTTGTCACATCGGTCACCCCCGACAGGTATTTTTGACGTATTTTCCGCTTCATATTCGCTCCTGCGGCAAAAATTTCCGCAAAGGAACGGGGCGCTCTTGAAAAACTCGCCGTTTTCGGATATAATCGCTGTATACACAACTTTTCGGAGGATGGCCGGTCTCCCACCGGCCGAAAAGAGGTCTGATATGGCTGTACGCAATAGCTTTTCGATGAGGAACATACTTCTCGCACTGCTCTTCCTCGTGCTCGCGATATTCCTGCCGGGACTTGCGGTGCGCGTGCCGGGGCTTGCGCCGGTGCTGCTCGTGATGCACATACCGGTCTATCTCTGCGGATTTGTCTGCGGAGCGCCGCTCGGGTTTGCGATAGGCATGGTCGCGCCGGTGCTCGCGTCGGTAATACTCGGCTCGCCCGCGCTCTTTCCGGAGGGCGTTGCGATGATGTTCGAGCTCGCGTTCTACGGACTGCTCGCCGGCGCGTTCTACGACACGTTCCGCCGGTCAATGGGCGCGCACCGTGTGGGCGCGAGCTATCTCTCCCTGCTCGTTGCGATGCTCGGCGGAAGGATAGCGTGGGGCGCGGCAATGCTCATAATAGCGCTCTGTACGGCGGTCACGTTCTCCTGGAGCGAATTTATTTACGGAGCGTTCACCGGCGAGATGGCGGCGATAGTACTGCACATCCTGATAGTGCCGGGGCTCGTCGCGCAGACGAGAAAGTAATTCGCGGGAAATCGCAGGAGCGGGCTTTAGCCCGCTCCTTTACCAATTTCCCGCGAGAAGTTCACTCGGAATTGCGCTTGCGCAATTCCGAGTGAAGCCGTCTGACAGAGCGGAGCTCTGCCAGACGGCAAGCACTCCGCTTCGCGCCTCGACGGCTTCGCCGCCTTCGACGCGCGCTCCGCGAGAAGTATTTTTCCGACGCGCATGTCGTCGGAAAAAATAAATTTGAATTTATTTCGCCGCTGATGCGGCGAAACTCTGCGAGGCTTTCATTTGGTACGTCGGTGCTCAGCGCCGACGTACTGACTGTCAACGCAGCCTGCGGCTGCGCCGCTCCATAACGTGCTCAAAGTTGGGTAATATTTGCAAAGCGAATATTGCTAGTGAGGGCTGAAAATGTCGGATGCAAAATTAGTTCGAGCCCTCGCGGTTCGCGTGAAGTTTGCGGGCAAAAAGCCTCGCAGAGTTCGCGCCGTCAGGCGCGAAAAAAGTCAAATTCGTAAATTTCGGCGGCATGTACGGCGAAATTTACACCTCTCGTCGGTCGTGCTTCGCGCGAAGCACGGAGCGTAGACCGGCGCCGCCGCCGGCAGAGCTCCGCTCTGTCCGGCGGCTTCGAGGGAAATCGCGCGGGCGAAGCCCGCCGATTTCCCTCGAACTATTTCCACTTGAACAGCAGCACGCCGCCGACCATCATCGCCGTGGCGAGGTACTTCGTCCAGCCGAAGGGCGTCTGCTCCTGCCCAAACCACCCGAACGCGTCTATCGCCGCCGCTACGAGCAGCTGCGAGATAAGAATGACCGAGATGGCGACGGTGGGGGAGAGCTCCTTTATGCCGAGCATCACCGTCACGGTGATGACTATTCCGAGCACGCCGCCGAGGCGGCTCACGAGCGTCGCCTCGCCGAAGCCGCTCCAGCCCGCGCCGCCCGAGACGTTTCCCGCGACGAGCAGTGCGATGAGCGACAGCACGAACGCCGTCCCCTGTACGAACACGTTTGACTCGAAAAGACCTATCTTTTCAGAGAGGCGGGTGTTGAACACCCCCTGAAAGCTCATCGCCGCGCCGGCGATGATGCTGAATATTATCCCCGCCATTTGTCTGTCCCTCCCGTGGCTTTATGGCGCTATTTTCCCCCGGAAATCAATGGTGTATACTCCGAAGATTCGGGGCAGACTAGCGAAAAATCGGGGTGAGGACATGAGAGGAAAGCGGATACTCTGCGAAAGCGCCGTGGGAGGCGTACTGTACTTCTGCATAGAGCTTGCGTGGCGGGGACGGTCGCATCCGGTGATGATAGCCGTCGGCTCGGCGTGCTGTTACGCGATAGCGCTGATAAACGGCGCGTTCCGGCGCGCGGGACTGCGCTTCGGACTGCGCACCCTCGCGTCGGTCGGGGCAATACTCGCGGTGGAGCTTGCGAGCGGGCTCATCATAAACGTCGCGCTCGATATGCAGGTCTGGGACTACTCGCGCCAGCCCTTCAACGTCTGCGGGCAGATCTGCCCGCTCTTTGCACTGCTCTGGACGCCGCTCGCGGTCTGCGCCCTCTGCGCGGACGACCTCGTCTGCGGCAGAAAGCCCTTTTCGGGCTGAACGCGCGCTGTCTTTGTATACGATGGGACTTTACAAGCGGGAAAAATGTGTATATAATTGTTGTAACCAAACTGCGGCCGCAGACTTTCGCCGCCCGCCGCAGCGTGTAATCTGCAAGGGAGTCGTAAACAATGACGGTAACTCGCATAAAGGACATATTCCTCGCGCCGGAGAAGTTCGGCGGAGAGACGGTGCGCCTCGCGGGATGGGTGCGCACCGTGCGCGACAGCAAGGCTTTCGCCTTCGTCGAGCTCAACGACGGCTCGACGGTGAAATCAATACAGCTTGTTCTCGACGAAAATACCGAAAACTTCGAGATGGGACGGAAGCTCGGCGTCGGCTCGGCGATATACGCCGAGGGGACGCTCGTCCTCACCCCCGAGGCAAAGCAGCCCTTCGAGCTGAAGGCCTCCTCGGTGGAGCTCGAGGGCGCGTCCACGCCGGACTATCCGCTCCAGAAGAAGCGCCACAGCCTCGAATACCTCCGCACGATAGCGCATCTGCGCCCGCGCTCGAACACCTTCAACGCGGTGTTCCGCGTCCGCTCGGAGGCGGCGTGGGCGATACACGAATACTTCCATCAGATGGGCTTTGTCTACGCCCACACCCCAATAATCACCGGGTCTGACGCCGAGGGAGCGGGAGAGATGTTCCGCATCACGACGCTCGACGTGAACGACCCCCCACGCCGTGAGGACGGAAGTGTGGACGACTCGAAGGACTTCTTCGGCAAGGCCACGAACCTCACCGTCTCCGGCCAGCTCGAGGCGGAGACCTTCGCCCTCGCGTTCGGACGCACCTACACCTTCGGCCCGACCTTCCGCGCCGAGAACTCGAACACCCCGCGCCACGCGGCGGAGTTCTGGATGATAGAGCCGGAGATAGCGTTTGCCGACCTGTGGGACGACATGGTGCTCGCGGAGGGGCTTGTAAAGCACGTTATTACGCATGTGCTCGAGAGCTGCCCGCACGAGATGGAGTTCTTCAACAGCTTCATAGACAAGGGGATAATCGAGCGCCTCGAGAAGGTGCGCGACGCGGATTTTGCCCGCATGAGCTACACCGACGCGATAGCCGCGCTCGAGAAGGTCAACGACACCTTCGAGTACCCCGTCCACTGGGGGAGCGACATCCAGACCGAGCACGA